>JAQTUK010000008.1 GCA_028710285.1 Methylacidiphilaceae bacterium | reverse complement strand
AAACGGAACCGTATCCCGACCCGATCCCTTCTCGAAAGAGACATCCCTCGGTCGAAAACGCTCGGAAACGGCCTCCTCCACACCTCTCTCGCCCGAAACCTCGCAATGGTGAGAAATGGCGGCTAGGAGAGGCGGTCGAACCCCGCTCTTCCCTTCCCGGCAGAGTCCTGGCCAAGGTACCTATCCTCCTCAGACGCCGAAAAACTTCGGCATGAGGAGGCGCAAGAGCAGGATGGCGGTGCATCCGGAAAAGAAACCGATCGCCAGCAGCAACCCGACCGCCCAGAGGCGAAGACCATTGAGCCGCTTCTGGAGGGATCGGCTCTGCTCGGTGATCTGAGCAACGAGAGCGTTGAGTTGTTTGCTCTCCCGCTGCAAGCCTTCCTGCCAATGCACCGGGGCGGAACCCAGCAGATCCGCCAGCTGCGCCACAGAGTGGTTCAATTGCTCGCTAATCTGGGAAACCAGGGCGCTGAGTTGCGCAGTCTCCCGGTGGAGTCCCTTCTGCCATTGTTCGGGGGCGGAGCCTAATAAGCCCTGCAGCTGTGTGGCATAGTGGTGAAAATATCCGAGGAATTGCTCCAAGTCGGCGCGGCTGGGGGAATTTCGGTCGGCGCTTTTCGACACGTTTTCCAAAAGCTCCTCCACCGCGCGGGGAACCCGTTCCAAGTAGGCCGCATTTGCCTCGAGAAGAAGCAGCAGTCCGCTGAGGCTGTCGAAAGCCTGGGCCGGCTCGGAACGGGCGCGATACCACTCCCAAGCAGCGCTCTGCTTTTCCGGCGGGAGATGAGCAATCGCAGCCTTCCAATACCGCTGCGGATCCTCCCAATCGTCCACCGCCTCCGGATCACTCATAAGAGATTCTGCAAATTCACCTTCCCGCCCCGCCGCCCTCCCGCTCTTCGCTCCTCCGAATCGGGCATCGGAGCAGCGCTTCGCTTAATCTTTTCCGCCTCTGCGTCCGCTAAAAGATAGCCGGCGACGCCCTCATACCGGCCAAAGAGCAACCGCAACCAGTCTTCCAGAATCACCCGGTGGATCAGATCCAGCTTCACTTCGGGATCGACCACGGCCTGCACCGGGGTGATGGCTCGCTGCAAGCCGATTTCCAGGGCTGCAAGCGCATCCTTGGTGTCTGTCAGAAGCGGCGGCAGATCCATCGTGGAGGCTCCGAGGGAAAGCAGTTCTTTCTCGAGTTCGCTTCCTTCGTACATGCGAATCCGGGGAATCCGAGCGCGATTTCGCACCACCAGGTAGTCCGCTTGACTCCCGACCCGTTCCACCACCTCCGCGATCTCGTCCATCACCGCGAGATCGTCCATCGGGAAGAAGAGTATGGTCACGCGGGTGTCCGGCTCCGTGCCGCCATACTGAAAAAATCGGACCGCCTCCAGGGCGCGAAGCAAAATGCGTGAAAGGTGCGCTCGGGGATCGATCAAGGTCAGAGGCACCTCGGCAACGCTGCGAAAGAGGCGGATCAGGTCGGTCTCCGGTTCTTCGGAAAGCTCGACCATCTGAACCCCCGGCACGGCCTTCGACAGGGTTCGGTTGTCCGAATCCAGGTCGAAAGCCTGCCAAGCCAACCCTCGGGCCGACATCCACCCTAGCCGGGCGATCGCATCCGTCGACTTCCCCACATTCCCCTTGCTTTGAATCGGGATGGTTACTCGATGCTGAATCATGGGCTTAAAACCTCTTCAAACCGATACGGATTGAACTCTCGAAGCGCTATAGGATCGTTCCTCCGCCGGGACACTCCATTTTCCCTGGCAGGGAAAATTGGATCGTGGATTGGCCGACGAAGGCCGTCAATCGGATTTTTTCCGCAGCTTGCGCGGAGAAAAATGGGAATGGAGGGAAACTCCTGATGCGGAATCGTTGCCGATCGCCCGGAGCGCCAATCCCTTCGGGCGAGCCCTTAGGGCAGGTCCTCGGGAAGAAGGCCGACGGAAACGATTTCGCCCTCTTGCGATCGGTATCGGCTGCCCAGCGCAGCCGTTGCCCACGCCACGGCCCGGTGGTCGCCCGGACCGCGCTCGATGTGGGCAAAGGGCCGGCTCGTTCCCTCTCCGAGCTGGCGCCTCCATCGCAGGCGACCCGCAGAGTCCAGCTTGGCCAGGTATACCCTTCCCCCTCGGGAGAGCGGCGCGCTCGAAGCAAGCGGCCCCTTGGCTTCCCCCAACACCCAGAGCCCGCCATCGGCCTCATAGCAGAGCGCCATGGGCGCGATCGAGACGTTCTCCGGGGCTTCCCGGCACCAGCCGAGAGAGGCCTGATCGCCGCCAAAAGAGGCAACAAAGAGTCGAAGGCCGACCGGCCGAAGAGAACCGCCGTCCGGACAGGCCCCCCACTCGCTGCTCCCGGCGACGGCGACCTCCCCATTGGACGAAGTGGCCACGGCAAAGGCCAGGTTGTTCCACATCCTGCCAAAGAGACGCGACCAGAGCCGCTGCCCGGACTCGTCCCACCGATCGACGAAGATCTTCACCTGCGGCATCCCTTGTCCTCCAGAAGAGAGCCATCCGTAGTCGAGTCGCTGCCCGACGACTCCTTGAGGTGCGCCCGGTAGAGCGCCCGAAAGGCCAGCGAAATAGCCAACGACGGCAATCCCCCCGCTAGGGAAGGCAGCGATCGCCACGGGATTTTGGATGCCAAGGGAGCCCGACGGCAGCCAGCTGGCCCCGGGTTGCCATACTTGGGGAACTGCCTCGAGCGTGTAGCGCCGCAGGAGACTTCCCTTCGCCGAATAATGAAAGATCCGGGTTGCGCCTTCGATTAGCTCGGGTCGGTCGGATGTTCTTCCGCCGGCCGGAGGCTGATGCAAGCAGACGTAAAACCCTCCTTTTCCATCCGCCGTCACAACCTCGTTCGGATTGGCCGGATCGGCAACCAGCTGCTGGCCCCAAAGCAGCTCTCCCTCCCCGGAAAATCGCCACATCCGGAAAGCGCCGCCAGATTGGCCCGCGACAACCACCTCCCCCGCAGGCTCCGAAATCAGATGAAACCGAATATCGATGGGGACGGGATCGACGATCGTCCTGGACCAGAGGAGGCGGCCTCCAGGCGCCCATCGACTGAGCTGAGCGGGGGATCGTCGGTGGCCCTCCTGCCGGACCGGGGACGCGAGCAGCCAGAGACCGCCGTCGCCGTGCGGGAGCGCATCGTAAGCCCTCTCGATCCTTCCCGGCCCAATTGACCAGGTGCCCACTTCCCGTGCCGCCGAGTGGACCCGCGCCACGGTCGCGCCGAAAAGAGGGCAGATCCAGAGGAAGAGCAGCAGCCGGAGGAGACGCCTTGGCATGGACCGGCGAAGGCTCATGGCTTCGGCTCCTGGGTCGCAAGGGAAAGCAGATAGCGGGTCAACAATCGCACGCCGAATCCGGTCACGCCCTTTTCCAAATAGGGAACCTCCCGGCTGACCCAAGCCGGTCCCGCAATGTCGAGATGGACCCATGGGACGTTCCCCACCCAGTGCTGGATAAAGGCGGCTCCAACCGAACCTCCTCCCTCCCGGGTGCCGGAAACGTTCTTCACCAGCGCCACGTCGCTTTGAACGGCTTCCTCAAACTCTTCCCCCAGCGGCAGTGGCCACACCGGCTCTCCCGCCATTTCGCCGAGCCGCCAGAGCTCGTCCCGGAGGTCCGAGTCGGAAGTAAAGACGCCAGCCCGATTGCGACCCAAGGCAACGATACAGGCACCCGTCAACGTTGCGAGATCGAAGAGAAGGCGCGGATCCAAGTGCTTCACGGCATAGCCGACCGCATCCGCGAGGAGGATTCTTCCTTCGGCATCGGTGTTGAGCACCTCGATGGTTTTGCCTCCATAGCTGCGGATCACGTCCCCGGGACGATAGGCACGAGCGCTTGGCATGTTCTCGGCGCTGGCCACGACACCGACGAGCGGCACGCGCAAGCCGAGCCGGCTCGCCGCCCGCAAGATTCCCAAGACGGCACAGCCGCCCATCTTGTCGAACTTCATCTCGTCCATGTGCTCCCCGGGCTTGATCGATATCCCGCCCGAGTCGAACGTGACCGCTTTTCCGACGATGACGATCGGCTTGCCATCCGTCGGCCGATGCTCCAGGACGATCAGCCTAGGAGGGTTGTCGGAGCCCCTTCCCACGGCGAGAATTCCGCCGAATCCGCCCTCCTCCAATTCCTTTGGGCCCAAGACATGGCATTGGAGATCACACTCGGCGGCAAGCTCCCGAGCCTTGTCCGCCAAAGACGCAGGCGTGATGATATTGGCAGGTTGATTTCCGACCTGGCGGACATAATTGACCGCCTCCGCCACGATCGTCGACCGTTCGACCTCCAGACGAGCGTGTCCCTCTCCTCCCTTTCCGACCGCCACGGTGATCGCCCGCAGGACCGATTTCTTACGAGCCTCGGGCATTCGAAAATCTTCAAACCGGTAGGCGGCGAGCAAGGCCCCTTCTACCGCGAATCCGGCCAATTCCGGATAGGCAGTGCAGTCGAGGTGGATCTCCTCTCCTCCCAACTTCCGAAGAAGCTTGACCCCGGTGCCCGCGGCCTTCCGCAAGAGATCGGCCGTAACGGGTCCGGTTCCCAGTCCCACATAGATGATCCGTCGCCCGGCCTCTCGCCAAATCAGCGTGGAAAGCTTGGCACCCTCGAATTCCTCTTGAGACACTCCTTCTCTGGCAAACTCGCCCTTCCGCACGAAGACCACGCGGTCGCCATGCTCCGGAGTCTCCTCCACTGTCAGGACCATACTGGTTTGTCCTCCCTCATTCTCTCCGGCGGCAAGCGACACGCTCCTAACCCCCATGCACCGGGAGGATCGCCGCTACGTCGACCTCGCGCAATTCATACAGGCGCCGGATCGTTTCTTCGATCAGGTTGTTGGGGCAGGAGGCACCGGCCGTGATTCCGATCTCGACGTTGCCATCGGGCAACCACCCATCGGTGAGCACCTCGCATCCCTTGTGCAAATCCCAATGTTGAATTTGCGAAGTAGAGACGATCTTTTCCGCGTTCTTGAGAAAATAGGTCGGGAGCCGACTTTCTCCCATTTCCGCTAAGTGGCTCGTATTACTGCTATTGTATCCGCCCACCACGATCAGAAGATCGAGTTTTCGCCGATCGAGCATCTCGCGCAGAGCGTCCTGCCTCTCCTGAGTCGCTCCACAGATGGTGTCAAAAAAGCGAAAATGATCCAGAAGCTTATCGGATCCATACCGATCGACGATTGCTTGACGGATACGGCGCTGCACCTCTTCGGTCTCCCCACGCATCATCGTCGTCTGATTCGCCACTCCGACAAACTGCAAATGGATATCGGGGTCGAAAGCAGGAGAGATGGCCCCTTGAAACTTGCGAAGGAAATCCGCCTTGTCTCCTCCCTTACGGATGTATTCGCAGACGAGATCGGTCTCGGCCAGATCGTATACGACCAGGTAATGGCCGCTGCCACCCTCTCCCACGGCCCGGGAAGCGGTCGCCTTGGTTTCCTCGTGCCAGGCTTTTCCATGAATGATCGAGGTCACTCCCTCCCGCCGGTACTGGCGAACCCGCTTCCATACCGTCATCACGTCTCCGCAAGTGGTGTCAACGATTTGGCAGCCGATCTGGGCGATGCGCGCCATCGTCTTCACCTGGGCGCCAAAAGCGGGAACGATGACCACGTCCGAAGCATCGAGGTTGTCGAGATCCGATTCTCCCCCGAGCTCTTGAAGGCGTTGAATTCCCAGGGCCGTCAACTGGTCGTTCACCTCGGGATTGTGAATGATCTCTCCCAAGAGGAATATGCGCCGGCCTTGAAACACCTTGGTGGTCGCATAGGCCAAATCGATCGCCCGCTCGACCCCGTAGCAAAATCCGAACGCCTTGGCGAGGCGTACCGTCAAACCCCCTGCGGACAAGCATCCTCCCGTCCCCTGGAGATATTCGACCAGGGGACTTCGATAGTGTTTCTCCACCTCCGCCTGAACGAGGCTCATGACTTCCGGAGTCCGGAGATTCACTTTTCCCGGCGGGGCTGCGGTCTTGCTCATTGCGGAAATGATCTTGCGCAAGGAACCGACCCGCGTCAAAAGTGTTTTTCTCGAGGGGTTTTCCTTGGAAACCCACGCCCTCGACCCCCTTCTCCGGGAGACCGGACGGAGGATAGGACAACGGAATGCCTCGCGAGCCCGATCGAGAAGGCCTCCCCTTGCTTCGCGCGGAGAACCTCGTCCTCTCCCTCCCGCCGCTTCCTCCGCTCCGCGTCCCGAGACTGATTGTCCCTTCCTCGGGCCTCGTCGCCATTCTCGCGACGGCGCAAGATGCTCCGCCGATTCTGGTTCGAGCTCTCCTGGAGACCCTCGCGGGCGATCGCCGCGCGCAGGCCGGCCGCGTCATCTTCCTCAATCAGGATCTCGCCCGATCTGCCCCCGGCTGGGCAAGGGAGCAGGGCCTTTCGCTGCTCGCGCTCGAAGAGGGTTATGATGCGGCAAAGTCGGTGGAGACCAATCTTGTCCGCTCCGCCGGCTCCTCGCTTCCCCCCTGGCTCTTCCGCTTCCTGCCGCTGGAGGAGCACCTTTCCGCGCAGGCCGGGAAGCTCCCCCCGGTCGAGCGGCGCTGGCTGGCTCTCGGTTGCGCCCTTGCGCCGCGGCCTCGACTCCTTCTTCTGGAGCGCCCGCTGGAAGGCTTGTCCCCACTGCCTCAAGAGGCCCTGCTCGAACGCCTCGTTCGAATCAACCTGGAAGAAGGCATTGCCTTCTGTTTCTCCGCCGAACCCAACCCGCTCATCCAAACGGCTGCCGCTTCGACCTACCGGATCGCATCCGATCTCTGTCTCTGGGCCGCCGAGTAGCGTCCCTGCCTTATTGCGGCGGTTTCTCTTCGGACGGAGGAGCTTCCTGCTGCGGCAGCTCGGGCTCCACCGGAAGCGCGGGGCTCTCGGGAGGCGGAGCAGCCGTCTCAGGCGGACGCGATGCGCCCTTTTGGACGCGGGGCTTCTTTTCCGCCTCCGGGGGAGGCCCCTGATAGAATTCCTTATGGCGAATCTGGCCTCCCGCATGGCTCGTCCAGAGCCCCAAAAGGAGAGCGGCGGCCCCAGCCAGCACGGTCGCGGAGGAAAAGAAGCTCAGTCCCTTGGGGAAGAGGGCGGAGGAGACCAAGGTCACAGCCGCGATGGCGGCCGTTCCGTAAAGCATCCATGCGGTTCTTTCCCCGCGCTCCTCGTGGACCTCCAACCAAGCTTTTTGCTTCGGCGTGATCATGGTCTCCACCCGGTCCGTTCCCTCCTCGCCGTAATGCTGCACGACCCAGCCGGAGGCGGAAGTCAGGACGATGAGGGCGAGAGCCACGACCTGCGTTGCCCGGCTTTTGAAGGCCAAGCCGGCGAGATAAGCGGCCAATGCCGTGGCGAGCCCATAAACGGGAATGGGATGGAGGAGGACATGCACGTACTCCGGCTGCTTGAGCGTGTCCACAAATTCGCGGAATTCGTTCACGACTGCCTCCTACTCGCGCGGGGACCCGACTCCGCTTGGCCGCACGGTAATTCTCCAAAAATCTCGCCTTGGCCGTGCTATGAGACTTGCCTGTCCGCAGCTTGCTCTGCTTCAGAAGCGGCGCCCACCCTCCGTTCTCACTGAGAAACGGAGGGTGGGCGCAGCAGACCGGGGAACGGCGCGAACCCTAGGGCTGGAATTCGGCGCCTTCGATCAGGTTGTAACCGTCGGCGCTGACCAGCGTCCCCTTGACGGTTACCTTGTTCGTCCTAGGAATCGCCGCGGCCTTCAGCGGCTTATGCTCTCCAGAGAGCATGTAGAGCTTGCCGTCGTCCCCCTTGAGTCCTACCGGCAATCCCAAGTTGATGCATTTCCTGGCGCAGCTCGAATGCTTGTCTCCCGCCGCACCATGATCGATGTAACAGTAGAGGTCGACAAGCTCCCCTTTGACGGTGACCTCTTGCTTTTCCTCCGCACGCAGCCCCATCACCCCGGCGCAAAGCAGCAGCGCCCCGCACAAAATACTTTTTCCGATCCGCATTGTCCCTCCTTTACCGTTAATCCCAGCCTATGACTGACATTCTACGAGCTGTCACAACCTACAAACTCACCCGGTTCGTCACAAGCCTAATCGGCCTCAACCCGTTTTGGACTCAGCGAACGAGGAGGCGCTGTTTTCCCTCCCTTCCTCGGATCAAGCTGCGGAGCGCCGGCACTTGAGGCCCTGCGCCTCGCCCCGGGGAGGAGCGGCCGCTTCGGTCACCGGTGGGGTCCGGCGGTCGGCAGCACCTCCCACAGCGGTCCTTTTTGCCCCTCCACCACGATCTTCTGCTTCTGGCCGAGATGACTCCGAATCAGCAGAACCATGCTCGCACAGAACACGACGAAGACCAAGAGGTCCAATAGCCGAAGAAGGGACCTTCTCACCCTACGCCCGAACGCGCCCATACCCCTTGTCCTCCCGTCTTCCGGGAAGATGCCGGAAAACAAGAGAAGCTTGCGCTCGTAGCGTTCCCTGTGCAACAGAAAGCCGATGTCCGAGTCGCTGCGCAAGCTGGCTGAGCTGTTCCAAGACAACAGCCATTTTGTCATCCTTTCCCACGTTCGTCCCGATGGAGACGCCTTTGGAAGCTCGATCGGCTTGGCCCTGATTTTAAAGGCCATGGGCAAAGAAGCGCGCGTTTTCAACGAAGACGGGCCGAGCGATCAGTACGCCTATCTCGCGGGCTCTGTTTCCGTCGAGAAAACTCCGGTCGAGCGGCCTCCCGGCTCCTGGAAAGTCGTCGCCGTCGACTGCTCGACCCTGGAACGGCTCGGAGAGAGCTTCCAGGGCTGGGGAGTCCGGGTAGATGCCAACATCGATCATCATCCCGATAATCCGGGATACGCCGAGATCAACTGGATCGATTCGCGCGCGCTTGCGACGGCGGAGATCGTCGCCCGGACGGCTCTGGAGCTCGGTTTTCCTGTGCGCGCCGATGCGGCGGCTGCTCTTTACGTTGGCATCCTGACCGACACCAACTCGTTCTCTTTCCGGCCCCTCCGGCCGGAAACCCTGGAGCTTGCCGCGGCCTTGATCCGTTCGGGAGCCGACCCGGAAATGCTTTCCTGGCGTACCTTCCGGAATTTCTCGCTCAACCGCTTCGAGCTTCTGCGCGAGATCCTCAACCGGACCCGTTTCGCCGCGGAGAATCGAATCGCCTTTTATCGCCTCGACGCGGACCTCTACGCGAAAACGGGCACGACTTCGCTCGAGGTCGAGAACTTCCTGAACTATCTTCAACTCGTGCAGACCGTACAAGTGGCGTTTATGGTCGAGGAGGTCGGCCCGCGGGTCACTCGCATCAGTCTCCGGTCGATTCCCGCCATCGACGTGCGCCCGGTTGCCGCTCACTTCGGCGGAGGCGGCCACCGCAACGCTTCCGGAGCCCGGGCTCCGCTGCCCGTGGCGGAGGTCGAAACGCAGCTTCTCGAGCAGATCCTTCCCCTTCTGCGATCCCCCTCCTGAGCTCACCGGGAGCGTTCTCTCCATGGAAATTGACGGCGTTCTTCTTTTGGACAAGCCCAAGGCGTGCACCTCCCACGATATGGTGGACTTTCTGCGCCGCCGCTTCGGGCTGCGAAAAGTCGGCCATTGCGGCACTCTCGACCCGCTGGCGACCGGGCTGCTCGTCCTCGTTCTCGGCAAGGCCACGCGCATTCAAGATCTTCTCATGGCCGAGGATAAGCGCTATCGCGGCGTGATGCGCCTGGGCCAGATCACCGACACGCAGGACGCCGACGGCCAGATTCTCGAAGAGAGACCTGTTCCGCCGCTCTCTCTCGAGCAATTGGAGGAGGTCTTCGCCAAATTCTCCGGGGAATTCCTGCAAGTTCCGCCGATGGTGTCCGCGATCAAGCACCACGGGAAACCTCTCTACAAGCTGGCCCGGGAAGGGAAGGTCGTCGAGCGCCCGCCCCGCATGGTGCATGTCTTCTCTTACCAGATCCTCGAATGGAAGCCGCCCCTGCTCGGCTTCGAGATTTTCTGCCGCAAGGGCTTTTACGTGAGGACCTATTGCCATGACATTGGCTTGGCCCTCGGGTGCGGAGCCCATCTCGCCGAGCTTCGCCGACTTCAATCCGGAAACTTCTCGGTGGACAGGGCCCTCTCCTTTTCGGCGCTGGAGCAGATGCAGCGCGGAGAGGAGCTCCTGCCGCACGTCTTGCCGCTTCCCGAGGTTTCCCGCATTCGGCGCCGATAGCTCGGCGGAAGAGCGGATTAGGGAGCTGTGATTCCATGGTGGAGACAACCAAGCAGATTCCGGCCGTATCGTTCTTCGAAGCCCATCCGCATCCGGAAATTCGCCACATTTCGATTGGCTTCTTCGATGGCGTCCATCGAGGCCATCAGGAAGTCCTCCGTCAACTGCTCGCCTGCGCCTCCGACCCGAGGACCTGTGGCGTGCTCACCTTCGAACCCCATCCTCTGGCGGTGATCCGCCCCGAAGAGGCCCCCCCGCGGCTGACGACGCCGGCGCAAAAAGTCCGTCTGCTCGCGGCTGCCGGTCTGGGACTGGTGCTCGTGATTCTTTTCGACCGTCGGCTCCGGGAGTCTTCGCCGGACGCTTTCCTGCATGGGATCCTCCGGATCTTCCCCAACCTGCAGACGATCGTCGTCGGAAAAGATTTTCGCTTCGGCCACGGCGCGGAAGGAGACGTGGAACGGCTTCAGGAACTAGGCTCAAGACGAGGATTGGCGACCCGGATCGTTTCGCCTCTTCTGGACGACGGCAGCCGCGTGGCCAGCAGCCGGATCCGCGAGGCGATTCGGCAGAGAAGGTTCGAGGAGGCGGAGCGATGGCTGGGACGAAGCTATGCGGTTCTCGGCAAGGTGGCTCCCGGGGCTGGCATCGGCCATCTTCTGGGAACTCCCACGGCCAACCTGGAGGGGATCACCCAGCTCCTCCCTCCCGAAGGGGTCTACGCCTGCCGGGTGCGAATCCCCGAAGAGTTTATCGCGGTCGCAAACTATGGCCGGCGGCCGACCTTGGGACCCGGATCCGATCCGCTGCTCGAAGTCCACCTCCTGGACTTCGCGGGAGACCTCTCCGGAACCGAGGTGGAGGTGAATCACTGGCACTTCCTGCGGGCGGAAAAACGCTTTGCGAGCCTTGAGGCGCTCCGCGTACAGATCGCGGACGATATCGCGGAAGCCCGCCGCCATTTCGCCAAAGGGAGATAAGCCGAGGTCGATGTCCTCCTTGCTCCTGGTTCTCCGAACCTCCAAGACGATTCTGCCGTTCCTGATCGGCTTCTATTTCCTTCTTGCGGCGATCGACAACATCGCCGATCCCTCCGCGAATTGGACCTATCTCGTCCACGTCCTTTCGATGGATACGGTCCCTGGAAATTCCCCTCTGAGCGGCCGCGCCATTCGATCGCCCATCGCCCGCCGTTTCCTTTTCGGCGGACTGGTGACCTGGGAGCTCGGCACGGCCCTGCTCTGCTTGGTGGGAAGCGCAAAACTTGTCCGCGCTTGGCCGGGAACCCACCGGCAGTTTGCGCAGGCCAAGGCCTGGGCAATCGCCGGCCTCGCCTCTGCCCTGGTGCAATGGCTCTTCTTCTTTCTGATTGCCGCGGGCGAATGGTTCCAGCTCTGGCGTGGGTCCTTATCCTCTGCGCTCGACGTCGCGGCCCGGATGTTCGCCGTCACCGCGCTCTGCTTGATCTACCTGGTCCAAGACGAAGGCAATCCCGATTCTTCGCCCCCCGACTAGCCGGCGTGGCAACCGTTCTCCTGCGGCTAGACGTGCACCGCCGCGGAAAAGCGTCGGCTGAACCGTTCGCTCAGACGATGGCGCCATCCCAGGAGTTGAAAAAGGGCGCGACAGATCCGTGCAAGCTCCCCCTCCCGGAAATTCCTCTTTTCCTCCAGAAGACCGATCCAAACCTCCATGGCTGCCTCCAGCCGGCCGCTCCGAAGAGCTTCCCATCCCCGAAGATAGCGAGCGAGATCCGGGTCGGCCTTTGCTTCCGATGGCAACGGGGAAAGGAGCGCCTTCCCCAGCTCGCGGAGAGCTTCCGCCACTTCGGGATCTTGCGAGGCCGCATCCGGCCCAAGGGCTTCCAGGGCTTCCTTTGGATCGTAGCAGATGGCCGCGCGCGCATAGAGCAGAGAGGCGTCGGGATCGCGAACTCCCGCCGCTCGCTCCTCGGCCAGGAGTTCCGCGGCTTTCTTGCACTCTCCTTCCGCAAACAGCCGTTCCGCCTCCTGGTAGCGGGCCGAGCGCGGAATCGGAATCGCCTTTTGGAGCCACCGCTCGATCTGACCCTCCGAGAGGGCTCCCACGAACCCATCCACCGGTTTTCCTCCGACAAAAAGGCGCACGTCCGGAATGCTGTAGACTTCGTACTGGCGCGCCAGCTCCGGCGCCTCCTCGGTGTTGACCTTCACGAGCTCCCAGCGGCCCGTGGCTCGCGCCGCAACCCGCTCCAGCACGGGACCGAGGATCCGGCAGGGGCCGCACCAGGGAGCCCAGAAGTCGACCAGCACCGGAACCGTATGGCTCCTCTCCAAGACATCTCGGGCAAAGTCGTGCGACTGGTTCCTCATCGACATGCCCCTAAGATGTCATATCAATTCCGATCCGGCAAGGGCCCCCCTCCCTCCTTCTTCTTCCGGCAAAGGTAGATTCCATCGGCGATCGGGAGGAGCACGCCTTCGATGCGCGAATCCTCGCGCAGCTTCTCGTTCAAGCGGGCGACGGCCTTGGTATCGGGATCGTTCTCCAAGGCTCTCGCGAGAACCCGTCCTCCTCGAAGCATGTTATCGAAGACGAGCACCCCTCCCGGTCGCATCCGCGGCAGATGCGCCTCGTAGTAGGCGTCATAGCCGGTCTTGTCGGCGTCGAGGAAGGCAAAATCGAAGAACAACCCCGCCTCGAGCGCCTCCAGGCTCTGGAGGGCGGGCCCGAGGCGAAGCTCGATCCGGTCGTCCACCCCGGCCCTTTGCCAAAACCCGCGGGCAATCCGAGTCCACTCCTCGCTTCGATCCAGGCTCAGGAGCTTCCCGCCCTCGGTTAATCCTCGGGCGATGGCGAGGCCGCTGGCCCCAGTGAAGCTTCCAACCTCGATCGCTCGCTCGACCCGCATCGCGCCGACCAGGATGGAAAGCAGAGCCGCTTCTTCTTCCGGAATCATCATTTCCGCGACGGCGCCAAGCCGCATCGTCTCTTCCCGAAGCTCGCGGAAGACCGGATCGCCCGCGCCGCTGCGGTGATTGCGCACATAAGCGCATAGAGCATCGTCGAGTCGGATATACTGCTGCAATGCCATGACAGGTCCCTCACGCCTCTTCCAGGGTTTTCGCTCGACGCAAAGCGGCATCAAGGGCCCTCCGCAGCGTCTCCGGCCACTCCCTCTGCTCCAGGACGGTCAGTGCCGCATGGGTAATCCCTCCCGGCGTTCGACTCTCTTGAACCGCCTCGTTGGGATCGAGATCGGTCTGCCTGAGGAGTTCCGCTGTTCCGGAAAAGGTCGACAAGAGCATCCGCCGGGCTTCCGAGCCGGGCAGGCCCGACTCCGCCGCGAATCGGAGCAAGGGGGCGAGAAAGGCGCAAAAATAGGCGGGTCCACAACCAGCAAGCACCGTGGCAAGGGGAAAGAGCTTCTCGTCGATCTCGACGGCCTCGCCAAACCGTCGCAGCAGCTTCTTCGCGCCCTCCCGATCGCCGGCGTCCCAGCCCGGACCGAGGCAATAGGGGATGACCCCGCGCCCAATGAGCACGGGGAGATTGGGCATCGCACGAATGACCCGAGCCGAAGGCGCTGCCTCCGCCACCAACGCGGCAAGGGAAACACCGGCGGCCACGGAGACGATCCACTTGCCGGCGGTCGCCGGCTGGATCTGCCGCAGAACGCCTGGGACCTCCTGAGGCTTGACGCAAAGAAAGACGATGTCGCTTTCCCGGACGAGATCGCAGTTGCGCTCCTCCGAATAGAGGCGCGCCTGCGGGACCGCTTTGCCAAAGCCCTCCCCGCTCTCCCGGGTCCGGGTGGAAGCGACCAGCTCCCATGAGTCCCCTTCGCTTCGCAGCAAGCCTCCCGCCAGCGCGCGGGCAATCCGGCCGGCTCCCAAAAATCCCACCCTCGTCCTCATCCTGCGCCTCGTGTCCGCTCGCCATAGGCTAGCCAGATCCGCTCTCCCAACTCCTCCCTGTCCTGTTGGGCTACGGGGATCGTGACATGAGCCAACCGATAAAAAGGCTCTCGCCTCTCCAAAAGCTCCTGAAGAGCTTGGCGGCAATCGGCTGCGGCAGCCAGGAGCGGTCGCCCTCGGCTCTTGCGAAGTCGCGCCTCCAGGAGATCGATTGGAGCCTCCAGGTAAAAGACAACCCCGTGCTCCAGGAGAAGACGACGATTTTCCTCGAAGACGAAAGTGCCCCCGCCGGTCGAGAGAATGCCAGCGGGAGCGGACAGCGCCCAGCGCAGAGCCTCTGCCTCTTTCTGTCGGAAATACGCCTCCCCTTTCTCCTCAAAGAGAGCCGAGATGGAGCGATGCTCACGCCGCGACACGATCCGATCCAGATCGTAGGTTGGCAAGCCGGACCGGCGGCCCAGCCAGCGGCCGAGGAGACTCTTTCCGCAACCCATCATCCCGACGAGCACGAGATGTCGCCGTGCGGAACCGGCCAGGTCCCGTCCCTGCTCTCGCAGAGCATCGACCGGCGGATGCGTGAATCCAATTTCCTCGGGGAGCTTGCTCGCCATTACGCCAAATTCCGAACAGGGGTCCAAAATTGTGGTAAACTTTTTGTCGCGCTCGCGATAGGAACGATAAGACATGCCTAACACCTTCGGCCATCTCTTTCGAATTACCACTTGGGGCGAATCGCACGGCGGCGGAGTGGGCGTGGTGGTTGACGGTTGTCCGCCGCGCTTGCCGCTCTCTACGGAGGAGATCCAGCGAGAGTTGGACCGGCGCAGGCCTGGTCAGAGCCGGCTCACCACGCAGCGGAAGGAAGCGGATCGGGTCGAGATCCTCTCCGGGATTTTGGAAGGACTCACCCTGGGTACGCCGATTCTCCTCTGGGTGCGAAACGAGGACGCCCGGCCGGAGGCCTATGAGGAGATGCGGGCGGTCTTCCGGCCCAGCCACGCCGACTACACCTACCGGGCGAAGTACGGGATCCGAAATTGGATGGGAGGCGGACGGGCATCCGCCCGCGAAACCGTCGGGCGGGTGGCCGGTGGAGCAGTGGCCGGACAGTTCCTGCGCCGGGTCTTTCCTTCTCTCAAGGTCGTGGCCTACGTTTCGGAGGTGCAAGGCTACGTCGCTCCGGATCCGTCTCCCTCCCTCGACGAGAAGCGGATCGAGGCAAATGCGCTGCGCTGGCCCGATCCGGACACCCTACCCCATGCGGTTGCCCTGGTGGAGGATGCCCGGAAGGCGGGGGATTCCGTCGGAGGGGTGATCAGCTGCCGTGTGCAGGGCATGCCGGTCGGCTTGGGGGAGCCCGTGTTCGACAAGCTCGACGCCGACCTGGCAAAAGCGATGCTCTCGATTCCGGCGGCGAAGGGATTTGAGCTCGGTTCGGGCTTTGCGGGCGCACGGCTGCGCGGCTCCCAGCATAACGATCCCTTCTATTCCGAAGGAGGGCGGGTCCGCACCCGGACAAACTTCAGCGGCGGCATTCAGGGTGGAATCAGCAACGGCGAGGACCTGTTTTTCCGCGTTGCGCTGAAGCCGGTCGCCACGATCGCGCTGCCCCAGGAAACCGTGACGGAGGAAGGCGAGCCCACCGTTCTCCGCGCACGCGGCCGGCACGACCCCTGCGTTCTTCCGCGTGCGGTTCCCATCGTAGAAGCAATGGTGCACCTGGTCCTGGCCGATCATGCCCTCCGGCAGAAAGCCATCGGCTGGGAATCTCTGCCATGAGCCCGCTCCCCTTGGGCTGGCTGGGGTGGGCGGCCGCGCTTCTGCCGGCGAGTTTTTTCCTTGGCTCGATCCCCTTTGGCTACTGGATCGGCTGCCTTCGCGGGGTCGACCTGCGGGCCCAGGGGAGCGGCAACATTGGAGCGACCAATGCTTGGCGCGTCTTGGGCGCGCGATGGGGCTGCTGGATCTTCCTTCTGGATTTTCTCAAGGGAGCCCTTCCGGCGGGCGTGGGCCTCCATCTTTCCGCGACCCAGTCCGTTCCCATCGCGGATGCGGTGGGCTCCCTTGCCGGCCTCGCCGCTATCCTGGGACATAATTTTACCCCCTGGCTCCGCGGCAGGGGCGGAAAGGGAATCGCCACCTCCGCCGGGGTGATGCTGGTGCTGGTTCCCTGGGCCTTTCTCGTCCTGGTCGGGATCTGGGGCAGCCTCTTTCTCCTCTGCCGGATCGTCTCCATAGCCTCTCTGGGAGCCGCGCTGGTCTTTCCGATGGCTACGGGCCTTCTCTATCCCGGACGCTGGGTGCTCCTCGCTTTTTCCCTGCTTTCCTCGTTGCTGGCGCTCCTTCGACACCGGAGCAACATCCGACGCCTGATCCAAGGAACGGAAGCCCGCTTTCGCCGAAATGAGGGAAAAGACCTTTCCGGCATATGATCGAAATCCCCCGAAAGGAAGCAGCGAAGCAGCCCGCGAGAGTTTGCCTCCTGGGCGAAGGGCGCTGGGGGAAGGCCGCCGGCACGATTCTCTCCGAGAACGGCCACCAAACCTTTTTCGTCCATCACACCCAGGCGGATTGGCCGAGAGCCTTCGACCTTCTTTGCCTTGCCATTCCGGTGCAGCACGTCCGGGAAACCCTGCGGCGGCTGCCGCCGCCTCCGGTCCCTGTCGTGAGCTTGGGGAAAGGCTTGGAAATCGACACGGGGTTCCGGGTGTCCCAGATCGTGCGCGATGTCTGGGGCAACGAAGCGGTCGCCGCGCTCTCCGGACCGAACTTCGCCGCCGAGATCCTTCAGGGCCTTCCTGCCGCGACGGTAGCAGCCTCCCAAGACGAAGCGCTCGCTACCCGGGTGCAGCAGATCTTCCATAACCGTAGATTCCGAGTCTATCGTTCCGCCGACATCATCGGCGTGGAGATCGGGGGAGCCATGAAGAATGTTTACGGAATCGCCGGAGGGCTCTGCGCCGGCCTGGAGCTCGGGGAGAATGCCTCGGCCAGCCTTCTGCCCCGGTCCTTGGCCGAAATGTCCCGCTTGGGACTCTGCCTGGGCGGACGATCCGAAACCTTCGCAGGCTTGAGCGGGCTCGGAGATCTTATCTTGACCGCACGGAGTCGGCAGAGCCGCAATTTCCTTCTCGGCTACCACCTGGCCCGAGGCGTCTCCTTGAAAGAAGCCCTGGGCATGGCCCGAGGCGTGGTCGAAGGAGTTCCGACCACCGCGTCGGTTCACAAAAACCCTCTTTTCCGGGACATCAAGAAACCGCTCGCCGAGGAGATCTACCGAATTCTCTTCGAGGGAAAAGAGATCCGCCGCTCTCTGCTCGACTTGCTGGAGCGCGAAGCCGCACCCGAACTGGGCTAGCTGGCATCCTTCGCCGCTCTCGCAGGCGAGGCCCACCGGAGGAGAAACTGTGGAGGATGGGCCGGCAGAGGAAATCCGCAAGGCCTCGTCGAATAGATGTCATGACCTGTCGCTTTACAGTTGACAAGGCATGGGTTAATTCTCGATGGAGAAGCGAGGAGGAGCCGATATGAGCATCGAGCGAAAAGTGCGCGCGCTGGCGGGGACGATCATTCTGATCAGTCTTCTTTTGTCGCTTTGGAGCCCGTGGTGGCTGCTTCTGACCGGTTTTGTCGGCTTGAATCTGCTCCAGTCGTCCTTTACCGGCTTTTGCCCGGCGGAGAATGTCTTCCGCAAGCTAGGGCAGCGCCACGGCCCGACGCAAAAGACAGCCCATTCCTAGGAGCCGCTCAGGTCCCCCATCCCATGTCGCCCCTTCGATCGGCAAGGAGTGCCACTTTACTCCTCATGCTGGCGATCGGAACGATGACGAGCGTGGGAGGAGCCGAGCCGGCGGGTCCGGAGAGTCCCACCCCAGCGGCGAACGGAGCGGAAGGCGGCGCGGATCGGAGTCCGCCGGCCATGGAGTTCCGTAGTCAGGCATCTGGCTCGCAGAGCGTGGAGATTTCCAAGGCTCTCGATCCTCGCAAGTCCACCTCCAGAGGAGGGGAGCATCCGCTGCTCCAATTCTGGCGAAAGGTTCAGGCACACTATCCCGAACTAAAAAAGAAGCACGCGAAAATCCAGGAGATGCTCGCCCAGAAGGCTCTGGCTGCCTCCGGTTTTCTCCCGAGGGTGTACGGCTGGGCGGACTCGATCACCTCCGACAATCCCGTCCTTGGCTTCATGTTTCACATGACCGAGCGAAACTTTTCGGCGGGCGATTTTAACCTCAACACGCTCAACCATCCGGGCACCGTCTCCAATCAGAACATGGGGTTGATGGCGATGGTCCCGATTTTCGACGCGATGCAGACCATCGATTCGATACGCACGGCCAAGCATCTGATCCGGCAGAGCGAGCAGGAGGAGCGCTTCACCCGCATGGAGGCGAGCCTGCTCGCCATCGACTCTTACTTGCAGTTGCTCCTTGCCGAGCGGGAAGCAAAAATCGCGCGGCTCGATGTTCAGGCATCCATGCAGGATCTCGAGCAGGCGGTTCAGCTGATGGAGCAAGGGCTCGTCCTGGGCGCCGACTTCTATGCCGGCCGCTCCATGAGCGCTTCGATCGAGCAGAGCCAGAACGGCTATACCTCGAAACGGAAGGTCGCGCTGGTCGCGGTCAACACGCTCCAAGGGGAAGCGGCGGATTCCGAGGTGGCTGCGGTTGGCACGCTTCCCGCCGCTCGCAAGGGTCCGGCGAAGCCGCTCGAGCAATGGGTGCAGGAAGCCTTTCTCTATCGGAGCGACCTGTTGGCCCTCCAGTCGTCGATCGCCGCCCAACATTCCGAAGTGGGCCGCCTGCGAGCGACGGCCCTTCCCTCGGTGAACGGCTTTGCCTCCGGCATGCTCGACAGTGACAACTTCAATACGGGTGGCAGAAGCTACACTGTGGGAGTCTTGGGAACCGTGCCCCTCTTCGACCCCGCCCGAGACCCAAAGGTCAAGCAAGCCCAGGCCGCCGAGGAGCAGCTGCGCCACGAATCGGCTTCCTTGCGGGATCTGATCCAGAACAAGCTGGGTCAAGCGTACGCCGAATATCAGGGGGCGCTCCAGGACGCGGAGATCCTGGGTCGGGCAAGCTCTGATGCTCGGAAGTCCACCGAAATGATGGTCGAACTTTACCGGGAAGGCAAAAAGACGATCGTCGATCTGCTCAGCGTGCGCCAGATGCAGCTCCAAACCGAAATCGGGTATTGGGACAGCCTGGCCCGCCTCGAGATCTCCCGGGCAAAGCTCTACTTTTTGTCGGGGGAGCTCGACGACTATCAAGTTCAACAGATCGCCAAGGAAATCGGAGAGTCGTCCCCATGAGCGCGAAGCAAGAGGGTGGAGGCATTGGCGGATTCCTCCGCTTTTTCTCTTCCTCCCTGGTAACGCCGCTGCTCATCCTCGCCTCGTGGCTCATGGGCACCTTTGCCTTGATCGAGCTGCCGCGGGAGGAAGAGCCTCAGATCGTCGTTCCGCTCTTTGACATCTTCGTCTCCATGCCCGGGGCAAGTCCCGAGGAGGTCGAAAAGCGCGTCGTCAATAATGGAGAGAGAGTCTTTTGGGAGATTCCGGGGGTGGAATATGTCTATTCGACGGCCTCGCCCAACGGAGCCATGTTCATCGTCCGCTTTCGGGTGGGCGAAGACATGGAGAAGAGCCTCATCAAGCTCTTTACCAAGGTCTACTCCCATCTCGACTTTCTCCCTCCCGGCGCATCCCTGCCGCTCATCAAGCCGCGATCCATCGACGATGTTCCCATTCTTGCCCTCACCTTCTACAGCCCAACGAAGGATCCGCTCAGCCTCCGTCGCATCGTGGCCACCGTCCGAGACAAGATCAATCCGATCTCCGACATCTCGGAAACGACGATCCTCGGGGGGCGAAAACGGCAATTTCAGGTCTTCTTCGATCCAGCCAAGCTCGCCGCGCGCCTCCTCACTCCTGCGGATCTCGTCGGACTGATCCGACAAAATAATGTGCGCCTCCCGGCCGGCCATCTCGAATCGGAGCCAAAGCTCGTCGATGTCGAATCCAACGCCCTCATTACGAACAAAACGGATCTCGAAAACCTCGTCGTCAGCGTAAGCCAGGGGAAAGTCGTCTATCTCAAGGATGTGGCACAGGTCGTCGACGGGCCGGACCAGGATGAACGCAGCTTGACTCTTCGCTTCGGTCCCGCCGCGGCCGGCCAGCCGAAGGAGCCGATCGAGGCCGTCACCCTTGCGATCGCCAAGAGAAAGGGGGCCAACGCCACTTTCCTGGCCAAGAAGATCCTGATGAGCATCGATGCCCTCCGTCCTTCGGCTCTACCCCAGGACGTCCGTTATGTCGTCACTCGCAATTATGGGGAGACCGCCGCGGAAAAATCCAATGAGCTCCTCGAGCACATGGGGATCGCGATTTTCGGCGTGAGTCTTTTGATCGCTCTCTTTCTCGGCTGGCGGGCTGCGGCGATCACCGTCATTGCGATCCCAACCACCTTGGCGATCACGCTGCTCACCTTCTATCTCTTCCATTTTACCATCAACCGGGTCACCCTTTTTGCCTTGATCTTCACGATCGGCATCCTGGTCGATGACCCGATCGTCGGCGTCGAAAACATCGTCCGTCACCTCCACCTGCCGGGCAGCGCCGGCCGGTCCCTGCTCGCCGTGGCGACCGAAGCCATGCTGGAGATCGTCGGCCCCTTGATCTTGGCCACCTTGGCAGTGATCGCCGCCATCCTTCCGATGGCCACCGTCGGTGGCCTCATGGGTCCTTACATGCGGCCCATCCCCATCGGGGCGACCACCGCGATGATCGTTTCCATGCTTGTCTCTCTTTCGGTGACTCCCTGGGCCTCGGTCTGGCTGCTGAAAGGAAGCAAGCATGCGGGCGAGCGCGGGGAAGGATTCCTCCTGCGGCTCTATCGAGCGTTCGTGACCCCCTTGATCTACAACCGATGGCTGCGCCTTCTCTTCGTTCTCGTCGTTCTTCTCCTCCTTGGGGGTGCCGTGGCCCTGATCCCTCTCAAGCTCGTCCGCGCCAAGATGCTGCCCTTCGACAACAAGAACGAATTCCAGGTCATCCTCAACATGCCGGAGGGAACCCCTCTGCGGACGACTCGCTCCCTGCTCGATCGGATCTCCCAGGTCGTTCTCAAGCTTCCCGAAGTGACCAACGTGGAGATCCAGGCCGGCACTCATTCGCCCTATAACTTCAACGGCCTGATCCGCCACTACTTCCTCCGCGAAGCCCCTTACCAGGGCGACCTGCAGGTGAACCTGACCAACAAGTCCGAACGGAAACGCCAAAGCCATGATATCGCCGAAAGCATCCGGCCCGAGATCAACCGGATCGTCCGAGAATTCGAGGGCGCCTACGTCCAGGTCGCGGAGGTTCCGCCCGGCCCGCCTGTTCTTTCTACGCTCGTCCTGGAAATCTACGGTCCTTCGGCAGTCGAGCGACGAGCAATCGCCACCCAGGTGGAGAAGCTGATGCGCCAATCTCCGGAGATCACGGATATCGCCACTTATGAGGAGAGCGAGCACCCGCTCGAGCTTCTCAACGTCGACTTGGTGAAAGCATCATTGAACGGGCTGCCGGGAGAAGCAGTGGCGCAGAACATTGTCACGGCCCTTCAGGGGACAAGTCCCGGTCTTGCCCATGTCCCGGACGAACCCGAACGCGTGCAGATTCTCGTCCGCCTGCCTGAAGAGCTGCGGCAGACAGACCAGTCCCTCCGCAACCTGACCCTCCTTTCCCGCTTCGCGCGGCTCATCCCCGTCAAAGATCTGACCTCGCAACAGATGGGCTGGCAGCCCCATCCGATCTTCCACAAAAACTTGATGCCAGTAACCTATCTCCTGGGCGACGTTTCTGGCCAGGTCGGCAGCCCCGTCTATGGCATTCTCGATTTTACTCCCTCGCTCGAAAAGCTTCGCACCCCGCAGGGAAAGCCGCTGGAAATCTTATATACCCATCTTCCCGACAGCCCGAATGACTGGTCGATCAAGTGGGATGGGGAATGGCAAGTGACCTATGAGGTCTTCCGCGATCTCGGCAAAGCCTTTGCCATCGTCCTCATCCTGATCTTCATCCTTGTCGTCGGCTGGTTTCGTTCCTTCGTGACCCCTTGGGCGGTGATGCTGCCCATTCCCCTCTCCTTGATCGGGATCCTTCCCGCTCACTGGTACCTGGGGATGTTTTTCACCGCCACCTCGATGATCGGGATGATGGCCGGGGCGGGGATCGTCGTCCGCAATGCTATTATCTTGGTCGATTTCATCGAGATGCGCCTGGCAGCCGGCGATTCGCTGGAGGAAGCGGTCATTTCCGCGGGTGCCGTCCGTTTGCGACCGATCCTGCTGACCGCCCTGGCCGTGATCATCGGTAGCGCGGTCATCCTCTTCGATCCCATCTTTCAAGGACTGGCTCTCGCCCTGATGGCTGGCGAAATCGCGGCGACCCTGCTCTCCCAGCCCGCCGTGCCCGTTTTTTACTACATGCTGCGCAAGCGGCAATTCGCCAAGCAGAAGCAGCCGCCGGTGAATCGCGCCGAGCCCGTGCAGGGCTGAGCCGCGGTCCGCATGGACGAAACCGCCGCAGCTCTCCTGCTCATCCTCGCAGGCGTTTCTCTGCGTTAAGGAAGCGACCTTTTGGCCGGGAGATCGCTGACGTGCCCCTCCATCGAGGAAACCTCCCCTTCGCGACACCACGAGAAGGACCCGTGTAGGAGCAGGTGCGTGCCTTAGCTGCGATTGCCGGCAAGGCGAGCCGTTTGCTAGCCAGGCTTAAGAAGCACGGCTAGCCGTGCAAGCGCAATCTGCGAGGCGCGAGCAACCGCAGAGGACTAGGGAGTCTTCTCCACTCGCTCGGTCTGAATCGCAATCCGCGAGATCCCTTCCTTGCGGATGGCGTCGAGTACGCCCACGACGCTGTCGAATGTCGCCTTCCGGTCGCTGTTGAGAAAGACCTTGGCCTTCTCGGGGCCAGCCTCCGCCTTGAGGCCGGCGAGCTTTCCCGGAAGTTCTCCCGTCGAGACCTTGTCGTGGTCGAAGTAGATCTCGCCCTTGTCGGTGACGGTAAGGGTGACCTCCTTTTCCTTCCGCTCCTCGCTTCCGGACGTCTGGGCCTTGGGCAGCTGCACGGTCACCCCCGGATTCTTGACCATCGCCAGGGAAATCATCATGAACGTGGCCAAAAGAAAGAACATCACGTCGATAAACGGGATGATCTCGAGTCGAGGCCGATGGCGACGTGGAGAAGTGACCCGCATAAGAAGCTTCCCAGGCGGTATCAGCGGACTTCCTGGTTCCCGCTCGCCACGCCTAGCTCCTCCCCTTCCGCCGAAAAACGGCCTGCAAAACGTAGCAGAAGCATTTCGAGCTTGGTAGAGGCCGCTTCCATCTGGCGGCGCATGTTCTCCATGCGCGCGCTGAAAAAGTTGAGCGGGACGATGGCGAAGATCGCCACGGTCAGACCAAAGCTCACGGCGATCAGCGACTCGGCCACCCCTCCGGTAATCGCCGCCTGCTTGCCTGCCAGTTCCCCGCCGCCCACGATACTGAACGCGCGCATCATGCCGGTGACGGTGCCCAGGAGACCGAGCAGCGGCCCTAGAGTCACGGCGGTATCCAGGACGACCAGCCCCTTATTATACCGATCCAGCTGGGAGTTGGCCGCTTCCAGCAGCGCGTCGGAAACGGAGCCATCCTTGTGCCGCAAGCCTTCCACGAGCACCCGCACCACCGCGTCCTTCGATTTTTCTCCCGCAGCCAACGCCTGCCCCATGCGGCCATGTTCGACCAGCTCGAACATCTTCCGCACAAGCTTGATGTCCCTCCGCCGGCTCTCGGTCAAAAGGAAGAGGAAGCGTTCGAAAAGCACGGCCACGGTCGCGATCGACAGCAGCAGGATCGGCCACATGATCGGGCCGCCCTTGAGAAATAATTGATAAATCATAAAACTAGATCTGGTTTACTTGCGCAAGCGAGCCGCGCCGCAGAGGTCATCCGCACACGCGATCCGTCATCAAGAGCTTCTTTTCCCGACATCCGCCAACCGCTGCGATTCTTGATCTCTACTCAAGGTCATGACTCGAAGCAAGGCCAAACTTGCCGCGTCCGCCTAGGCCCTGCGTCGACCTTTCCCAATGAGGTGAACTCCAATCCAGCGCCCGAGCATCAACGCCAGTCGGGTTCGCTCCGCCCAAGAAAAGAGACGGAATGCGGAGAGCAGAGAGCTTCTCGTCTTCTTGGGGGTCTCTTGCTTCCAAACCTCCTGAACCTCGCGGAAAAGCTGCAGTCCAGGTCGAACCACCTGCGCCAAGCGCCAGCCGACTTCCAGAAGCCGGACAGGGGTTCGCAACTCCTCGAGAGAGACGCCCAACTCGTCTCGCTGCTGCTCGCAGGCAGCGACGAGTTCCCGCATTCTCTGCTCTCTTACTTCCTTGCGCGATTGTGCAACCACGCGACGTCCTTCCCCAATTCCCGAATCGTCTCCGCAAACGGCGTGCTCAATGCCTTCAGCCACTTCCATACGCGCGTTCCTGCAAAAATCGTCGCTCCGAGGCAGACCACTCCCATCGCACCGATCGTAACGGATCGGGCCATCGGATTATCCCAGGTCAAGGAGAGGAGCGCAATGCCAAGCCAAAGCACGGAGAGCGCCCCGAGGAAGACCCCTGCTCCCAGCCAGAGCAGCAGGCGGAGCATCTGCTCGATCTCCATTTGAAGCTCCACGGCAAAGAGCTCCAGCCGGACTGCCATCAGTCGAAGCAGCAGGGTGAGAAGCTTCTGCCCCGAGCCACCGATGCCACCGCGCTGCTGCGCTTCTGTCATCTATCGGCGACTGAGGAGCGCTCCGAGCAACACCCCAAACACAACCCCCAGGCCGAGAGATTCATACGGATGATCGCGCACCATTCGGTCCACTTCCTGGACCCCGCCCAATGCGCGATCCGCAAGCCGGTCTTCCCGCTCGCCCAGATACTCTCGCAGAGAGCTGATTCGCGCCGTCAAGCGCTCCTGCACGTCGCGGGCCTTATCCCCGAGATTGCCGGTCGATTCCTTCACGAGAATCTCCGCATCGTGCATGACCTCGCGAACATCATTGAGAAGCTTCTGCCGGGTGACAACTTCGTTCATACCATGCCTCCTTGCCGTCGTTGATGAACGATAGCAGAGGATTGCACAAGAGCGCAAGCCAGGCTTTTCTCCCGTGCCTTCCGCGCAAGAGCGGGTTGTTTGTGGTTCCCTCCCCACTGCCCACTGCCGCCAGCGCGCGGACCAGGCGGCAGAGACTCTCGTGTGGATTTTGCGCGGGAAAAGACACTTTTTCGGGTTTATACTGTTTGACCCAGATGCAGGAGAGGAACCGCGATCCGCTGGATGACCTGTTGCGTCGCTGGCACCCGGAAGGTCATCTTCCCGCCAGATTTCAACGCGAGGTCTGGGAGCGGGTGGCCTTGCGCTCTCGGGAAGCGCTTCCTCCCGCTCGCCGAAGCCGGGGAGCCTGGATCCTGTTTGTTGCCGCCTCCCTTCTCGCCTTTCTGCTTGCGACAGGTCAGACCCACCGTTGGGAGGAGAAGCGATGGTTGGAGCTCAAAGCGCGCTATTTCCAAGAAATCGATCCCCAAGCCCTGGCGGCTGCGCAAAAGACGCCGTGAAACGGATTTTCCTCCTCGCCACCCCGCTCGGCATCGTCGCGGCCTTGGTCTATGCGGCAACGCTCTTCCTCGAGTCGCTCCCTGCCCGACACATCGCCACCGGCCCCGACGCGGGACTCCAATGGCTGCGCCGCGAGCTTCACCTCTCCGACCGGCAGCTGACCGCGATCGCCGGCCTGCAGGAAGCGCAGCGCCCTCGCTGCCAGACGATGTGCCGGCAGATCCTCGCCGCGGACTCGAAGCTCGAAACGCTTCTCCGGCAAAACCACTCGATCACGCCGGAAGTCCTTGCGGCCATGACCGAGTGCGATCGGCTCCGCTCCGCCTGCCGGCAGGCATTCCTCGAGCACGTCTACGCGGTGATCGGAGAACTCTCCGCCCAGCAGCAGCAACGCTACCTGACCCTTGTCTGCGACGAGCTTCTGGGCTACGTTCCAACCTCGAGCCCGGGGCGAAACGCGAGAAGCGGCCCATGACCGCGTCGGATCCCGACTGGGAGCTCATGGCTCGGCTCGCCAAGGGAAACGATCAAGCCCTGGGCGCTCTCATGGAACGCTGGCAGGAGCGGCTTTTTTCCTTTCTCTGCCGGCTTACGGGCGATGCAGCCTCCGCGGCCGATCTGGCCCAGGAGACCTTCGTTCGAGTCTACGAGGCACGGAACAAGGTCCGACCGAAGGGCCGCTTTTCGACTTGGCTTTTCACGATTGCCACGAACCTGAGCCGCAACTTGGCCAGGTGGCGGCGGCGGCATCCCACAGTCTCCTTGGAAGATCCAGGAGACGGAGAGAGATCACCTCCCTTAGAAGAACGCCTTGGGTCGGAAAGTCCTCCGGGAGCCCTGCTGGAACGGCAAGAAATCTGCGAGCAGGTCCGCTCGGCGATCCTTTCGCTGCGGGAGCCGCTCAGGGAAACCTTGGTTCTTTTCGAGTACGAGGACCTCTCCTATGAAGAGATTGCCCAGGTGCTCGGCTGCTCCCGCAAAATCGTCGAGATGCGGCTCTATCGAGCGCGGAAGAGCTTGCGCAAGGCGCTTCGCCAACACCTCCTCTGAGCCCTTCCCCGCGCGAAGCCAAGAGCGAGAAACAGGACTTTTTTTCTTGACGGAAGAGGTCGCTCTTGCGAGCGTTGTAATGTCAAGCTGACGATTTCGTTTCAAACCCCCACGGAAAGGCTCTTATGAGTGAAAAATTGTCGATCGTCCTCTTCTCCGGCACGGTAGATAAGCTGATGGCAGCCTCCATCATCGCGTCCGGCGCCGCCGCGATGCAAAAGGAGGTGACGATTTTCGCAACCTTTTATGGCCTCTTCGCCCTCCGCAAGGGGGATTGGAAGCAAAACCGACGGGTCAGCAAAGACTTCGAGGATTATGGAGCCCAGTTTCTTCAAGTCCTGGAGGCCAAGAAAGCGCCCAATTGGCTTGAGACCCTCCAAAGCGCCATGGACATCGGCAACGTCAAGGTCAAAGCCTGCGGGCTCACGATGGATCTCCTGTCCATCAAGCTCGAGGATCTCGAACCGATCGTGAGCGAGATCGTGGGAGTTGCCCACTTCATCGAGGAAGCGTCCGACGGGCAAATCATTTTTCTCTAGGACAGCCCATTACTTTGGAATGCTGCAAGGAAAGAGACATAGGGAGAAAGTATGGAAGAGCTAAAGATCACCAAAGAGAGCGATGCGCGAGGCAGTTTTTGTCCAGGACCGCTGATGGAAATGATTCGCTTGGTGCGCTCGGCTAACGTGGGAGACGTGGTTGCGGTCATTTCCGGCGACGAGGGAAGCAAAAAAGACATTCCCGCTTGGATCAACAAGGCCCGCTATGAGCTCATCGGAATGGAAGACGTGGCCTCCGGGGGAACTCGAATCATCTGCCGCAAGAATCACTAGGCGGCGAGCTTGCCACCTCTCCCGCCCGGTCGGTTCCTCAAGGGAAAGAAAGGAGCGTCATGAAGAAAATTCTGATTCTGGGAGGCGGAACCGGGGGAACCATCGTGGCCAACCGGCTCGCCCACCGATTGCAACCCGACGATGCATCGATCGAAGTCGTCAACGATTCTCCCCTTCACTACTACCAACCTGCGCAGCTCTATATCCCATTCGGCGAGGAGGACCCGAGAAAGATCGCGCGCTCCGAGCGCAAGTTGCTGAACCCGAAAGTCACGTTACGGATCGACACGATTTCCGAATGGATTCCCGACAAGCAGGCTCTCCGTACCGCCAGAGGGGAACATCTTTCCTACGATTATCTGGTCATTGCCACTGGCTCCATTCCCTGCCCCGAAGCGGTGGAGGGATTCGTCGCCGGGGCGGATCATTTCTATACGCCCGAGGCGGCCTATCGTCTCTATCATAAGCTCAGCGAGTTCGAAGGAGGGCGCCTCGTCGTCGGAGTGGGCGGAATCCCTTACAAGTGCCCGGTGGCGCCTCTTGAGTTTACCCTTCTTGCCGAAGCCTTTCTCGCCCACAAGGGGATCCGGTCCAACACCGAGATCGTCTACACCTTCCCCTTGAACGACGTCTTCCAGATCCAGAGCGTCGTCCCAGTGGTTCGGGCTCTTTTCGAGCGCCGTTCCATCCGCGCCGAGACTTTTTTCAATCTCGATGCCGTCGACGCCGAGAAGAAGGTGGTCAAGAGCCTAGAAGGAACCGAACTGCCTTTCGACATCCTGGTGATGACCCCGCCCCATAGGGGAGCGCCATTCCTCCGGGGACACCCGATGGCGGACAACGACGGATGGGTCAAGACCGATCGCAACACGCTCCGTGTCAGCGGGCTCCCCAATGTCTGGGCGCTGGGCGATACGACCGACCTGCCCATCAGCAAAGCCGGGAGCACCGCCCATTTCGAGGCACCGGTGATCGCGGAGCAGATAACGGCTGCGATCCGTCGCCAGGAGCCCTCTCCTGGGAAAGCGACCTATAATGGGCATGTCACCTGCTTCATCGACTCGGGCTATGGGAAGGCAACCATCCTGGATTTCGACTATGATCATCCGCCGACGGTGAGCGAGCCGGACGACTTCCGCCATCTCCAGAAGATGGCATTCAACAAGCTCTATTGGTATCTCGTTCCGACGGCGGTCATCTGAGGCGGTCTGGCGGAGAAGCGGAACGGGCAGGCTGCGAGCCCTTCCGGCCAGTCGTGTCTCTTATTGGATCGCGCGCACGGCGACCATCGCGCCGACAAAAAGCAGCCAGACCAGGAGAAAGACTCGGGCTGGCTTTTTCGGAATGATCGTGCAGGCGTACGAACCTCCGATCGCACCCAGAATCCCTCCTGCGACCATGGCGAAAATGAGTTGGAAGTCGCTCATGCCCTGGTGAACATGGATGCCTCCCCCGACCAACGAGAGGAGCATGCCGAAGGCGATGTCCGTCCCCACCACTTCGCTCGGCGCGAGCCTGGTCAGAGTCAGGAGAAGGAGACTCCCCAAGGCACCGCCGCCGGCGGAAAAGGAGCCGACCTCGAGCCCAATGAAGAAGGAGAAGGCGGGTAACCATCGCAAATAGCGGTGGAGATGGAGGCGATGCTCGGTCAGGGTAAACCAGAGGTTGAGCAGGGAGGAGAGAACGACCGTCAGGCCGATCGCGAGCAAGAGGAAGGAGCCGAGATGGCCTTTTCGCGAGACATGGGCGAGCAGGAAGGAACCGGCCACGACGCCGGGAATTCCCCCTAGGGAAAGAAGCAACAGGATCCGCTTGTTGATATCTCCCTTAAAAAAATAGATAAGGGAGCTCGGAATCTTGATCAGCGCCGAGAACCCCAAGGCAACGCCGACGGCGACCGCCGGTTCGATCCCAAGGAAGAGGAGGATGGGAACCGTAAGCGTGCCTCCCCCGACACCGGTCAGCCCGATCAGAAAGGCAATGCAAAAGCCGAGGAAATAGAATTTTGTCACGCCTGTTATCTCATTTTCCTATAGGTCTTTAGTATGTGATCC
>JAQTUK010000127.1 GCA_028710285.1 Methylacidiphilaceae bacterium | reverse complement strand
AGCGACGAGAACTTTTTGCCCTTGCCCCGGGGCAAGGGCAAGAACCCCAAAAGAAACAACAAGCCAACAACCGAAACGGTCAGATCATTTGTTCTCAAAGCGGTCAGTTTGACATGTCTTCGACATCTTCGACATCTTCGACATCTTCAGAGTACCCGGTCATGCACTTCATCCGAAGCTGGCGAACCGGGAGGAGGATGCGTTCGGCTTGTCTTCGAGAGGCAAAGTGTCGTAGTATCCTGTTGAATAAGTTGCTACGATGTCTGTCGAAGGGCTATCCCGCCAATTGCCGGCGAATTCGGTTCTGTACGATGCGTCAAAAATCGAGAAGCTGGAAGGCTTGGAGGCGGTGCGCAAGCGCCCCGGCATGTACATCGGTCATACCGATGAGCGCGGGCTGCACCATTGCGTTTTCGAGGTGCTCGACAACTCGATTGACGAGCATCTTGCCGGTCATTGCACCCGCATCGAGGTGACGATCCACATCGACGGCTCGCTTTCCGTTCGCGACAACGGACGCGGCATCCCGGTGGATCTTCACCCCAAGTTCAAGATTCCCGCAGTCGAGCTTGTTCTGACCAACCTTCATGCGGGAGGCAAGTTTGGCCAAGGGGTCTACAAGTATTCCGGCGGACTTCATGGAGTGGGAGCAAAGTGCGTCAACGCACTTTCGGAATGGTTCGAGGTCGAAGTCTCCCGCGACGGAAACGTCTACCACATGGAGTTCCGCCGAGGGAAGACCGTTAAGCCTTTGGAGGTCATTGGCAAAAGCCGAACGACTGGCACCTTCATTACTTTCAAGCCGGATGCCGAGATCTTTACTTCGACCCAGGAGTTCAAGACAGACATCCTCGCGCCGCGACTCCGTGAGCTCGCGTTCCTGAACCCCGGCTTGGAGATCACCCTTTCTGACGAGCGGGTCCTGGATGCCGACAAACCGAAGGTGCAGCGCTTTTTCTATCGCCAGGGGATCGAGGAGTTTCTTCAGCAGATCACCGGGAGCATGGAACTGCTTCACCCGAAGCCCATCGTGATCGCTCGGGACAAGGACGATATTCTGCTCGATTGCGTTCTGCAATATACGGAGGGATATGCCGACCAGATTCTCTGCTACACCAATGGGATTCCCAATCCGGACGGCGGCACTCATCTCTCGGGCTTTCGGACCGCCCTCACCCGCTCGGTCAATCAGTACGCGAAGGTCAACAACTTATTGAAGGATAAAGACCCCGCGCTCTCCGGAGACGACGTGCGGGAGGGTCTGTTTTGCGTTCTCTCGCTCAAGCATCCCAACCCAAGCTTCGAATCCCAGACCAAGGTCAAGCTGGTGTCGCCCGAGGTCGATGGAGTCGTTGCCTCCCTGGTGTACGATGGGCTGATGTCCTTTTTCGAGCGGAATCCCGCCGTCGCTCGAAAGATCGTGGAGAAGGCGCTGACGGCAGCACGTGCCAGGGAAGCGGCTCGGAAGGCGCGGGAAGCGGTCCGCAAAACCGCGCTTTCCGGAAAGGGATTGCCGGGAAAGCTTGCTGACTGCTCCACCCGCAGTCCTGAGGAAGCGGAGCTCTTCATCGTCGAAGGGGATTCCGCCGGTGGTTCCGCCAAGCAAGGGAGAGACAGGCTCTTCCAGGCGATCCTTCCCATTCGAGGGAAGCTGATCAACGTGGAGAAGGCCAGGCTCGATCGGGTCCTCCAGAACGAAGAGATCCAGACGATCATCACGGCGGTCGGCACGGGCATCGGAGGAGGCGAGGGAGAGGGAGCCTTTCAACTCGACCGACTTCGTTATCACAAGGTCATCCTGATGACCGACGCCGACGTCGACGGCTCTCACATTCGGACTCTTCTGCTGACTTTCTTCTATCGGCAGATGCAGGAGCTCATTCGTGGAGGATTCGTTTATATCGCGCAACCCCCGCTATACCTGGTGACGCGCAAGAAGAAGGAGTGGTATGTCCGAGACGATGCGGAGCTCAACGAGATGTTGATCCAGCAGGGAGCGGAGGACGCCAGGGTCGAAGACCTCCGGGCAGGCCATCTTTTTTCCGGAGCAAAGCTCGTGGAGCTTCTCAAGCGCCTGGAGGATCTCGATCGGTTTGCCCGCTCCTTGCAGAACCATGGGGCCGAGTTCGAGGCCTATCTGGAGAACCGGGATCCACAGACGGGAGCGCTGCCGCTCCACCTCGTCCGGATACGAGAAGGGAACCAGGAAGAGGTGCATTTCTTCTGCTCGGACGGGGATCTCGCTCGCTTCGCCGAAGCCAATCCCGACTTGGCCCTTTTTGAACACCAGAATGGAAATGGCGAGGCCGGGTTCCCTTCGGAATCGGGACCAGCGGCCCCGGAGGGCGAGCAGGCGCTGCCGCCTCCGGAAGCAGAGACGTCTTCTCCTGCCGAAGGTGGCGATGCCGAGGAAGGGCCGAGGCCGCGATTCCGCCGGGCGACCCACGTGGATCTTTACGAAAGCAAGAGCGTCCGGGAGAAGCTCGACCAACTGGCCGAGCTGGGGATGCCCATCTCCCGGGCCCACTCCGCAGAGCCTCTGTACGCTTTCTTCGAAGGGGAGGAAGAGAGCAGCCGCCGGCTTCTCTACTCCCCGAACGAAATCTTGACGGCCGTCAAGGAGGTGGGCCGACGCGGGATCGAGATCAAGCGGTTCAAGGGGTTGGGAGAAATGAATCCGAAGCAGCTCTACGAGACGACGATGGACCCGGAACGCAGGAAGCTCTTGCGGGTCGAGATCTCCGATGCGGCTACGGCGCAAGAGATTTTTGCGACGCTGATGGGGGATGTCGTGGAGCCACGGAGGCGGTTCATCGAGGAAAACGCGCTGCACGTCCGCAACCTCGACGTGTAATGGGAGAGTAGATCGCATGCCGGAAGGGACGACAGACGGAGAGGAACAGCAGCTTCTGGGAGCAGAGCGCTTCGAGTCACGCGATGTCTCCGAGGAGATGCGCAGCTGTTTCCTCGACTATGCGATGTCCGTCATCATTTCTCGCGCGCTCCCCGATGTGCGCGACGGATTGAAGCCCTCGCAAAGGCGGATCCTCTACTCGATGCACGAGCTCGGCCTGGCTCCGAATCGGAAACACCTCAAATGCGCCAAGATCGTCGGCGAGACCATGGGAAACTATCACCCGCACGGGGATCAGGCGATCTATCCGACCCTGGTGCACATGGCTCAGCCGTGGGCGATGCGCGACCTGCTGATCGATGGACAGGGAAACTTTGGTTCGGTGGAAGGAGACCCGCCTGCGGCGATGCGGTACACGGAAGCCCGGCTGACCCATCTTGGGTTGCTTCTGATGGCGGACATGGACAAGGACACGGTCGACTTCGTCCCGAACTACGATGAGACGCGAACCGAGCCTGTCGTCTTTCCCGCAGCTTTTCCCAACCTGCTTGTCAATGGGAGCACCGGCATTGCGGTGGGGATGGCGACCAACATCCCGCCGCACAATCTCGGAGAGCTCGTGCAGGGCGTCTGCGCCCTCATCGATAACCCCGGGTTGACCTGCGAGGATCTGCTCCAGTTTGTCCGAGGACCCGATTTTCCGACGGGCGGGATCGTGGTGGGCCACGAGGGGATTCGGAACTATTTCCTGACCGGGAAAGGCAGCGTGCGACTCAGGGCGCGCCTGCACGTGGAAGAGGTGAGGAACGGGCGATCGACCCTGATCGTCGACGAGATTCCCTTCAACGTGAATCGAGCTACGCTGGTGGAGCGGATTGGCGACCTCATCACCGAAAAACTGATCGACGCGAGCGACGTCCGCGATGAATCCGACGAGAACACTCGGGTCGTCATCGAGTTGCGTCGCGATGCCGTGCCCAAGGTCGTCGAAAACAATCTCTATCGGCTCACTCCCCTCGAAACGATCTTTGCCGTGAATTCCCTCGCGATCGACGGAGGACGGCCTCGTACTCTCAATCTCAAGGAGATGCTGCTTGCTTACCTGGAGCATCGGAGAGAGGTGGTCTTGCGGCGAAGTCGCTTCGAGCTCCGCAAGGCGGAAGAGCGGGCAGAGATCCTGGAAGGGTATCTGATCGCGCTGGCGAACTTGGACGAGTTCCTCCGCGTCATTCGGGGAGCGGTAAATCGGGAAGCCGCCCGGATCGAACTGGGCGGATATGAATTTACTCGAGAGCAGGTGGAAGGCTTCGGAATCGTCGTTCGCCATGCCGAGCGGTTGGTGAACGGTCGGTACAGGCTCTCCGATGCGCAACTCGACGCAATCCTCGACCTGCGCCTCTACCAGCTCACCGGTCTCGAAAGGGAAAAGATCATCGCCGAGTATCAAAAGCTGATGGAGCGGGCGCGGGAACTCGAGGAGATTCTCGGGAGCGAAGCTCGGGTCCTAGCCCTGATCCGGACGGAGTTGCTGGAGGTTGCCGCGAAGCGGGCGACTCCGAGGCGAACGGAGATCGTGCCGGCGGAAGGAGAGGTCGCTTTTGAGGATCTGGTCGCCCGGGAAGCGGTTGTCATCACCCTGACGCATCGGGGCTATATCAAGAGGACGGGCTTAGCCAACTACCGGTTGCAACGGCGCGGTGGCCGCGGCGTGATCGGAATGGTGGCCCAGGAAGGCGAAAGGACCGAGGAAAACGATTTCGTAGAGCACCTCTTCACAGCCTCCACGCACGACCATCTGATTTTCTTCACCACGGCAGGGCGTGCCTACGTGGAGCGCGTCTATGAAATTCCGGAGATGGCACGGGCGGCCAAGGGAAGAAGCATTGCCAACGTGCTCGAACTCGCCCAGGACGAGGAGATTGCAGCCCTTCTTCGGGTGGGGGCTTCCTCCGAAGAGGGAGCCGCCTGGGATCGCCCGGGTTTCCTCTTCTTCTGCACTGCACTCGGGCAGGTGAAGAAGACCCCGCTTTCCGAATTTGCCCATATGCGCAAGAAGGGAATCCGGGCCATCAATATCTCGGAGGGCGATCGGCTGATCGACGTGAAGTTCACGGCGGGCGATCGCGAAGTCGTCTTAATTACTCGAGAAGGCTTGAGCATCCGCTTTCCCGAGGAGGAAGTTCGCTCCATGGGCAGAACCGCTGCCGGGGTGCGGGGCATTCGCTTGGGTAAGGACGATCGGGTGGTGGCGGCTGCCGTGGTCGATCCCGCCGCAACGCTCTTGGTGGCCGGCTCCAACGGCCTTGGGAAACGGACCGGATTTGACGAATACCGCCGGCAGGGACGTGGCGGCAAGGGGGTGATCACCATGAAGATGACCAAGAGGACGGGAGAAGTGGTGGCCGCTCTCTCGGTGGTCGATGGAGATGAGCTCATGCTCCTGACCCAGAAGGGCCTGACGGTCCGCATGCCGGTGAAAGGAATCCGACGGGTGGGACGCAACACTCAAGGGGTGCGCCTTCTTCAGCTGGACCAAGGGGATCGGCTGATCAGCGTCGCTCGCGTTGTGCCGGATCAGGAAGAGGAGGGAGAAGCCGGCCTGCTCGCCTGAGCCTCGTTGCCGTGGTTTCTCGGGGAAGCGGAAACGTTCGCTCCCTTTCGCAGTCGCTCGTTGATCGCTCGACCAAGGCCGTGAGCGGGCACCAGCATGGCATAGATCCGGTTTACGCCGCTCTCGTCGAGCTCCCGAAGCCGGTCGAAGAGATTGGCCGCCGCTTCTTCCAGGCGATAAGACGGGGAAAGGCTACGGCAAACGGCAAATCCCTCTCGGCAAGGCCCCCAGGCAAGAAGCCCGGCCTCCCTCCGATTGGAAAGGGGAACCTCTTCGGGCGCTTGGACGAGGAGGAGGGGCGTCCGGAGAACATAATGCCGGCGCAGGCGACCGTCGTCCGGGGAGCGTTTTTCATCCGTTTCCTGATCGAGAGAGCCAATCTCTTCCTCCAGGAACTCCTGCGGGATTCCTCCTTGGCGCACCAAGACGGGCCGCGGAAGCGCAAAGGAAATCACCGTCGATTCCACGCCTACGCGACAAGGGCCGCCATCGAGCACGAGCGGAATCTCCTCCCCAAACTCGCGGCGGACGGCTGAGGCCGTGGTCGGGCTGATGTGCCCCGTGCGGTTGGCGCTCGGGGCGGCTACTGGACGGCCGAGGCGTTCCAAAACGGCGAGGGTGAGCGGATGATCGGGGACACGGACCCCCACGAACGGGAGGGCTGCCGTCAGTAGATCGGGAATCGCTTCCTGTCGCTTGCGCAGGATCATGGTGAGCGGCCCAGGCCAGAAACGATCCGCGAGCCGGACGGCACTTTCGGGCACATCGGTCAGCAGGTCGAAGGCCATCCGAGCCGACGCGCAAAGGAGGCTGACCGGGTGGGAGAAGGCTCGCCTCTTCCGCTCGAAGAGCCGTGCGACGGCCGCGGGATTGGTCGCATCGACCGCTAGCCCGTAAACCGTTTCCGTCGGGACTCCGACGATCTCCCCCGCACGCAGCAAGGCAGTCGCTCGATCGAGGATCGACTCGACTTCCGGAGAAAACATTGGTGGCATTGAGCGCTCCGTCTCCTGGAAGGCTCGCGATTTAGTTCCCCTCTTCCTCCTGGATTCTGGAAGAAGCAACGAAAAGCCGGTTCGTCCCGCCGACGCAGCATCGAACTACCAAATGCCTTGCGGCTCGTCGCCTACAAGGACTAAGTTTAGCGCATGAGCCGTTCTTTCGAAAGTTTTTCGGCTTCTACCCTTTATTGTTCTTCGTGCCGGAAGCCTATGGCCGTCAGGGAGCGACTCCTGCTCGTCCTGCCTGGGAAGGAGATCCACGACTATCTCTGCACGGGTTGCGGAGCGTCGCTCGGGCAACGGGAAACGTCCGCTTCGCCCGTCTCGCCTTCTCCCTTGACCGCGCCCATTCGGCACAGGCACAGGCGTCATCGGCGGTCGTGAAAGCCGGTAG
>JAQTUK010000007.1 GCA_028710285.1 Methylacidiphilaceae bacterium | reverse complement strand
GATCCCGGCGCAGCGGTGCGAAACATTCTAGAGCGATATCCTGTCAGGGGTTGGGAGATCGAAGGCGCACGGCTGCTGATTGACTGCAAGGAGTCCGACTGGTGGCGGATCGAGCTTGAGGCTCGAGTGCCTCTTATGAATGCGGGCTTCTCGTACATCGTTCGCGCCTGCGCGGAAAAGAGCGCTGCCCCGCTGGCTGTTCCGGGGTCGTCTCGCCCCCCGTCGGATCTGGCATACTCAGTTCGGTCGCTGGTGGAATGTTCGATGCCGCTCCGGCCTTTCTCGACTTACGACGAGAAACGCAAGGAGTGGGTCGGTCTGATCTACGAAAGGCGCAATTGCTCCTGGGCTCTACGGATGGAAGGATCGCCGAATTACGGGTTGCCCTTCGGCAAAGACCGGGTGGTGTTGCTCTATCTCTGCAAACGCGCGCTGCGCGACGGCTCAAAACGGGTCGTCATCGAGCGCGCGAGCGAGATCTTGACATGGTTGTACGGCCGTCCCGCTGACCAGCTCGGCGGCAACAAGTATCGAGATTTGAAGAACAGCCTCATGCGCCTCGGGCATACGAAGATCGTTTACGGCCAGGATAAAGCTGACCTGGCGTCGGAACGGTTCTTCTTGATCGGGAAGGAAGTGACGGTGCGGCGGGCGGAAGATGGCCGCTCTCCTGATCCTGCGATCGTCTTCGAGTTCTCGGATCAGGCATGGGAGGATCTTGTCAGACAACCGATCGCGATCTCGTCGGACCTCGTCCGCGCATACAAGAACCGGCCGCTGCAATTGAGTCTCCTCCAGTGGCTCACTCACCGTTTGCGAGCTCATGCAAAGTTGTCCGTCCCGCTGCTTGGCGCGGGCGGGCTCTTCGATCAGCTCGGGATGGGTCTGGCACTCTCGCCGCGCACGAATAAGGCGGATTTGCGGCGGGCTCTTGAGGGAGCGATTACGGGGGCGGCGGCGGAAGAGATTGAGGCTTGGGTGGAAGGAGACCGGCTGGTCGCTAGCCGGAAAAAGAAGAAGTGAATCTACCGTCGTTTAGGCTACAGCTACATCCAGGAGTGCTACCGTCGTTTAGGCTACGTTTTACCGTCGTTTAGGCTACGTTTTACCGTCGTTTAGGCTACGAATTAGTGCGGAAGAGGTTGCGCTCTATTACGTTGTGGATACACCAAGAGCATACAAGAAGAAGACAAAAGACAAATACGTGCGCGCGCGCGAGGGAGGGGGCACCCCTGCGGGGTTCCCCCGGCTCCCGCCGGTCCCCCCTCCGGCCCATCGAGGCTCGCTTCCGCTCGCAAGGGAAAGAAAAAGAGGACACCAAAAGGAAAGCTTGCGCGGCCGCATGTGAGCGGCTCAAAGCCGGTTCTACCGCTCAACAACCTCTTCTTCTTTGGTGTCCTCTCCGACCACAGCAATCGCTCCGGACTATAGGGGGCATGGAATACTCCCTCGTGGTCGAAGTCGGGCTTGAGATCTTTTTGGTTGCAATCATTGCCAGTGTGTGGCGCGAACGGCGCGTGACGCCTCCACAACTGCGGGATGACGCCGAGCTGGCGGTCTTGATGGTGGGTGCGTGGTACTTTGGAGCGAGTTTGCTCGCTCGGCTGTGGGACTTGATGCTCGTGCGATAGCGCGGGCTCCTCAAGGGCATTCCGGAGAAACGTCGCGCAAAAAAGCGCTTCCGAGCGCGTCTGATGCTCGCGCGGAACGAATGCTCTGGTAGTCTGCGGGCGTGCGTTTCGAGGAGTGGGTCCGGGAGTGTAGGAAGCATCCGGAACGTTTGCGGCCTGGCCGCTGGCCGGTCGGAGAGCGCGAGGATGAGCGCATCCGCGCGGTCAAAGCGTTCTGGGTAGCAGCACCGAAATCCTCGCCGGAGGAACTCCTCGAGCAGTTGCGCTCGCTTGATCCGGAGCGGGCCGCTCAGCAGTTGGAGTATCTCGCTTATGTGCACGGCGAAGCTCTCGCCGGGCCCCTCGGCGATCTTCTCCCCGTCCGGGCCTATCCGTGGGATCAATGGCGGGAGCGATTCCGGGCCGCCGCGAAGGAGCGGGAACGGGCCCGGATGGTCGCGGACAGGAAGGCCGAGGCGGAGCGGCAGGTTACACGCCACGCTCTGCGCCGCGCGCTTCGGCGAGCGCCGAACGCTTTGCCGACTCTAGGGCAAGGCTGGATCGAGGCCGCGTGCATACCGCCGGAGCTCGCGCACGTCCGCGGCCCGACAGAGGAGCTTCTCGCGCTCTGCGCCTCTTTGCAGATCCAAGGGGCAAAGGCTCTGGTCGGACTTGAAGTGCGGCCGGTCGAGATCCAGGGAGAACGCCTCTATCGCTTCTCTCAGCACTTCGATGGGGTGATCGTCTTCGCTCGCGACGAGCGGAGACTTCGCCGCGAGCGGCGCCGCAGGCGATCAGGACGTTGATCGTCCCTCCGGCCCGGCACCACCAGCGCGCCGGGATCTCTTTTTTCCAGCAGGGACGACCGGCAACCAGGTCGGGAAGTACTGTAGCAAATCAGTTGGCTTGCAACGCAATGCGCTGCACAGCCTATCGAGCATCCGCAAGGTCGGATTGTACCGGCGCGAGTTGAGGCTTTGCGCAGTGCCGATCGGTAACCCGGAAATCTTGGAAAGCTCGCGGAGCGTCAACCTAACCCCGTGCCGCCTCTCGTAGCGATCGAGCGCCTTGCGCAAGTCGAAGAAGAGCATGTTACAAATATGTTGCAAACAAAAATCGTTTGACAAGCCTAAACGAAATTGGGTATCAATGCGCAACAATATGATAGGTAGGCGGAACTCAATCGGAAAACCATGGTTCGCGCGCGTATGAAAATGAACGATGGCAAATGGTTCGAGAGATTACGGAAGGCGCTTGAGGTCGCTCTCCCTGGTCAGGAAAAAGCCGTTTTGTCGTTGGCCGCGAGCGTCGCGGCGGCCGAGCTCGGGCTCCGGCCGCAGACCGGCCCCCGCCGAAGCTTTCTGCTAGCTGGTCCGCTCGGTGTCGGCCAGCGGGCTGCCGCCTGGGCCGTTGCTTGTGAACTTTTTAGCGAGCGAGGGGAAGATCCGACATGGAACACGATCGCCCATTGGGAGCCGCAACAGACCTTCGCGAAAGCGGCCCCCTCCGGCGGCGTGGTTTTCGTTCCCGCCTTGCAAGCGGCTCCGGAGTCTTTCCGCAGGGAATTAGAAAGCCGTCTCCGTGGAGGATCTGACTTCGACGGATGGTACGTCTTCGGGGCGGTCGATCTTCTGAGCGACAAAGCGCTTTACGCGGACAGCGGAGATAGAGACTGGCGGAAACGGATCAAAGCCGAGCTCGAGTCGACTCTTCCAACCGACTTTCTATCCGCCTGGTCGGAGATCGTTTTGTTCCGCCCGCTCCAAGATGAGGCCCTCCAGGCGATCGCGGAGATCGTGATCGCCGAGCTCGTTCGCGATCTGAACGCAGGAGGCGCATTCGAGGTCGAGACGACCCCTCGGTTCATCGAAGAGATGGCCGTCGTGGCGGCGAGGCACGCCAGCCGGGAATATGGCGTATACAGCATCGGCCAGTGGGTGACGTCCGCGATGTCGCGCGCCGTTGCGGCCGCTTCGATCGAAGGCCTCCTCAGAGGCCGGATGCGAGTCAACGAGAATCTTAGCGGTTATGTGGTGGAACCTCCGCAGCGGGAGGAATAGCAAAAACGAGAGAGGAGGGCCGTGAATAACGGAGTTTTGGAGCTGCCGGGAAGCACGATCGGGGATCTCATACACGCTTTTCCGAGGGCGGCTCAGGCCGGAGCAGACGAAACTACTGGAACGGCTTGTGCTTACCGGAGACGGCCGGACGCTCCTCGATCTGGCAGTTCGCGGAGCTAGGAGATGAACCCGAACAGAAACGCCGACGGAGCTCTGGTTGTACGTGCGGAGAGCGCTTCACCAGCACTAGCACAGCTCCGCCAACTCGAAGCGCTGAAGTCTTGTCTCCTGGATCTTGAGGCCCAAGCCCGCCGTGCGGCGGAAGAGGACGAACGTCGCCGCGCGGAGGAGTCTCGACTTTCGGAGCCGGAGCAGTGGTCCGCGACGCTGCTCAGAGAGCTCGAGTCGATAGTCGTCAAACTCGGCGGGGTCGTCGATCGAGTCGCCGATCGGGATCTCGAGGCGCTACGCGGAATCGGGCCCGTCGCGGGCGACCTCCGCGAAGCAAGGGACAGTATCGTCCGCGCTGCGGAAGAGTCTCGGGCCCTCCACGCCCTCGATCGCCAGCGCGTCGGAGAACTCTCACTTCTGGCTGGCCTCGGCCTTTTCTGGGGCGGTCTCGGCGTGGGCGCAGCCGTCGTAATCCTCGGGACAGTTCTCCCGATTGGCTGGCCGCTCTCCGCCGGTATCGTGGGCCTCCTCGCCGCCACGCAGCTCGTCAGGCTCATGAGCGGCGGGATCTGGCAACGCTGGACCGGCAAACAACCGAACAGGAACGAAAATGGCACTCGCACTAGCTGACCGACGGCTATGGGCCGACGATCTCTGTCACAAGTTTGCCGCCGACTTGCTTGCGACGTTCCTGGCGCTTGTTTCCGCGCTCACTCCATTTCTCCTGGTGTTGTTTGGCTTGCTCGTCATTTCGTCCGCAGCGCGATTGGCGCTGGGACGAATCCTGGAGCACCGCCACCAAGGGAAAACATAAGGAGGTTAGGGATATGCTTGATGCTTTGCTCTCTGGAATGGGCCACTACTTCTGCCAGGCCCTTTTCCTGGCAGGTGCCGCTCACGTCGCGTCGGGCGGACACCGGATCGCAAGCGGAGACGCTGCAATAGGAAAGATGAGCTTGATCGGAGGCGGAATCGTCGCGGCGGGGGTGCCAGCCATGCAGACTTTTTATGGCCTGGCGCACTTGGCGCCGCTCCCGGTGTTTTAAGAGGAGTCGACACCAAAAAGAAAGGAGGAAGCATGCTGTTTCCGAAGCTATTGACAGTGTTCGCGTTCGTCATGGCGGGCATCGGCCTCGCCGTCGGGTATAAGGGCCAGGCGTGGGGAATGAAGAACCATAAATACGTGTCGATGGCGGCGTTTTTGTGCGCTGTCGTGATGTATGAAGTGGTCTACCAGGTTTGGGAAAAGCCGCTCAACGAGGCCCGGGCCAGGATCGCGGCAGGAGACGTGATTCGGTGAGCAGACCAGTGCGACCGACCGGAGCATCGGACGATAGCTCGGGCAAGACTTGGGGTCTGAGCGGCGAGGGGGTCATCCTTGTCGCGTTCGCCATAATCGGCTCGATCTGGTTCGTGATGACGCTCCGCTCTGGTCTGCATTGGTCCTGGGGCGCTTCGTGCGGCGTCGGAATCTCGCCCACGATCCTGACGATCGCTTGGTGGCTGATCTTCAAGGAGGGCAAGCGCAAGAGTTACCAATGGGACGTGTACGAAGCCTTCCTTGGCGGCGACTTCTGGACGCGGCAACCGGAGCTCCGACCAAGACAGAGGCTTCGTCCGATGTGGACTGTCGATGAGGAGAAGAAGTAGATGTCAGCGTTTCCCGATGGGTGGATATGCGGACGAGTCGGCATCTGGGGCGAGGCCGACCAGCGCGGTCAAGCGTGGGCCGGCTGGGAGGTCTCGTCCCAAGACTACCGGAATTCTCCGGATGACCTCGCGGTGCGGCTCGAGGAGTCGCTCGCCGCGCTTCTGCGCTCGCTAGATCCGGATGTACGGATTCAGTGGCATTGGTCTCTGTCGGGAGATTACCGCCGGGAGCTGGCCGCTTACGCGGCCAAGACCGCGGAGACGGAGAATTCCTTCGCTCGGTCCGTGCGCGAAGCGCGGCTGGCCCGGCTGAGCGCCAAGCACCAGGCCGGGCTGCTCCGGCGGGAAAAGCTTCTCCTTTTCGCCGCGACGCCGATCAAGGCCAAGACGCCTGCAAGCGCTCTGAGCCGAGCCGCGCTTTCCGCGCACTACTCCCGGCTGCTCGAGCAGCTCGACGGCTCCTTCGCGCTGCGCGCCGAGGGCTGGGGTGCGTACCTTGGAGCGTCCGGAGTCACGCTTCGAAGACTCGAAGAAGACGAGCTCTTCGCGGCGCTCTGGGGGTGCTTCAACCCGAGGCGCCGGGACAAGCCAGGGGCGTGGGAGCCCGGGCATAACATCTTGCCGCAAATCTGGCGAGGACAGATGCTCGGGCAACCCGGATCACTGCCGGAAGATCGCTACGGCTTTGTGCTCGACGGTTGCTATCACGCGGTCGTCGGATTTGGGACGGATCGCTACCCGCAATCGACGTATGCCGGGTTGATCTACCACTTGCTAAGCCTTGGAATCTCCGAATACCGCGTCGTTCTGAACGTCTATCCGCTCTCGCAGCGCCAAGAGATCAAGCGGGAGGAATACGAGCTGCGCCGGATTACCGGAGACTTCCAGAGCGAGCAGAAGCAGAGCCTGATCCCTGCGATCCTCCAAAAGCGCGACCGGATTCAGCGGCTGGCGACAGGAGCCGAGACGCCACTGCGGTGGGATTTTGGGGTTATTCTTTGGAGCGATTCCGCCGACGAGCTCTCCGAGCGGATCGAGCTCGTCCGGGCCCGGATCGGCGCCATGAGTGGCGCCCAGGATTGGACGTCATCGGGTTTCCGCACGGCGAAAAACTCCTGGATCAATCTGCTCCCGGGCAACCTGTGGTGCGACTACCACCGAGACGCGCACAAAGGAACCGACGCCTGGGTCGCGAATCTGATCCCGATGAGCGCCAGTTTCCTCGGTCGCCTCGAGGATCCCGACATGCTGGTCGAGGGAACGGAAGGCCAGCTCGTCGGCGTGCAGAGCTTCATCAGCGGAACGCCGCAACACGCCGTCGTTCTCGGCGCGACACGGACCGGGAAGAGCGTGCTGCTCAACGATTTTCTGTGCGAATCGTGGCCGAACTTCAAAAAGCGGATCATCGTCGAGGAAGGGGACAGCTACGGCTCGATCGTCCGAGCGCTCGGCGGGTCACGAATCCTCGTCCACCAGGATGCGGACTTGTGCCTCAACCCGCTCGCGACTTACGGAGCGTGCCTCTCCCGGGCGCAAGTCGAGATCGCATCGACGACGATCGCGGGCTTGATCGGCGCGGAACATGATCACGGAGCACTCGCCGCGATCGTCAACGCGGTCGACGGCGAGTATGCCGCGCTTGCTGAGGAGTGGATCTCGTTCGACGAAAGCCGGCGGGAAATGTGCGGCCGCGAGGCGTTGGCAGCAAGGCTGTTGGTTAAGAACGTCCTGGAAGGCGAGACGTTCCCCGAGGCATACGCGCAACTGCGCGAGTGGCTCCAAGCCCCGGGAGAGAATCCGGCCAAGGTTGTCTTCGCCGGGATCTCCCCGGCGGCGGTAGCGGAGTTTCTCGCGACCGATGACGGCGAGCGTCTGAGCCGGAACGTCGCGTTCGCGCACATGGGAGACGAAGAGGAGGTCGAGCTCGGCTACGTTGTCAACGCTCTGAAGCAGGAGCACCTGGCGGGCGACTCTCAACGCAACCAGGACATTGCGGCGGCGCTCGAAAACTGGCTCGAGGTGCCGCTCTTTTCTGGGACCTCGACGCTCCGTCTCGACGGTGAACTTCTACATTTCGAGCTCGGGCGAGCGGACGAAAGAATCAAGGCGGCGATGATCGTCTGTTTGGGTAACGCGGTGCGGAATCATCTGACGACACTCCCGCGCTCGCAGCGCAAGCTGATCCTCCTCGAGGAGGCCGCGAAGCTCCTCGACACCCCGTCCGGCCAGCGCCTCGTCGCCGAATACTACCAGCAGCTCGGCAAATACTCGGCCTGGGTGTGCTCGGTCGTCCAGACCTATTCGACGTTCGCCCAGGCACCAGTCATCAAGAACGCCGTCCTCGGTAACTCTTCTCTCTATCTGCTCACTCAACACCGCGACGCAGCGGCCCTCGAGGACGCCAACCGCACTCTCCGCCTACCGGAGGCCGCCACGGCAGCCGTCCTCGGCTACCCGTCGCCGGAGTTTTTGAAGCCGCCGGCGGCTCTCTTCACCGTGCGGCAAGCGGGCGAGCGGAATCCGCTCGTCGGTACGGCCCGCCTCGAAGCCGAGGAAGAACTCCTGCGGCTCTCGTCCTCGAAGGGCGAGGACTACGAGCGGCGGCGGATGGAGAGATTGGAGAGTCTGAAAGGAAAAGCGATCGACGTGGAGGCACTAGTCAGCGAATGAGAGCACCAAAAAAAAGTATTGTTTTTCTGGTTGCGGTGGCTGCTTTGGTTGGCGGCTGCGCGAGCAACCGGGAGATGGCTCCAGACCTCGCGGGCCGAATCAATCACGCGGGGAAGAAATACGCCGCGGGTTATCAGCAGGCGGCGGCGGATTCTGCGAAGCAACTCTATTGGGGCATCCAGCGGAGCCGGGCGACCGCGGCGGCCCCAGGCCGGGTGTCCGCTCCGACGGAACTCTACCCGGTTCCGGGTCCGCAGCAGATCCAGACTCCCAACGGGCCGGTGAACCTAGCTCCGCACAACGTCTATATCCCCGTCGTGGAGGAATAAATGAAACGGCTTTTCTTCTCCGCGCTTTTCGCCAACGCAGCGCTCCTGTGCGGCATTCTCTTCTATTACCTCTCGCCCACTCTAATGCTCATCGGCGCTGACGCGAGCCCGGATGCCGAGTTTTCCACAGCGCGGCTCTTCACCGCAGCGGTGCTCGAGCGCGGATCCGGCAGGATCGAGCAACAGCGCACGCTCGCCGCTCTCACTGACAAAAGCTCGCTTGATCAAATCGTCCGTTGGCAAAGCGTGCGCGCCGAAGCTTGCGACTTCGCGCTAATCGAACGTCTATCGCTAAGCCGGCCGACTCCTTCGGAGGCGCGAATTCAGATCGTCGGCCAACTGATAGCCAGGCCTACCGTCGCCGAGCGCCCGTTCGTCATGAACATCCATATCTCGCATTCGAGTGCTTCCGCCGGCCGCCGCCCATGGCCCTACCAAGTCCGTGCTGTCCACTTAAATGTCGATGGAAAGGAGGTCCTCTAGCCATGCGCCGCCTCACGGTTGTTTTTTTGGTGCTCTCTGCTGCCATGCCTTTAGCCAGGGCGGATTCGGCTTCAGACTTGCAAAAGCGCCTCGCAAAGGAAGAGGCCCGACACAAACAAGAGCTCGCCAAGCTTGCGAAGCTCAAGGCGAAGAACTTTCCGATCCAGGTCAAACCCTCCCGCCCACCGAAACGGAGTGTTCCGCCGCGCAAAGAGGCCGCAGGTCACGCCAAGCCCACGACGGCGAAGTCGGCGGAGGCCGTATCCGCACCCGCTCCCAGACCTCCAGAGCCTCCGGTGGTCTTATCGGAGCGAGACCAGGACGCGCCGAGAGAGAGAGCTTCCTACGAGTACGAGCGCGCCGTCATGGCGGCCGGCAACCTCTCGGATGCTGAGCGGGCGCTACTCGAACAAAACGAAGTGCTGAAGAAGCGGCTGGCTGACGTCGAGTCGGAGCTCGCGAAGCGCAAGAGCCTCTCTGACGAGCTCAAGGCGGCGAACGAGCAGCTCGCCGAGCATCTCGCTCGGGAGGATGCGACCCTGCGCGCGATCGAGGCAGCGCGGAAGAAGGATGCGGAGAGAAAAGTTTGGTGGGACCTCACCAAGCTCAAGAAGGAGGACAAATGAAGCTACTACTGATCCCTCTCGGTTTCGCCGCGGTCGCGGCGACCATGCAAGCAGCTCCGGCACCAGGTCTTGCTTCGGCCGCTCCTCCACGGGCGCAGGCCGTCGCGGCACCACCGGAGTCGCAGGTCATCACGCAGCCCGTCGTCCACTCCTACTTCGTCGGGGCATTCATCGACCCGTCGGACCCCAATGTCCGGCATCACGCGCATGTCGTCGATCGGCTCGAGCAGCCGTCGTCCTGGAACCTCTGGCCGACGACCGTGGAGGCCGTCCGCCTGGGGCCGGGCGTCCGATACACATCCGATCCTCCGCTTGACGCGGCCCGAGCCGCGCAGGATGTGCGCTTGGCCGCCGTGGAGTCGGAGCATCAAGCGTATGCGCAGCGTCTCGCCGCGGAGAGCTCGGAGATGACGGCTCGGCTCAAGGACATGGAGAAGCAGCTCGCGGAGCTCAAGTCCGCAAACGAGCAGCTCGCGCAGGCGAAAAAGCAGATACGCAAGCTGCGCGAGACTCAAGAAACATTGCTCGAGGAACTCAAGAAAGAGAAAGCCAAGCGGCACGGATTCTTGGCGCACGACTGATGAAGACCCTGGCTCTTTCCTTGGTGTTGCTTTCCCTTGGCGTGGCGTCAAGCCGCGCCTGGTGGGCGACTGCGCCTAACCAAGTCATCCAAATTCAGCAGATGACGGAGCTCCAAGCGCAGATCGGGCTACCAACAGGATTGAGCAACGCGGGGGGGCTAGCCTCGTCCACGCTGAATGTTTTTGGCTCTTCCGGGTACGTTCCTCCGACGGTCATCAACGCAAGCACTACCGGGCTCGCGGCATTGGTTTGGACTGATGACGGGCTTTACAACCCGGCGCCGAAAACGCTCCCTGCGGGACCGGTCAAGTACGACCCGATGACGTACAAGCCCTACGATGCGATGGAGCGCGAGGTCGACAATTACCACGCTTTGCTCTTCCGCGAGATCGCCGCGCAAAGCCAGATCCAAACGGTGTCGACGGCGCTGGCCGCCGCGCCGGTGACATCGGTCATCGATGGTCTGAACAGGATCAACCAGCAAGCCATGCTGCAATTGATCTCCGGGCAGTGGACCTCGCTCGTGCGGTCGAAGGAGATGGAGATTCTGGGGCGGGCTGCCCTGAACAATGAAGAGCGGTGGAAGAGAAGCCTGATCGACCGCGACGTTCAGAACGCCTCAATGATACAGCATCAGGCAACTTCGGCGGCCTCGGCAGCTGCCGCTGGATCAGCCTTTGGCCCATGACAGCGGTTTCTATGGCCACGGAACATCGGAATCATTCTTGCCCTTCAGCTCTTCAGAGCGCCGCGCCTCGTACTCTTGGAGCGTCTCGTGTTTCTTCGGGGAGACAGGCTTGCCAGTCAGTTCTCGGTATTTATGAGCTTCGTATTCTTGGAGCGTCTCGTGCCGCGTGTGGCTTTGGCCTTTTCCGCAGGCGCCCATTGCGGCGGAGGCACACAGAATCACGACGACAACATGAGGTTTCACGATGCTGATCTTAGCGGCTACCAGCATCTTCGCAACTTTTTACCATCTCGCGCAGATATTGAAGCCGTTCTGCGCCGGGTTGTTCATGACCTTTGCCACGGCGGGCGGACTGTTTCTTCTCGCCGGATGGGGCCATCAAGCGCACAAGTACGCACAAGGTTATACAGCGCAATCACTTCTCGGAACGTTCGGAACTGTAGGGTTCCCTCTCGCGCTGATCCTTGCTTGGGGTAACGCCGGCGGCATCGGGCTCATCCCGGGAGGTCTCGCTCCGCCGGACGGAGCGCTGGACTTGGCTTTCCGGTCGCTCGCATTGAGACTCCCGCACAATGCGTTGGCTGCTCTTGAGTCGATGAGCGGCCGCATGTGGGCCGAATGGGGCATCGGCGGTTTGGAGTTTCTCGCGCATCCTGTGGACTCCTTGTTTGGTTTCTTCTGTTATTTTGCGGCGAAGTTCGCCGCCTGGATCATGGAGCTGGTAGTAGGTATCCGAATTCTACTCATGTCGATCGCCTGGGCCTTCGGGCCGCTCTACATCTGCGCGCTCGCCGCACCCGCGACGCGGAGCATCGGCACAACCTTCCTCCTCGGCGCTCTCTCCGTGTACATGTGGCCGCTCGCGTTCGGATTTGTCGATGCGGGCACGATCGCTCTTTTAAGTGCCATCGTTGGTCACTCGCTCGGTTTTTATAGTGAGATCTTCGCGATGTTCACGGTCGGGCTGTGGGTGCTCATCGGTTACATCGCCGCCCCATTCGCGTTAGGCGTCGCCATGACTTCGGGCAACGTCGTAGGAGCTGCCGGAACCCTGATCGGCGCGGCGATGGGCGGCGCGGCGGCAGGGATGGGAGCGATGGCGCAAAAGACGCTTGGTGCCGCTGGCGCGGCCGCAAACATGATTCCCGGGGTCGGCCCGGCGTTAGGGGCAGGACTCTCCGGACTGGGCAACATGGCCGGCAGCGCGGGCCGGCACACAGGCGCCGCGATGCAGCAGGGCGCGCACGGGCAGGTCTACCATCCTTCGTTCACTCGCGGCGGAATGAGTTTTGGCGGCGGCCGCGGTAGACCTCCCACTCCTACAGACGGCGGCAACAGACCTCCTTCCGGAAATGGGGGAGGCACCCCTCCAAACAACCCGCCTGATGGCGGCGGTGGTGGAGACGGTCCTCCTCCTCCCCCCACGCCGCCGCCTGGAGGCGGCCCGAAACCCCCTCCTCCGGGACAAGTGGGTCCCAACATCGGGAGCGCAAACTTCACTGGTGGCGTGGGGGCGCCTCCGCCGGGCAATCGTCCGATCCGGCACGCGCGGTCACCGCAGATGAACCCATTTGCCCCGACGTCGGAGCCGCCACCCGCGCAAGCGAACTCGGTGGCAGGCCCGGGCAATCCGATCACAGCCGCGCCCAGCTCGCCAGCAGCGGAACAAGGGGGCTCTCCGGGCGGATCGCCCCCTCCTCGGCCCGCTGCCAATTCGGTCAGCCATTCGCCCCCTATCTCGAGCTCCGCGTCGGCCTTCCCGCCCCCTACGACCGGATCTTCAACTCCGGCGAGCCAAGGCCCACCTCCCTCCTCCATTCCGGGAGCAAGCGCCGGCAACGGCGCGTCGGCGATCACGGGTTCCCCCTCGGCGGGCCCGCAAGGTTACGGGATCGCCCCCTCCTCGCCTCCAGCTCCTCTAGTTACGCCAAACGTTTCGGTCCCCTCGGCCAACAATCCGGTTCCTCCTCCTCCCACCGCGGCGACTGCGCCGCCGCCGGCGCCAGTCTCGGACACCGTATCCGCCCCGCCTCCTCCCGCGCCTGAGTCGTCACAGCGCGCTTCGATCGCTCACGGCTTTCCTTCCGTGCGGAAACCGAGGCCGTCCGTAACGCCTCCGCCTAACCAGCCCCCTCCGCAGCAGAACATCTAAGACTACACCAAGGAAAAAACCCATGACGGATCGCACAAACCAGCCCACGCGCGCCAACGTCCCAGCTCCAAACCTGAATGGCCGCTCTCCCGCCGTCGCTCTGATTGTCGATAACCGCATCGCCGCGCGGGTGTGGATGATCATCGCCTTGGTCGCGATGCTCCTGGTGTTCGTCGAGCCTGCGATCGTCCTAAAAGTCACACAAACTCCCGAGAAGGCGATCGTCTTGGGTGCTGGCCGGGAGGTCTACATGGCACCGATCGTCGCGCTCAAGACCACTGACCAAGTGTTGAAGTTTTTCGCGACCGAAGCCGTGACTGCTCTCCTGACACGGAGCGGAGAGCATCCGGTCTATCCCGAGCAGCTCAAAAGCCTCTTCAACGAGGCGGGCTTGCGCGGCGCGCAAAGCCTCCACGAGAAAACGCTCGAGGACGTGCGAGGCCTCCACGTACATCCGGAGATCTCGAAGATCGCGATCTCGGAAGCCGGGCAGGACGAGCAAGGCCACATGCAGTGGGCCGCAACCGTCACGGGGGCGCTTCTGCGTCAGGGGCGCCAGGGAGAAGTCGACGTCGCCGATTCAGTACGGTTCCGCGTCTCGCTCCTCCTTGTGCGTAATCTCAATCTGGGGACCTCGGGCATGGTCCCCTACCTGGTGGAGCGGATCGCCTACCGCGAAATCGACGATTCGGAGCCGGAGCAACAGTAATGAAAGACGAAGCCATCTTTTTTTCCTTGGTGTTTTCCCTCCTCCTCTTGGCCTTGCCGCCCTCGGCCTCTGCGCTCAGCCGCAACCCGGCGATCCGGCACGCCGCCTTGGACGATGGGCTTCTCTACCAGGTCAAAGTCGCGTGGAAAGACGGTTCGACGACGCTCCGGTTCCCAGGAGCGATCGACTCGTTCTCAAGCGGTCATTGCCTGTCCGACGGCGCGAATCCCGGACAGCCTCTGCCGCTTGAAGCGTTCTTCCGCATCACCTATACGCCAGGACGCGCCTATTTGACGTTGCGGGCGCTCGGGCCGGACGCGACGGATACACTGACAGTCATTTACGGCGGGACGCCTTACGTCTTTCACCTGGTCGCATCGGCCGAACCCGATTACGTCGTCACGCTCCGGCCTCGCTCGGCCCCGGGACAAGAAAAGAAGCTGATGACGACACAGCGCCTCCTCGGCCTGATCGACAGAGCGAAGAGCTACACACTCCTCGGGCAGACCTACCCGGAGACGAAAGTCGGCATCCAGTACGAGACGCCGGGCTCGTCGACCGAGTACCGAGATTTCCGTGTCGTCATCGCGGAAGTCTTCCGCTTCGACGAAGCGGACGCGCTCGTCTTCGATTGCTTGATCGAAAACGGAAGCGACCGCCCGCTTTACTATAAGCCCCAGGCGCTCGCGATCGGGCTGGCCGGCCAAGTCTGCCCAGCGGCGGCGGTCGACGCGTCCGGGTACGTGTCGCCGCGCGGGAGCGAGCGCGTCTATATCGTGATGGTGGGAACGCCGCACGGCGGCCGAAACAACCTCTCGCCGAAGAATAATTGGACGATTCTCGTTCCGCGAGGGAGCGGGGAAGACCGGGCGCCGAGCTACGGGCCCGATGTGGAAACCGCAGGACTACCGGAGAGGTAACAACCATGTCTCGACGATTCATCAATTGGCTCTTGAGCGCGGAAGGCAAACTGGTCGCGTTCATTGGTTTGATCGTGCTCGTCTGCGCGGTGGTCTGGCTCTCATCTCATCATCCGGAGCCGTCTGCTCCGCCGGCGCTGGTCCACCGGAAGGGTTCGGTTGAGGCCGTGCCGCATGAATCCGTGATCGTTCCACGCCCCCGGCCCAAGCCTCAGCAGATCCAACGTCCGGTGTTCGTTCCGCTTGTCGGCTATCAGTCGCAGATCGAAGCTCCGCCTACCGACGTTGTGCCGTATGGAACCCTGATCCCGGCGGTCGTGACGACGCCGGCGGACAGCACGGACGCGGGACAGCCGATCATCGCCGTGGTCACGGAGGATGTCTATACATGCTCAGGAAGACTCGCAATCCCCTGCAAGACTCTCCTCCACGGTCACGTCGGCGGGGAATCGTCGCGCCGCGTGCTCTCTCGGCAAGATTGGGTAGCGGTGTTCCAGGACGGCAAGGAGCTGAACGTGAAAGGGACGATTCTCTCGAACGGCGACTACCACGACGGACATTTCAACGTGCTCGACGGGCAAATCGGGATGTACGGCGACAAGAAAAAAGAGGGCGGCTTCCTCGGCCTCTTCGCGAAAGGGTTCATTCGAACCTATCCCGCAACTCCGGTCTATCTCTATCTCGAGGAGGCTCTCGACGACACGAAAGCGACGATCGCCGCGAGCAACGCGACGAGCGAACAACGGGATCTGGCGGAAAAGGCGGTCGAAGAGAAGATGGCTTTGCGGCCAACCTGGATCGACAAGGTGGCAGGTCGGCATCCGGACGTGGAGATGCGGGCGTCGCGGCCCGAGCCGAAGGCCGCGCCGGCGACGCAGCAGCCGCCGGTCATCAACTGGCAGACGCTCTTGCCGCCGCAAAACCTCACCCAACCCACCGCGGGCCAGGAAGTGGGCTGGCCCCAGAGATAGAGAGGAGAAACACCAATGGAAGAACGAATCTACGACCCGGACAATAGACCCGACGTCTTTGGGCTGCGGCCTTTTCTCAAGGCGCGGATCATCGGCCAGGACCGAGCGCTCGACTCGCTTTGCGATGCGGTCGAAAATTCGGAATGCCAGTTGGGCGGCCTTGGAGAGAGCCGCCCGAGGGGGTCCTTCCTCTGCGTCGGCACGACCGGGGTCGGGAAAACCGAGACGGCAAAACTTATGGGCGAGTATTTCTACCCGCCGGAGTTCGTGAAGGTCTTCCACATGTCCGGCTTCCAGCACGAAAACGACGTGACGAAGTTCGTCGGAGACGAGCACGAGCTCCCCGGTGGAGGAGAAAACCTTGGGGAGCTCGGCGAGTTCCTCTCGCAGTATTCGGACGAAGGGGGCGTTATCGTGTTCGACGAGGTCGAAAAAGCGAATCCGAAGCTCCGGACGTTGTTCCTCCAAATGCTCGAGCCTGGACAGATCACGTGCGGCGCTGGAGTGTCGTTCGACCTGTCCCCGTTCTACTTGTTTTTTACTTCGAACGTCGGCGCGCAGCGCGTGATGCACGCCTCGACCGCCTTCCGCCAGCTTACGCTCGAGCGGAACTTTCGGCACAGCCTAGCCAACAAGCTCTCGCCGGAGCTCGTGAACCGCGTCGATGCGATTCTGGTGTACAAGAAACTTCTGCCAAAGGAGATGCGCCAGATCGTTCGCCTCCATCTGGACAGATACCTCGCGGAGGTCGGCAAGCGGCACGGAACGTCGATCACGTATGACGCTTCCGTCGTCGATTTTCTCTTGGTGCGTGCTCGTGATCGCTGGTTCGGCGCCCGCCATGTCGTGAAGGAAGTGCAGCGTTACGTTGCGACTCCGCTCCGTGAACGGATGCGGGAAGGGGAAGTAATCTCGGGCAGGCTCACGGTACAGTCCGGCCGGATCGTTCTGGTGGCCGCCGAAGGGGCGAACCGGCTCAGCGAGGTTTGCAACGGCCACGGAGGGGAAGATGGACTTTGATCTGTCGGAGTTTATTCAGAACTTGCCGGCCTGGATCGAATGGGCGGCGTACAAGGCGGCGGCCGAGCCTGAGTGGCTCGTGCTCTTCGTTGGGCTGGTCCTCGGAGTGCCGCTGTTCGTCCCGGCCGCCGCCCGCTCGCTCTGGCACAGGCTTGTCCGCCCAGCCAGTCTCCGGCTCGGCGGCGTCTCGTGGACGCGCCGGGAGCTCTGCTGCGGAGTCTTCCTCGTTGGTGGCAGAGGCACCGGCAAGACGAGCTCGGGCATCCGTGGGATCATCAAGGGGCTGCTGGGCGGCCCAGACGCGAATTTCGGCGCGTTGGTGCTGGATCAAAAAGGGGACGAGTACGCCTGGTACAAGTCCTTTTTTGCTGCACACGGCCGGGGGGCGGACGTGATCCCGCTCAGACTCGACGCGGACTCGACAGAGAGCGTCAACGTTTTCGGGGACTCCGCGATCCCGGATGAAACGTACATCAAGTGGCTATGGGATGCGGGAAAAGCCCACGGGCTGGCGACACAGCACGAATACTTCGGCCCAGAGGCCTTGGTCACTATCCAGGCGGTCCGGGCTGGGCTGCGGGCGCTGGGGAAGCCAGCGTCGTTCAGCGCCGTCCTCGCGCAGCTCCAGGACCACCAGACGCTCACGAACCTCGCCAAATCCCTCGTGTCTACAAAGCAAGGCGATCTGCCGGTATTCAACCAGCTTGTTGGCATGGCGAAGGCACCGGAGCAGCTCATGGGCATTCTCGGGACAGTTAAGACCATGCTCAAATGGTACGCCGATCCGCTGGTCGAGCGCGTGTGCTTCGCGGAAGCGCCGACTCAGGATCTATCCGCGCTCGACCAAGGGAAGGTTTTCGTTCTGTCCGTTCCGGAGCGGTACGAGATCCAGCGCCGGCTGCTGGCGACCTTGCTCAAGACCTGGTTCTACCACCACGCGATGAGTCGCTACGATTTGCCCACGCAAGACCGCTACAAGCGGCGGCTGCTTCTTCTGGTCGCCGACGAATACCAGGAAGTCGTTACAGGGGCCGACTCGGCCCACGCGGATCATCGCGACCTGGCGCTGATCCGCGACACCGGCTGCGCGGTCGTCGCGGGCACGCAGCTCTATTCGTCTGTTGTCGCGACTCTCGGCAACCAAGACAGAGCAAAGACCGTCTTGGGGAATTTCGGCTCATGGCTGATCTATCGTCCCGGGGACCCAGACACCGCGCAGTTCTGCTCTTCTCTTCTTGGTGTAAAAAAAGAGCGGAAGATTACCCACGGACGCCAGGGGCAGAGCTGGACGGAGGAAGAGAAACCGACTTGGCCCGCCGACAAGCTTTTCCGGCTGCCGAATTTCACGTGCCTCATCAAGCATGAGTCGGGCGCGCAGCCGGTGAGGGCGCGGCTGGAGAGGGTGAAGTAAGTACACCAAGAAAGGGAAAATGAACGCGAACGAAGCAAAAAGGATAGAGGAACTGGTGCGCCAGCCGCTCGCGCTTTCGGCGCTTCCGAAGGCGAAGCAGATGGCTGCCGCTGAGGAGATCCCCTGCGGGCTCATCGCGAAGTGCGCCTTGGCAGGCGATGAGGTTCGGCCGTCACGACTGGTTGGCCTCGTGAGCCATTGGGTCGCGGATCACTCTTAAGACAGGAAACACCAAGGAAAGGAGAGCAAGATGAACGAAACCAGAGAGGATCGGTTGATCCGCGCGGCATTGCTCGCGCGGCACATGGGCATGCTCGAGCAGGCGGGCTATCGGGTTCCGCCCGACGTGCAACGCCGGGTGCTTGGGTTCGGCTCCCGGGAAGAGGAGCTCCCGGGAGACGAATACCTTCGGGATCTCGCGGACCTCGAGTCGGAGCTCAAGGATGCGGTTCCTTGGAAGATCAAGGAGAAGGTTCCGCCGGAGGCGACGATGTGGGGGCTTTCTCCCTTCGCGCCCCGGGGCGGAGAGGAGATTCGGTCGCTCGAACATCTAGCGGAGGTAATCGCGCGTCATGAGAATGGTAACGAGTGAAGAGGCTCACGCGATCACCGCCGGGACGGCCTACGAAGTGTGGGCGAGCTCCGAGAGCGACCAGTGTCGTCTGCGGGCGAAGGACACGGCGGAAGGAGTGATTCTCTACACGACGGACGGCTCGGCGCGGCTTCACAACGTGAATGGCCCCGCCGAGGTCCATTTCGTCAGCGGCGAAGTCCGGGATGTCAGATATTGCCGCAATGGGCTGACCCACCGGGAAGACGGCCCCGCGTTGATGAGATTCCGCACCGGCGGAGAAGCGGAGCGAGCCGAGTGGCTGCGGGAAGGGAAATACGATGTCAGCGCTGGCCCGAGCCGGATGACTTGGGACGCGGCCGGAGCCGTCGTCGGCGACTTCCTCTGCGGGTACGACCGGCATGGGTTCCTCGATCGGCCGATCGAGGCGGGCCCCGCGTCGGTCTCATGGAGCGCCGACGGGTCGGTCGGCTCTATCGAGCTCTACGACCATCGCCCCGGGAAACAGCGGGCCGAGACCTACACATTCGACGGCTCAGGCGGACTGACCGGACACTCGGGGCGCCACGCGCCGGGGAAAGAGAGAGTCGAGGAGCTCCTGGCCCAGGCGGAGCAGGTCCGGCAGCTCATGTCCTTGCGCGAGCTCGAGGTCGGTCAAACCAGGGGAGTAGCGTACAGCTTATGAGCCTAGAAAGCGAGCAACAGCGGAGAGCCGACGCGGAGCTCGATCGTTATAGGGAGGACGCGATCGAGCGGATCGTGCTGGAGCACGACCGGAACTTGGCGGCGCTGATCGCGTCGGCGCGGGCCGAAGGCATGTCGGCAAGCGACGAGGAGATCAAGAGCGGACATGTGACATGGCGGACAGCCGCGGAGTATTTGGCCGACCGTGAGATCGCGAAGATGCACGAAGCCGGCTGGTCTCTCGATGGACTCGGGCGCCTCGCGGACGAGTTGCGAGCGCCAAGGATGAGGCTATGAGCGAAGAAATCGAGGAGTTTGGGGCCTTCCTGCGCGACCGGGGCTTCGAGTTCGACGGGCCGCCCCTGATGGATGGGCGTTACCACCGCGTGCCGATCGTCGGAGACAAGGGCGGGGCGAAGAGTGGAGCGTACTGCGGCTTCCTCGACGGCGTGCCGAACGGGCTAGCGAAAAACTGGCGGACCGGCGAGGAGTGGCGTTGGATCTCCCAGGTGCCTCGGCGGCGCCTGACCGAGGAGGAAAGGCGGCAATGGGCCGCGGCGAACGAAACGAAGAAGAGAGCCAAGGCCCAGGAGCTCGCCGCCGCTCAACGAGCCGCGGCGAAGAAGGCGGCCGCTATATTCCACTACGCTGACCCTACTGCGGCAGACGGACACCCGTATCTCGTCCGCAAGGGCGTTCGGAACCACGGCTTGAGAAAGAGCACTGTCGGTGATCTCCTGATGCCGCTGCGGAATGCCGACGACAAGATCGAGAGCTTGCAAATCATTCGCGAGAACGGCTCGAAGCAGTTTTGGAGAGCCGGGCGGATCGAGGGCAACAGCTTCCGAATCGGCGACTGGTTCTTTCCTGGTGTCATTCTGGTGGCAGAAGGCTACGCGACCGGAGCGAGCCTGCACGAAGCGACCGGGCTGCCGGTCGCGGTGGCAGGCAGCTCGGCCAACCTCCGCGCTTGCGCGGAGGCGTTGCGGGCGCAGCACCCTGGCGCGGAGCTCTATGTGGCGGCGGACAACGACTTTCGTCGCGAGCGGAATGTGGGGCTCGAAAAGGCTACTGCTGCTGCGGCGATCGCCAGCGGCCGGACGCTGGTTCCTCGCCCGGAGTGGCTCGGGGAAAGCGGAACGGATTGGAATGACGTGCATCATGAGCACGGCCTCGAGCAGATGCGCGAACTGCTCGCGAACGCGGGGCTTCCTCTGGCCCTCAGAGCAGAGCAGGTGATCTCGACACCAAAAATGAAGCTATGAAAGTAAGCAGGACGGTTAGGCTGCGCTTGAAGGCGTTTGAGTGGATGAAGTCGCCTGCTGGCATAGGCCTATGCCTCGTCGTGATTCTTTGTGAAAGCTTATTGCTGAGCAGCCTGAGCGGCGCTCGAGGCTTAGGTTCGGCGAAGTGCGGTGCTGATGGCCCGCCGCCGAACACGGATAGTAAACAGTGCCGTCTCCTCCAGCCTAGTCGGTCGCCTAAACGCTAGCATTTCTGGGGCGGCCTCCTTGTGATTTTCTTTTGGGGTTGTCCCAGGCGCTGTGAGACGCCGGGAGAATTGGCTCGGAGGAGGAGTTGGTCCAAGGGCCTAGGATGAAGTTTCTCAGGGGGGTGAGAAGAGAGCAAGTAGCTATGGCGCAACGTGATGACTGGTCATTTCTCTCTCTTCTCACTTTGCGGGTATGCGCGGGGACTGGCGAACGGGGTGAGGAAAACGATTTTTCGGTGAGTGATGGCAAGCCCACTCCCCAGGAGTAGGAGAGCATATTTGATGCTATATCAAATATGCCTGCGGAGAGCCGAGAAAGCCGATGGAATCAGGATCTAGGGATGGCTAAGGGCGCTCGAAAGCGCCCCCGTTCTATAGGAGCGGGGAGCTCCGGGCTCCCTCTTGTCGTGAGTTCAGCGATGACCGGGCTCGCGGTTGGCGGAAAGCTGGTGCGAGCGGAGCGAGTGCTACCTTTACGCTGACTCGCGAGCTGGCCTCCGGCTGTGCGTGAGCGAAGCGAAGGCCGGCCGGACGGCTGGTCGCCGCTCCGCTCCCGGGAGCGGAAGTTCTCCCGGCCTTCGAGCCGAGAGAACCTCCTTTCCCGGTACTCAGACCGCTTCTTCTTCAAGCGGCGGTTCTTCCGTCTCCGCGTCCTCCGGCTCGGTTTCCGCGTCCCCGTCCTCGACGAAGCGCAGTTCCTCGGGGAGGTCGATCTCCGGGTTGGCCTTGGCGACTCTCAGAATGCGTTTGATCGCCGCCTTCTTGGTCTGCGGCTCCACTTCGTGGGGGGCGAGCTGCTCGGCCAGCGCCACGAGGCGGCTCTTGCTCAAGCCTTCCAAGAAGTCTTGATCCACGTCCTCCCAGGTCAACCGTGCGCCCAGGTGCTGGGCTACGAACACGGTCTCCGGGGTGTCTTTGCTTTGCCGTTCCTCCCAACGCTCCGGTTTCTGTCCCCAGCACCCGAGCAGGGAACTCGCCGCCAGCACGAAGGCTCGCCGGAGGTCTCCTCTCGGGATGCGGAGAAGGGCTTCCAGGCCCCCGCCGCTGGCGGGCTGCGCTTGGGAGCCGTTCTCCTCGGGCGGGCGGTTTCGGAGGAGGAGGGCGAGTTCCTCTCGGATCGCGGCGATCTCGGGGAAGTGCGCGTCGGAACGTGCGCCGCAGTACCGCATGGGCGCTCCTTCGGTCCGCTGGAGACACCAAAGGAAGAGCGCGTGCGCGAGCGCCTCGGCTGTGTCCTGTTCCTAAAAACGTACTCAAACCTGCTTACGCCTGCGTGAGCGCGTCCTTTTCGCCACGATTTTGGACCGGGAGATCCCGGGATTGCCATGGCCGTTTCGTTCTCCGGTTGACCGGCGTGGTCTTGACGAACAGACGGCAGAAGATCCGTCCGCGCTCCCACAAGTCGCGCCTTTCGGCGCTTCCGCTTTCGTGTCCATCTGCGGCGGTAGTCCGGTGCCTGGAGTCATCCGCCCCGGAACAGTCCCCCTTTCGGGTTTCCAATCGGGCGGTTTCCCGCTCCTTCGGGAAAACCTCTCCAGAAGAATCGCTTTCACCCGGCTCCGCGGCGTCCACGGATGGATTTCCGGATCTCCGATCCTTCTTTTGAGGTTGTATCCGCCAACCCGGTCCGCATGGCTGTCGCACCCGCAATGCAGGCACGCGAAGCGGTCTTCGGCGCGATTCTTCGGATGGACAAAATCGCACTTGGGACACGCTTGACTGCTATACGCCGGATTGACCTTCTCTCGACGGGAACCTCCCGCCGACGCCAAAAAATCGATTCGCTCCTGGAGAGCCCCGACCCGCATCGCCACGATGCGCCGGGACATCTCCTTGCTCTTGGCCTTCCCTCGGAAATCGAGAATCTCCCGAGCGAATATCGAGGGCTGGCGCTCCCCGAAAAACGTCCGTAGCGCCGTGTTGATCTGCCGCTCCACCTCGGCTTGCGCCCTGCGAAGACGCCTCTCCCGCTTCCGTCCGCCCAGGTTGTTCTTCCGTATCCTCCGCGACTTGGACGGATCCTTGCCTTGCCGAGCCAGCGCGTGGAGCTTGCCGCGCTTCCGACCCTTTTCCTTGTGGACGCAGGACAAACGGGCGAGCAGATCGCCGAATCCCTTGCCATACTGCTTGCCCCGATCGTCGGTGAGGACCTCGTTCAAGCCCGTGTCGATGCCTCGGGCTGGACCAAGGGCCCGCGGCTTGGGCTGGACGAGAGTCGAATAGTGGATCCACGCCTTCTCCCCGCGCAGAACAAGCCGGACATCCCCGTGGATCCCGGTCGTGCCCAAAAGGGGCAGGACGATCCTCTCGCCCCGCTCAAGACTCATCAGGGCGATATACTGCCTCCCATTCTCTTCGAAAGTCCGGTACATGCAGTCGTCGAAACTGACAGAGGAACTCTGCCGCACCCTCGGCGGCTTCCCCAGGCCCTTCCGCAAGTCCCGGCGCAGCCGCACAAGAATCGCGGATCGCGCCTCCCGGGAAATCGTTGCCCACGACGGGCCGCCAATCTCCTTGCCTCGCAGGAGCAGAGCGATCCTCCGCGCCGAACGCAGCACCCAAAAAGCGAATCGCTTCTCCTGCTGGATCCAGCGGTCTCGCCGCCGGACCTTCGGCTCGATCATGGAAGCAGAGGACAGCAGCCACTTCTCGACCGTCTCGTAAGCGTCCTTGAGCGCCCGTTTCCACATCCGGTCTTGCAGGCCATTCGGACTCGCGTAGCCCTCCGCCACCAGCTGGTCGCGCTCCTGGCGCTCTCCGGCGATCGCCCCGAACCGGTCCAAGTCGGAAAGGAGAACGAGAAAGCGCTCTTTCTCGGCCCCGTAGCGCGAACAAAGATCCGCAAGCGCCTCCCTCTTCGCCCGGTTCGGCGGCAAATTCTCCCGCCGAATGGTCCGGCGCATCGCGTTATTCCGCTTCATCGGCTTTCACCAACGCTTCGATCTTTTGTTTGTATTTGCGCAGGCCATAAAGCCGGCTCGAAAAGCAGTGGATGATCGACAAGAGGTCCTTGGTCATCTCTTCCTGGGGAGAGAGGGATTCGGCGTTCATCACGACGATCTCGGTTCCATGATCCCGGCAAAACTTCTCGAACCATTCAAAACCGAAGCGAACCAGCCGGTCCTTGTGCGCCACTATGATCTCGGAGAGCTCGCCCCGCTCCACCATCTCCATCAGTCGCAGGAAATTCTTCCTCTTGTAATTGAGGCCGCTGCCCACGTCTTCCAGCCGTTCTGCAACCGCCTTGCCCTGGGCCAGGCAAAAGGCTTCCAGCGCTTCCCTCTGGTTTTTGAGGTCTCCCTTCTGGCCGGCGCTGGAAACCCTGGCGTAAGTCACGAGCCGTCGCACGGCCGCCTTTTGGCCGATCACCCGCAAATAGTCCTCGTGGGTGTAGTACCGCCGGTTGGTCGGACTCCGCTGCGCGGGAAGCACGCCCTCCCGATCCCATCGCTGGAGCGTGTTCACGCTGCGCCCGATCAGCGAGCCGAACTGCTTCGGAGAATAAATCTTCAACGTGCATATATTTAATCATATCTGCATGCAGATATCAATAACTATTATTTACTCCTCCGCGCTCTTAGCCCTTCTGGCGTCTTTTTCAATGTCTCCGCTTCCCAACGAGCCTCGAGAGCCAAACGAATGAGCGCCGGTTCAGTATGCCGGGGCATTGAAAATCTCGTCGAGCAAGGCCTCGGTTTCCGGATCGAGGGGCGTCCTTGGCTCGTACAAGAGCTTGTGGTGACTCTTGAGAGCGTCCAAGACGTTTTCCCGATAGGGGGAAACGCCTCGCCGAGCGAGCTCGTCGTCATCGAGTCCGCGCAGCGGCTCGAGGAACCGCTCGCCTTCCTCGATGAGCCTTTCGAGCCGGAGGCGATATGCGTCGTCGATCTCGTCGCTCATCTCGAAGCGATGCCAAAACGGCAGAACCCCCGCGACGGCCTCCCAAACGAGGTAGGCCCAGAAGTTGTCCTCGGCCGGCGGAGCTTCCTTCGCCCGCCGCAGTAGAGCGTCGATCACGAGGAACACTCGCTCCGCCTCTTCAGACGGAATCCGCAACTCCTCGTCGAGCTCATCGACTTCTTCTCTTTTCCTCATAGTTTCCTTTTTTGGTGTTCTCATGGGTAACTTTCCGCTCCCGGGTATTCATAGTCCTAACCACCGTTGGGCGGCCTGCCACGCCATCGCGGCGGCGAGCCCCCCGAGGCCGCCCGCCAGCGCGGCCGTCGCGGCCGAGCGCTGGAGTCGTCCGACCTTCGTCGTCAGGTCACTCGACACTTCCGTCATGCGTTTCTCTGCGGCTTTAACTTCGCCGAGGAACTCCGTCAGGTCTTTCCTCGGCGTATCGAGCGCCGCCTTGAGCTCGTCGATCCGCCCCTCGAGGCCGTCAAGCTTCTCGAGCCGGGCGTCCAGCAGAGCCTTCACCGGCACGCACGCGGCGGCGACCGTGCGGAAGGTCACGGCGTCGCGGAACTGTGGCGAGCTACCTTCATAGAGCCGCCGGAAGAGCTCGCGCAGCTCCGGGTCGGCGATCTCCCTCTCGATTTCAGCCAGCGGGTTGATTTTGCCCGCTGGCTTGCTCGCCGGGAGGTCGATCGGCAGCTCGCTTTCGGTCACAACAGCAACTCCTTCCGCCCATCGAGCTCCGCGTAGAACGGGGCGGCGACCGCCGCGGCCATCATTTGCTCGGCGAGGGAGCCCGCCGCACCGGCGGCGATCTGGCCGATCCGGAGCTTGTGCGCCCGCGCATACTCCGTGAGCTCCGGAGCGGCGCTCCGTAGGTCGAGCTCCTCCGCGAGGCCCTTCTTTTTGAGGGCCAGCGTTTCCGGATGCCGGTCCCACCGCCCGAAGTCTCGGTAAGCCTCCTCTCCTTGGTTCTTAATCAGCAGAACCGAAGCCCGGCCCGAGGCGCGTTTCACCCAGGCGTGGGCCGACCACCAGCTCGCTTCGTCGGCCGTGACCGGGACGACGACGGTCCACTTTACCGCCGCTTCTTTCTGCTCGAGGAAGGACCCTGCCGCGTCGAACCACGCTCCCGCTTTGGCTTCATTCCTTGCGCCCAAATCTAGCAGTAGCACCCGGTCGCCGAGGTCCCCGACGTTTTGTCCGGCGAACGGTCGGAATAGAGCTCCGCGCTCGTCGAGATTGCCTTTCTTCGCCCCTTCCCAATACAAGCCGAACCCCGCCGAGTTGCTTTGATCGAAGTCCCAACATTCGGGTTCTTTTGCGTTCACGCGCAGCCAATCTGCGATGAGCAACGCCACAAACGTTTTCCCCGTCCCCCCTTTATCTCCCGCCACCACGATAATTTTCATTTGGTGTCCTTACCTTTCTTCATCCTTCTCCTTTGCCGCCTCCGGAGGAAGTGACGCACTCCGTTGGCCGATATCTTCAAGCCCTGCTCCCGCGCCCACGCCGCGCACTCCTCGAACGTCCTCCTTCGCCTACGGAGAGCGACCAACTCCTCGGCGTATGGGAGCAGAACCGAGTGATGGGGCATTCCACCTCCCTTCCGTTTCGCTCCCGCCATGACCATCGCCGCGCAGCTTATGGCTGCGTAGAAGCGTGCGCAAGGTAAATCGTGTAGACACATCGACGTCTGGCTTGACTTGGGTTTCATGAAATGTAATATCCCGCCAAGACCACAGACCAGATTTAGTAGGGCACGCTTGTAGGCGGTCGCATCGCCGACCGAAGCGTTAGTCTCCCTAGAGGATTGGTGCTTGCCGCACGCTGGAACCGGAGGCTTTATAGCGTGCTCTTCCGCCACCGGCGGGATATTGCGTCTGCTATTCTGCTCTTCCCTCTTGACTGGCTGCCGGTCTCATCGACACAATCCGCACGGATGATCACGATCCGCCCCCTCCGCTGCCGGGAACGGTCAAAACAGCAGGCGATGCGGCAGCACTTCACCGCCGGGGACTACTACTCGGAGAAAGAGAGCTGTGCGGGCTACTGGACGGGGAAGCTCGCCGCCGAGCTCGGCCTCGAAGGCTCGATCGACGACGAGGCGAGCCGGAAGGTGTTCGCCGCCGCCCTGGGCGGCAAAGTCGGCGGACGATGGATCGCGGGCGGCAATGGCCGGATCGAGATCACGGCCTACGACGCGCAAATGAGCGCGCCGAAGTCGGTCTCGATCCTCGCCCAGTTCGACGAGCGGATCGCCGAGGCCTTCGAGGCCTCGATCCGGGAGGCCGCCGCGGAGCTCGAGAGCTTCGCCGCCCGCCGTCGGCGCGACGGCGTGTACAACGCTTCTGACGCGGAGGAGATCACCGGAAACATGGCTGCCGCCGTCTTTCATCACGGGGTCTCGCGGACGCTCGATCCGCAGCTTCATGCTCACTGCGTTTTGCTGAATGCGACGAAAGGGCAAGACGGTAAGGTCTACGCGCTCCAAGAGCGCGAGATCTGCCGTCAGATACGCTACCTGAGCCGCTTCCAGGAAGCCGCCCTGGCACGCCGGCTGGCAGACTTGGGTTACGGCATCGCGCTCGTTCGGCAGAAGGGCCGAATCACCGGGTGGCGCGTCCAAGGGATCAGCGCGGAGCTCGAGGAGCGATTCTCGGAGCGGCGGAAGCAGATCGAGGCCGCGATCGCTGAGGAGCTCGAGCGCCGGAAGAAGCTGCTCTCGGAATACCTGGCCGCCGCCCCAGGTGTTGACCTCAACCGCTGGCTCGAGGCCCGGGGCGAGCTACGCTGGGCGGACACGTCGGGCCAGCAGCTCACGGCTCAGGAGGTCGCGTTCCTGGCCCGCGCGACCCGGGAGCCGAAGCTGAGAGCCGGGAGCCAGGCGACGATTCGGCAGGGTAATCTGGCGAAGCTCTCGGCCGGGGAGGTCGAGGAAATCGAGCGAACGGTGCGCAACGCTACGGAAAAGAGAACACCAAGAGAAAAACGCGATGAGGGCGAGACGCTTGGCGAGGCCAGCGAACGCGTTTTCGAGCGCGTATCGGTGGCCGCCAGGGCGCAGATCGTGGCGGAAGCGCTCTTGGTCGATCCGCTCGCGGACGTCGATGGTCTCAAGCTCGCCGCCGGAGGACACCCGGTGCTCGTCGATGCGGGCAACCCGCTCTCCGAGATCGTGACGACAGAAGCAAATCTCGAGCGGGAAAAGTGGGTGCTCGATATGATTGCGAGGACCTCGGGTAAGCTCCCGTTTTTCCGGCAAGCGACTCCGAGCTTGCCGAAGCTCTCAGATGAGCAACGCCGCGCGGTGCTCGCGGTCTTCAACTCGCGATCGCGCGTGCAGGTCCTCCGCGGAGTCGCCGGAGCGGGGAAGACGCGCACAATGCAGGCGCTGTCTGAGAACCTGGGCGCGATCGCGGCGGCGACGCGCAAACGAGCCGGAAAATCCGTGCTCTTTCTCTCGCCGACGAAATCCGGGGTCCAGGCGATGCAGCAGGAGGGCTTGCAAGCTCGGACGGTCGCGAGCTACATCGGGGCGATCGAGCGCAGGCAGGCGCCAGCGCCGGATCTGCTTGTCGTCGACGAAGCTGGACTCCTTGGGATCAAGGACGGATACGAGCTCCTCCGGTTCGCGGACCGGAAGAGCATCCGCGTGCTGCTTGTGGGCGATACTCGCCAGCACCTGCCCGTCGGAGCTGGAGACTTTCTACGCGTGATCGAGCAACACACCCAGGCTCCACGGACGGAGCTCGTGGAGGTCAGGCGGCAAAAGAACGAGGCGATCCGCGAGGCCGTTACGCTCTGCGCGGCGGGGGAGACGGGATCGGCGCTCGCCCTACTACAAGAGAGGGGGATGCTCTCCGGCCGGGCGGAGGCGATGACCTGGCTGCTCGACGCGGCGGACTACTACGTCGATGCGGTGAGGAGGGGTGAGCAAGTTCTCGGCGTCGCGCGGACGTGGGAAGAGGTCGGACAGTTCACGGCGTCGATCCGCGCGGGCCTACAGCAGGAAGGGCTGCTTCCGACGGAGGAAATCGAGCGGGTGGTGCTAGAGCCGTTCGGGTGGAGTAAAGCTGAGGCCCGCTCGATCCGGCACTACGAGTCGGGTATGGGGGTCGCGTACAGCCTCGGGCCTGGGCACATGGCGACCGCGCGAGTCGAGCGAGTCGAGGGCGGGTGTCTTGTGTTAGCCGACGGCTCCCGGGTGGATCCGGCGGAGACGGAGCTGACGGCCGGGAGGCTGGAGCGGATCGAGCTTGCGACCGGGGACAGGCTGCTCGTCCGGCGAAACCTGGGACGAGAGATGGTCAACGGCGAGACGCTGACTGTCAAGCGGGTACTGGATGACGGCGCGATCGAGACGAAAGAGGGGAAAACGATCCCGGCGAGCTTCTCGCTCGTCCACTACGGTTACGTGCGGACGAGCTTCTCCTCGCAGTCGCAAAAAGCTGACGTGGTTGTCGCGGCGGCCGCCTCTCCATCGGCCCGGGATGTCTACGTCATGGTGTCCCGAGCGGTCAAGGATCTCAGGGTCTTTGTCCCTGAGCCGTCGGCGCTCATCGCTCGGCATGGCGGTTTCGATGGGCGGACGGCCGCGGCGGACATTCTGCGCCTGACGGCGAGCTTGAGGCAGAGGATCGCCTGGGGGTGGAAGACCGTCTGCGAGCGCGTCAAAGACGCGGCCGCCGCGGTGCTTGACGCGACGATCTATCGAGATCGGGGACCAGGCCCAAGGTCAAAGGAGGAGGTTCCCGGACCTGGGCTGGCCCGGGCGATGCGGAGGAAGAGAACACAAGGCCAGCGCCTGGGGCTGGCTGAGGAAGAAACACCAAGAAAAAAACAGGAGGGACGGGTATGTCAGGAAGAGAAGCAGGAGCCGGATCCGCCGAGGTCTCGGTGGCGGTTGTGAAGGAGTGGCGCCCGATCGGGGTCAAGGGCCGGGTCTGGTTCCTGCCTGGGGCCGCCCGCACTCTGTGTCTGCCGTGGAGCCAGTTTTACGGCGCGGAGTGCTCGCTCGGGGAGTCCGGTGGAGAGGAGCTTCTTTCGCTCAACTTCTATGGCGGCTTCAAAGTCGATCTGACCGGGGCTCAACTGGACAAGCTCGCGGAGCGGCTCATTTTCGACGAGGGAGGCGTTGTCGAGCCGAGCCCGGGCCAGGGGTGGACCGTCTCGTCGATTACGTGGAGCCAGACATGAATCCTCTGGAGCGGGCAATGAAATGGGCGCGGAGCGTGCTGATGCTGCACCCGGTCTTCGTCGACACCGAGACAACCGGTCTCGGTGAGGGCGCGGAGGTTGTCGAGATCGCTGTCGTAGGCCTTGAGGGCGAGACGATCTACCATTCGTTGGTGTGCCCGGTCGAGCCGATGGGCGAGTCCGCCGCTGAGATCAACGGGATCAGCTTGGATGAGCTGGCGTTGGCTCCCCCTTGGTATCGGGTATGGTGGGAGCTGCGGCCGATCCTGTGGGATCGCCTGGCCGTCGCGCACAACGCAGCCTTTGATCGACGCGTGATCGAGCAAAGCTGCCGGCGGGCGGGTGAGGAGCCGCCTGCCTGCGGGTGGGAATGCACGTGCGAGGCACTCAAGGCCGCCAACGGCGGACACTGGCCGCGGCTGTCCGTGGCCGCCGAGCTCGCGGGTGCTCGCGAGTCTACCGAGAGGCACCGAGCCCTCGCCGACGCGCATACGGTCCGCAGGATCGTCTTAGCCCTGGCGGAGAGGGAAGACTTACTGCTGGGCGGCGCGGCTTGAGAAAGCTTGCGGCCGAGTAAGCCTAGGCGTAGAGGAAAGAAAACCAAACAAGAAGCCGCCCCAAATCTTGGTCGGACGCGGGGCGGCTCCTAATGGAATGACCATGACAAAAAAGCACATTGCAGAGCACAAGACAAGCCCCGAAGTTAACGATCCCGGCGCAGCGGTGCGAAACATTCTAGAGCGATATCCTGTCAGGGGTTGGGAGATCGAAGGCGCACGGCTGCTGATTGACTGCAAGGAGTCCGACTGGTGGCGGATCGAGCTTGAGGCTCGAG
>JAQTUK010000006.1 GCA_028710285.1 Methylacidiphilaceae bacterium | reverse complement strand
GCAAGGGGGTAACGATCAGCTTGCCGAGGGGGAAGGAGCGTTCCACGGGGTGAGGCAAGAGGCGAACGTAGGCCGCCGCTTCCGGCTTGGCATCGAAGGCGTAGGGAAACATCCGCGCGAGGATCTCGAGCGTGATGGCGGGGCCATAAATGGGAAGACGCTCTCGCCGGAGCTCGCAGAAACGGCGCAAATCGTCGAGACCGAGAATGTGATCGGCGTGATGATGCGTATATAGGACCGCGCCGACGTCGGTGATCCCCTCGCGGAGGCATTGAGATCGCAAATCGGTTGCCGTGTCGATGAGAAAGGGTAGCGCTCCATCGTCGACGTAAAGGGACGCCCGGGTCCGGCGATCCCGGGGGTCCGGCGAGAGACAGACCGGACAACGGCAACCGATCATCGGCACTCCTTGCGAGGTGCCCGACCCGAGAACCAGCCCGCGCAGGAGAGGTGGATTCGTTCGAGTCATCGACAGATTTTTTAACAGGAAAACGAGCGATCGCCGAGGAATTCCTCGCTTCTCCACCGTCGGTCGAGTAGGTTGAATGCTTCGCCGGAGAGCGAAAGGGCAGCGAGGGCGAAGCCATTTGACGTGCTGCCCGCATTGCGTAGTGTCTTCGAGTGAGAACTGGGATAGTACAAGCCGGAAACCTACCTGGGTTGCCCGTGCTCAAGGTCATCGGAGCGGGCTCATTTGAGCATTGTTTTTCTCTTCGCCACTATTGCGATAATCTTATTCAATGCGGAAGTGAGAGGCTGCTGGTCGATTTGACGGAGTGCACCTATCTGGATAGCACTTTCCTTGGCACGCTGGCGGGACCCGCGTTAAAGTTGCGAAAGCAGGGAGGCGTTCTCCAGGTGGCCGGGAGCAGCCGGCGAGTATTGGAGTCGATTCGAACTTTGGGGCTGGATCGGCTCTTTGAGTGCATCGAGGAGGTTGCGCCTTACGATGCGGCAGAGCTCCGTCCCTTGGAATCGGGTGTCTCTCAGAAGGAAATGACCGGAGAGCTGCTTCTCCAGGCTCATCGGGCTCTCTTGGAATGCGATCCGAGAAATGCGCCTAAGTTTCAGGATCTTGTGTCCTACCTGGGCGCGGAAGTTGGGGATGGGGATCGCGGAGAGGCTCGTTAGAGCCTGGGATTTGTCGTCGCAATTCATCCTTGTCGCCTTTCTTTCGTCGCGCGGGGATACGGGGGGGAAGTTTCTGGTCGCAAGGACGGGGGCATGTGGAAACGAATCAAGCCAATCAGTTCGGCGATTCGAGCGAGTCACTGCTCCTGATCGCGGAATTGGGCCGTGCGCTCGGGACCGACGGCGAACCGGAGTCGCTGGTCTATATCTTGTTAGAGCGGTTGGCGGCGTTCCTCAAAGCATCGGGCATTGCCTTGCTGTCGGGTGGGGAGCGAGGAGAGGTCGGCGCGATCTGGGGCCGGGGAGAGCTCTCGGTAGAGTTGGGGGCGATGGCGCAGCGGCTCTGGAAATCGGGGCGAGAAGGGAGAGGCTCGAAGCAGGTCGAGATGGAAGGGCCCTGGACTCTTCTGTCGCTCAGCGGGAGCGGCTTTCCGTTCGGCCTTCTTGCGATTTGCCTGGAGTCGGGCGGAGATCTGTGTCCTGCCGAGCGTAGTGCGGCTCAGGCGGTCGGGGAAGCCGCCTTGCGCCTGGCGAAGAGGTCGGCTTGCCGAAGCGGCGATCGAAAAGCACGCCACCTGGAGGCCGAACTGCTTGCGGCCCGCCTCTTTCAGGAGTCGCTCTTTCCTCGAATGGCTCCGGCGTTGCCTGGTTTTCGTTTGGCCGCCGCGCACTCGGCGGCGGGGGAATTGAGTGGAGACTTTTACGACCTCCTGCCCCTGGATTCTCATACTTGCGGCATCCTGATCGGCGATGTGGCCGGAAAAGGAATCGCAGCCGCCCTGATCGGAGGAATGTGTCGGGTCGCGGTGCGCTGCCAGGCCGCTGGCTCCCGCTCTCCCGCGGGGGTATTGCGCCGCGTCAACCGCCTGCTGCACGAGGATCTTGCCGAACGCACCCTCGTGGCCATGATTTACGCGGTCATCGACACGCAAACTCATGAGATCCGGCTGGCGCGAGCAGGACAGGAGGAGCCTCTCCTTCGCCGGGATTCCGGGGTCGTCCAGGTCGATGCGCCGGGGCTTTGCCTGGGGATTGATTCCGGTGAAACCTTCGATTCGGTTCTGGAGGATGTTTCCCTTTTCTTGGAGCCAGGCGAACTCCTCCTCTTCTACACCGACGGGATGACGGATGCGGTCGGGCCGAGCGGGACCTCGCTCGACAGGGAGAGACTGGCCGCGATGCTCGGCAAGACGACACCGCGAGGCGCGCAGGCCTCGCTCGAGGATCTTTTCCAAGAGCTGCGCTTGCTCTGCTCCTCGGGTGAGCTGGTCGACGACGTGACGCTTGTTGCGCTCGAACGAGTCGGAAGATAAGGTAAGGATTCCTTTATGACCACAGATCTTCGCGAATCCCCGATCACTGACGCTGCCGCCGAAGATGTGCCTGTCTTTTCGGTGGTGAGTCGCGAGCGGATCGATCAGTGGCGGCAGATCTCCCGAGAGGCGGACGAGATGCGGGACCGCTTGCTGCGAACGCTGGCCGATTGGGAGAACGCTCGGAAAAGAATGGCCAAGGAGAAAGAGGATGCCATCCGGTTGGCGAATGCCTCTCTTCTTCACGCGCTTCTTCCCGTTGTCGATAACTTTCTTCTCGGAGTGGAGGCGGCGAAGAACGCCACCGATGGCCAGTCGATCGCCCAGGGCATGCAAATGATCTTGTCGCAATTTCAAACCCTCCTTCGAGAAGAGGGAGTGGAGGTGATCGACGCGGTCGGCAAGCCCTTCGATCCTCATCAGCACGAGGCGGCCGCCTTCGTGGATACCGAGGAAGTCGAAGAGGGGATCGTGGCGACGCAGAAGCGGGCCGGCTATCTTTACAAAGGCCGTCTGCTGCGCCCCGCCTTGGTCTACGTCGCCAGGAAGCCGTCCAAGAGCGCGGAGAATCGGGAAGAAAGAGAAGCACCCCATTCGCCGGAACCATGACCTCCCAGCGCGATTACTACGAGATTCTCGGTGTAGCGAAAGGGGCCAGTGCCGAGGAGATCAAAAAGGCCTACCGTAAGCAGGCACTGAAATATCATCCCGATCGAAATGCGGGAGACGGTGCGGCGGAGGAGAAGTTTAAGGAGTTGAGCAAGGCCTACGAGGTGCTGAGCGATTCCGAAAAGCGCGCGGCCTACGACCGCTACGGTCATGCAGCCTTCGAAGCTCAGGGGGCGGCGACGGCAGCGGGCTTTCACGATCCTTTCGAAATTTTCAAGGAGGTTTTCGGAGGCTCTGGCCTTTTCGGCGAAGGGGTTTTCGGCAGTCTGTTCGAAGAAGCCTTCGGCACTGGGGGGAACCGGCGTTCTCGCCAGGAACGGGGAGCCGACCTCCGTTGTGATTTGGAAATCGATTTCGAGGAAGCCGCTTTGGGCTGTGACAAGCACATCGCCTTCCCCAAGCTCGAGAGCTGCGGAGTCTGCGGAGGCAGCGGAGTTGCTTCCGGCTCCTCGCGCAAGGTCTGTCCGACTTGTCACGGCCAGGGCCAAGTCCGAGTGACGCGTGGCTTCTTGACCGTCGCCCAGACCTGTCCCCGGTGCCACGGTACCGGGGCCGTCATCGATCGACCGTGCGCCGCGTGTCGGGGGGAAGGAAGGGTCAAGCAGACGGCGGAGATGAATATCAAGATTCCCGCCGGCATTGACGACGGTTATCGTCTCCGCTTGGCGGGTTACGGAGAAAGCGGCACCGCTGGCGGGCCCGCCGGGGATCTCTACGTCGTGGTGCATGTGCGGCGGCACGAGGTTTTTGAACGGCAAGGGAACGATCTCTATTGCGACATGCCAATCAGCTTCGTCCAGGCCGCGCTCGGCGGGGAGGCAACCGTGCCCTGTCTGGTGGGGAAGGCCACGCTCAAGATTCCCGCGGGAACGCAGAGCGGGCAGGTCTTCCGGCTTCGCGGGCGTGGGATTGCCGACGTGCACGGACGGGGGATCGGCGATCTGCTGGTCCGGGTGATGATCGAAGTTCCCACGCGTCTCAATGCGGAGCAGCGGCAAAGGCTCGAGGCTTTTGCGGCGAGCTGCGACTCCGACACCCATCCGCAGCAGGAGGGATTCTTCCAGCGGGCCAAGCGGTTCTTTGGGGCGGAGTAACCCACCTCGTTCGGGATCAGGCCGCGGGAAGAGCGATTCCCCGCTGCCGGAGAAAGCCGCCCAGGTCGGGAGGAAGGGGGGAGGAGACGTTCAGATCTTTTCCTTGCCAGCGGAAGGAGAGGCGGGAGGCGTGCAGTGCGTGGCGAGGGAGGCACAGGCTCTCCGCGAGTTCGGGACTCCAGCCTTGAGCGGCGAACTGAAGGAAAAACTTCGGGTCGGGTCCATAGATCTTGTCGCCGACGATCGGATGGCGGATGGCGGAGAGATGCACCCGGATCTGGTGAAGGCGTCCGGTTTTCGGAAAAGCGCGCAGGACGGTGATTTTCTCTCCCGAACAGAGGGAGCGCACGACTGTGATGGCTGGCGCCCCCTCCGGACGTATCCCTTGCCGGATGGCAACCGGATTCTCCTCGGAGATCCCGATATAGCCCAACGGGGCTTCGATCTGGAGAAAGTCGCAAGCCAGCTTTCCCCAGACAATCGCTAGATACTCCTTTTCGATCAGCCTTCTTTCCATGAGCCGGCCGAGCGAGGAGGCCGCTGCCGCATCCTTGCCGACAAGCATCAAGCCGCTTGTTTCTCGATCGAGCCGGTTGGCCAGGAAGAACGAGGATCCTCTCCTCTCGTTGGCCAGCCAGCTGAGCAAGCTGGGGCGGTCATTCCGACGCGTCGGATGAGAGAGAAGAAAGGGAGGCTTGTCGACGATGAGAAAGTCCTCGCTCTCAAAAACGACGCGTGGCTCGTAAGGGGGTTCCAACATTCGTGGCGGCATCGAGCGGTCCGGGCGAGATCCCGAACTTAGGCGATCGGGGGATCTCGGTCGAGAATCTCGACGGGGCAATCGGGAAGAACGCCGAAGAAAGAACGGCCATACCGCTTGGTCAGGATGCGGGAATCCAGGATCGCTACCGTACCCCGATATTCCCGGCTCCGAATCAGCCGGCCGATTCCTTGACGAAATTTCAGGAGTGCTTCCGGGAGAAAGTAGGACAGGAAGGGGTCGCTCCCGTCCGCCTGCAACCGTTCCGCTCGTGCCTGGGCCAGGGGATGGTCCGGCGTTCCGAAGGGGAGTCGAGTGAGGATCACGCACGAAAGGGCTTCTCCCGGGACGTCGACCCCTTGCCAGAAGCTGTCCGTTCCAAAGAGGACCGCGCCGGGAGAGGCTCGAAAGCGCTCCAAGAGCCGGTGTCGATCGACGATCCCATCTTGGACCAGAAGCGGGAAGCCCTTCCCCTCGAAGAAGGGCGCAAGCCGGGAGGCAAGGCTGAGCAGCGTTCTTCTGTTCGTAAAGAGGATGAAAGCCGATCCGCGGCTTTGGGTGGTGAAATAGCGGATCCACGCCTCCAGGGCCGCTTCGTAGGCGGCGTTCTCCGACGGCTCGGGAATCCCGCTGGGGACGCAAACCTTCATCTGGCGCGCATAGTCAAAGGAGGAGTCGAGCGCCAGCGTTCTCGGATCGCGGAGGCCGAGTCTTTTTTGGAAGTAGTGAAAGCTTCCCCCGATGGTGAGCGTGGCGCTGGTGAAAACGAGGGCGCGTTCTCCTTGGTAGAGCAGCCGTTCGAGCAGCGGGGCGACCGACAGGGGGACAGCGGCGAGACGGGTTCCTTCCGGAGAGCCGTAATCCTGGGCTTCGATCCAATAGACGTGATCGGGAAGGGACTGCCCGAGGAAAGCCGAGAAGGCGGCTCTCAGGCCGATGGTCTTCCTCGCGGCATCCTCGATCTCGCGCTTGAGATCGCGATCGTCAGCCGTCGTGGCTGCGTCCTGAATCGCCTCGGCGAGCTCTGCCAAGGGTGCGTCCAGGGCGTTCGGCACAACATCCGCCCGGAGGATGCGGACTTCCCGGCCCTTGGAGCCCCCTGCGGCAGCACGCAAGTTGTCGAAAAGCGAGGCGAGAACGGTGAGGACTTCCTTGGTCTTTCGGATCGAATCGCCCGAGCGGAGCAAGGAGAGAAGTCCACGCCGGGTTCGAGGATGGTAGAGCCTTTGCAGGAGAGATCGCGTCTGTCCCTCCGAGAGGGAGAGGCCGAGATGCCGGGCGGCAACCGTCTCGACCTGGTGGGCTTCGTCGAAGATCACGAAATCCTTGGCGAAGGAGAGATCTTCGCTCGGGTCGGAACCCAGGCCGCCGGCCAAGAGAGAGAAGAAGAGCGCATGGTTGACGATCGTGAGGTCGGCTTCGGCGCTCTGGTCTCGGAGCCGCTGATAGAAGCAACGCGGATTGTCCTGGCAGGTCCTTGCGGTGCAGAGCTGCGGCTCGGAGCAGAGCCGGCTCCAAAGGCCCGGTTCCGGGGGAGGATCGATCTCTTCGTAGCAGCCGGTCGTGGTTTCGAAGGACCATCGGGCGATCCGGCGGATCTCCTCGGTCTCGCGCGAAGCAAAGAGGTCGTCCCCGTAGCGGAGCGCTTGGTCGATGCGTCGAGGACAAAAGTAGTTCCTCCTCCCTTTGAGGAGGACCACCGTGAACGAGTCGGACAGGGTGCGGAGAAGGAGGGGCAGATCTCGGCCAAAGAGCTGCGCCTGCAGGTTGAGCGTATGGGTGGAGATGATGCCGTGCTGACCCAGGTCGCGGGCGCAGCGAAGAGCGGGGAAAAGATAGGCGAGGCTCTTGCCGGTCCCCGTGCCCGCTTCGACGGCCAAAACGGCCTTCTCCCGGAGCGCTTCGGCCACCGCCCGCGCCATGCGCCCCTGCTGAGGCCGGAATTCGAAGTGACGCGCGGTGGCGAGAGGGCCGCGAGGCGAGAAGAACTCCTCCGCCTCATCCGCAGGGGAGTGGTGCGAATCGTCGGGCGGTGGCCGGGAGCAGCGGCCATTCCTTTCCGGGCGGGAGGAGGAAGGCTCTACTTCCATTGTAAGCGGAGGTCGGCCAACCGCTTTTCGAGCTCGGCGACGACCCGCCGTTCTTCTTCCTCCCCTTGCGCGGGGAAGGTCACGCTCCAGCGGAGATAGGGCCCGGCATCATCCCAAGGAACGGTTGAGATCTGCCGTTCGGTGATCAGCCACTCCGCTGCTTTCTCGGCCGTCGGGAAGAGGATCGGCCCCTCCGAGGTCGTAGCACTGCGCGGTGCGGGCGTGTAGAGGAAGAACGAGGCATCCGGCTTACGTGCCGGGCAGCCCAATCGCCGGAGGACTTCGACCAGAAGGTCCATCCGCCGCGAGTACTTTTGCGCGATGCGTTGCGTGACTTCCGGGTGATCCAAGCCGTAGGCGAACGCATGCTGGATCGCGAGAAACTGGCCTGAGTCGGTGTGGTCCTTCACGGAGGCATAGGCTCGGACGAGCCTCGAGTCGCCGGCGACGAAGCCGCATCTCCAGCCGGTCATATTGAAGTTCTTGCTCGCCGAGTGGAGTTCGAGTCCGACCTCCTTGGCCCCCGGCACGGAAAGAAAGCTCAAGGGCGATCCCGTGAAGACCAGGCCCGCGTAGGCGAAGTCATGAATGACGACGAGCCGGTGGCGGTGGGCGAACGCGACGACCTCCTCGAAGAAAGCGGGAGTTGCCGTGGCGCCGGTGGGATTGTTCGGATAGTTCAGTACGAGCACCTTGGTGCGCCGCAGCACGTCGGCGGGGACGGATTCCAGGTCGGGCAGGAAGGAATTCCTTTCCAGCAGAGGGAGAGGGAAGACCTGGCCTCCATAGTATTGAGCGTGTGTCCCGAAGACCGGGTAGCCCGGGACGGTCATCAGGACGACGTCGCCTGGGTCGATGAAGCAGGCGGGCAGAATGGAGAGCGCCGCCTTGGAGCCGATCGAATGGCAGATCTCTGCCTCGGGATCGGCGACCACCCCGCAAACCCGCTGGAGATAACGGGCGGCCGCTTCCTTGAGTTGCGGTCCGCCGTTGTCGGCGTAGCCACGGTTCTCAGGCTTCCGAGCTTCCTCGGCCAACCGTTCGACGATTTCGACCGGAGCCATCTCGTCCGGTTCTCCCACACCGAGATCGAGGAGCTCGACCTCCGGGTGCTTGTCGCGGGCGGCCCGTTTGGCCCGCTTGATCTTCTCAAACTTGTAGATTTCGTTCTCCTTGCCGAACCGGGGACCGCCGATCCGCTGAGCGAAAGAGGTGGCGGGAAAGTTTTCCATAGGCTTCTGGTATCCGTGTCTTCGTCCTTCCTTTTACGGGGCCTGCGCGGCAAAGGCAATCGCCGCTCACGCTCCCAAAAATCAACAGGACAGCTTGGGGAACCCGGATCGATTCTCCCCGCAGGAGCATGATCGAATCCTGTTAGGCCTTCCCAGCGGGACAAAGCATTCCTTTTTTTTGGTCTGCTGGTTGGGCTTCTCGGGCTCCGGCTGCTACGCTCTGGGGCTGAGAATTCGATGCCGACTGCCGTCCCTTTTTCCCGCCGGCTGCCAGCCTCTGGTCGCTGGCTTCTGGCTCCGGTAGCGCTCCTCCTGTTCTTTGCCGCCAGTTTTGCTGTAAGGCCCACGGCCCGCGCCCAGGAACTGCCGATCCAGATCGTTTGGGTCCGTCAATATTACACGCTCTTTCTCGCGAAGCCGCGCTCCGGACAGGGGCCCCTCCAGCCCTACGTGCGCTGCCTGGTCTATCTCCAATTCCGGAACTGGGGGCCCTCGCAGCGAGTGCCGATGGGGCATGGCGAAAGGCCCGACTACCCAAATATCCGATTTCGGGTTTGGCGGAATCAAGCACGCATTCCTTTCGAAAGAAGGGTGATTCCCCGCTTGGGAGGGATGGACCTTTATGAAGTCAACTTCGCCGCGGGGGAGAGCGTTCGCGTCACCTACGAGTATGTCGAAGAGGTCTTGAGTCACAATCCGGCGGCGAAGGTCGATGTCTTTGAGGATACCTGGGGATTCCAGGGCTATCGGCCGCCCCTGGAGGATTGGTGGATCGTGGTCGATCTGGGGAAGATGTATACGCAATATCGAGCATCTCCCGGCTTCGGGCAGAGTCCTGCGACGCCGGCGCTTCCCTATCAGACCTTTTTTAACCGGATCTTCCGGGTCTCCCCGCTTGGCTACCAGAGTCGCGGGACCGAGATCTGGTGGCACTTTCGGGATGTGGGAGAGGAGAGGATGCATTCGTTCCCGAAGCTGCGGGTCGAATGGCAGGCTTGGTATCGGTAAGGAAGCCGGCGGTCGCCCGGTGCCACGGTCTTCCGCTCTTCAGCGCCAGAGCCGGTAAGCGGCATAGAGGAGAAAAATCGCGAAAGCCCGTTTGGCGTAGACCGCCGGGATCGCTTGAATGAAAAGGGAGCCGAGGGCGGCGCCCGCCGCCCCGGAGAGAGCGATCACCGTAAAGAGGTTCCAGTCGATCTGCTTGAGAGTCCAATTCGTGAGGCTGCCCGCCAGAGCGATCGGCAGGATGAGGGCGAGCGAAGTTCCCACCGCGGTGTGATAGGGTACGGCAAAGGAGAGGACAAGGATCGGGACGAGGATCGAGCCTCCACCGATGCCGAAGCAGCCGCTGGCAAAACCGGCAAGCAGGCCAACCAGAGCGAGAGCGAGAAGGTGCATGCTCATGAGATAGAGGGCTGGATTGCCCGGGTCGAGCCTGGCGAGCCGCTTTTTATCGTCGGCTCGACGGGGGTTGGAAAAACCGAGCTTGCGCACACGATCGCGGAGAGGCGCGGAGCCTGGATCCTCTCCATGGATTCGATGCAGGTCTATCGGGGACTGGATCGAGGGACGGCCAAACCGACCCGGGAGGAGCGGATTCGCTTTTCCTATGGAGGGGTGGACCTGGTGGATTGGCGCGAACCCTTTTCCGTAGCGCAATATCGGGAACATGCCCATGCTTTTTTGAAAGCCTGCATGGGCCGGGGACGCCCGGCAATCGTGGTGGGAGGGACCGGGCTCTACTACCGGAGCATGGTGCAAGGCCTCTGCGAGGCCCCTCCGGGAAGCGCCGCGCTTCGGCAGAGACTGGAGGCGCTCTCCACCGAGGAGCTTGGGAACCGGATCAGGGCGATCGACCCGGAAGCGGCCGCGCGCATCGACCTTCGCAACCCCAGACGCCTGATTCGTGCAATCGAGGTCAAGGAAGCGACCGGAGTCTCTCTGTTGGATTGGCAGAAAGAGACGACACGGCCCTTGGTCCAGCGCCATCGCACCCTTTGGGTGGAGCGACCGGTCCAGGCGTTGCGGCGGCGGATCGCCGCGCGTGTCCGCAAGATGCTTGCCTCCGGGTGGGTCGAGGAGGTGGCCGACCGGCTACGCGAAGGGGGGCTGGAAACCCTCTCCCGTTGCCGCGCCATCGGTTATGGCCCGATCGCACAATTCCTGGTTCGAGGAGGGAGCCGAGCGATGCTCGAGGAAGCGATTGCTCGGGACACCTTCCGTTACGCGCGGAAGCAGTTGACTTGGTTTCGGAAAGAGACTAGTGTCCACTATCATCTGGTACTTGAAGAGCATGGTCCTCTTCCCTGGCTTCTCTAAGCCGAGTCAATCCCCCATTGGCAAGATTGCTTCTCTTGCTGGATGAGAACCCTAGGCCATCCCGCAGAGAAGGCGCTCCTTGTCGGGATCGAGCTGCCGAACCAGCAGGAGCCGGGAGTTACGGAGTCGCTCGAAGAACTGGGGGAGCTCGTCCGGAGCGCGGGAGCGGCGGTCGCTTCTCATGCTGTTCAGCGGCTTCAGACACCGACCGCTCCTTTCTATATCGGGCGAGGCAAGGCGGAGGAACTCTCCGAGAGATGCCAGGAAGGGGGGATCCACTCGGTCATTTTCGACGACGAGTTAACCCCGGCACAAAGTCGGAATTTATCGAACGTCTTTTCTCGGAAGGTGCTGGACCGGACGCAGCTGATCCTCGACATCTTTGCGCAGCGAGCCAAGACCCGGGAGGGGAAGATACAAATCGAGCTTGCCCAGCTCCTCTACTTGCTCCCGAGGCTCACCCGGCTGTGGAGCCATCTTTCGCGGCAAACGGGGGGCATCGGCACCCGGGGCCCCGGAGAAACTCAGCTGGAGGTCGACAGGCGGCGAGTCCAGCAGCGGATCGCGCGCTTGCACCGCGATCTGGAGGCGGTTCGACGCTCCCGGGCGGTGCAACGCGAAGGGAGGCACCGATGCTCGTGGCCGACCCTCTGTTTGGTCGGGTACACCAATTCCGGGAAATCGACCCTGTTCAATCGGCTGACCCAGTCAGAAGTATTGGTCGAGGATAAGCTCTTCGCGACACTCGATCCGACGATCCGGCTTTTGCAGATGAAAGGAAAGCAGCGGGCCTTCCTGGCCGACACGGTTGGCTTTATCCGAAAGCTGCCGCACGACTTGATCGATTCCTTCCGGGCCACCTTGGAAGAGGTGAAGGAGGCCGACCTTCTTATCCATCTTGTTGACGTTTCCGATCCGAAGGCAGAGGAGCGGATCGCGGACGTGCGGGGGGTCCTGGAGGATCTCGGCGTGCTTGGGAAACCCTCGCTCCTCGTGTGGAACAAGATCGATCGCTTGCATGGTCCCGCGCCGCTCAATCGCCTGCTGCAGCGATATCCAGGAAGCATCGGGGTTTCGGCTCGGGATGGGTCTGGAATGGACGAGCTTCTTTCGCGGATCGAAAGCTGGTCACGCGGGACGGCGCTCCTGTTCCGTTTGCGCCTGCCCGTCGAGCGCGGCGATCTCCTGGCACGGCTCCATCGCGAGGGCGAGCCCGTAGAGGTTCGCTACCGCCCCGACGGCGTCTATGTGCGCGCATGGATTCCCCCTTTCTTGCAAGCCTCGCTCGCTCCCTTTATCGTCCCCGAGCGTGGCTCGACGGATTCGCGAAATGCTCCCGGCGGAGCGGCCGCTGGAGAGAATGGCGACGAACGGCCCGAATGGCCTGAAGGATTCGGAGCTGCTGGCGATTCTTCTCGGAAGCGGTAGGAGCGGCCTTTCGGCCGTTGGCTTGGGAGAGGAACTCATCACGAGGTTTGGCGGCCTGCAGGCATTGGGGAGGGCTTCGGCGGCCGAGCTTGCTCAGTGCAAGGGCGTGGGACAAACCAAGGCCGCCCGCTTGGTGGCCGCCTTCGCGTTGGGTGTCCGCTTGGCGCAGGAGGATCTTCTGGGAAGACGGATCGCGTCTCCGAAGGATGCCGTGGAGTTTCTGGGACCGAGGATGCGTCTGTTGCCCGTCGAGATCTTGCTGGCGGTGCTGCTGGATGCGAAAGGAAGGGTCCTCGCCGTCGAGGAAATTACCCGGGGGACTCTCAACGAGAGCCTTTACCATCCCCGGGAGGCTTTCCGCGCCGCGATCGCGCGCAACGCCCATTCGGTCCTTTTCGCCCACAACCATCCTTCCGGAGACCCCACGCCCTCGGCGGAAGACGTTGCCATCAGCCGTGCCATGAAGCAGGCCGGGGAAATCCTGGGGATCGAGGTGGTCGATCACCTGATTCTCGGGGGTCCGCGCAAGGGAAAGCTTCTCTATCACAGCCTTCGGGAACGAGGAGAAGGATGATTCATTCGACAGCAATGGTTAGCCCCAAGGCCGAACTGGGACGGGAGGTGCGGGTAGGGCCCGGGGCGATCGTCGAGGCGGACGCGATACTCGGCGATCGCTGCGAGATTCGAGCTCATGCGGTGATTGCCGCGGGAACGCGCATTGGCCCGGGAAACCAGGTCGGCTATGGGGCGGTCATCGGAGCCGAGCCGCAGGATCTCTCCTGGGACGGGGCCCCTTCCCGCGTGGTGATTGGAGAGGGAAACGTGATCCGGGAGCAAGTCACCATCCATCGGGGGGCCAAGCCGGAGAGCGAGACGCGGATCGGCGACGGCAATTATCTGATGGTGGGGTGTCACGTCGGCCACAACTGCCTTGTGGGGAACCGAACGATCCTCGTCAACCACGTGTTGCTGGCCGGGTATGTCCAGGTAGGAGATCGAGCCTTTTTAGGGGGTGCTTCGGTCTTCCATCAGCACGTGCGCATCGGGGAGCTGGCGATGGTGCGGGGAGGGATCCGAATCGGTATGGACATTCCTCCGTTTCTGATGGCTGTCGACGAAAACGAGGTCGCCGGCGTCAACCGGGTTGGCTTGCGCAGAGCAGGCTTTTCCGAAGCGACACGCCGACGGCTCGAGGCTGCCTATCGGGTCCTCTACGAAAGTGGATGCAACGTCTCGCAGGCCCTGGAGGAGATGGAAAGGCGCTGGCCGACGGGAGAAGTGCGACGGATGATCGATTTCATTCGTGCTTCACGCCGGGGCATCTGCGCTCCGAACCACGCGCGAAGACGGCCGCGACAGGCAACAATGGCGAGGGAGCAGAGTGCGCCCGAAAGCTAATCGACAGCCTTTCCGACTTCCTTGGAAAGGGCGGCGACGGTGGCGGGATCTTCCAGGGTCGTCGTGTCGCCCTGGATTTGACCGCTGCGAACCAGTTCCTTGAGCAGGCGGCGCAAGATCTTGCCGCTGCGTGTCTTCGGCAGGGTGGCGGTGAAGAGAATGTCCTTGGGACGTGCGAGCGCGCCGATCTCCCGCGCAACGTGGAGACGCAGCTCGTTTTTGAGCTCCTCCGACGCCGCTTCTCCTTGTCGGAGGGTGACAAAGGCGACGAGCGCCTCGCCTTTTACTGGATCGGGCTCGCCGACCACTGCCGCTTCCGCGACCTTGGAATGGCTCACGAGTGCGCTTTCGACCTCGGCGGTGCCGATGCGATGTCCGGCGACATTGAGGACGTCGTCGGTCCGGCCCGTGATCCAGAAGTAACCGTCTTCGTCCTGGCGGGCGCCGTCTCCAGTGAAATAGACGCCGGGAACCTGGCTCCAATAGGTGTTTCGGAGAGCCTGTGGGCTACCGTAAATGTCCCGGAGCATCGAGGGCCAAGGACGGCGAATCACCAGCTTCCCGTGGGTGCCGGAAGGAACGGGTTTTCCCTGATCGTCGACGATGGCGGGATCGACGCCAAAGAAGGGAAGGGTGGCCGAACCCGGCTTGCAGGGAGTTGCTCCTGGAAAGGGAGCGATCATTGCCGATCCAGTTTCGGTTTGCCACCATGTATCGACGATCGGGCAGCGGCCTCGCCCGATCTTCTCGTGATACCAGAGCCAACATTCCGGGTTGATCGGCTCGCCGACCGAGCCCAGAAGGCGGAGCGAGGAGAGATCCCAGGGCTCTACCCACCGTTCGCCCATGCGCATGAAGGACCGGATGGCGGTGGGCGCGGTGTAGAGGATGTTGATTCGGTGGCGCTCGATCATGCGCCAGAAGCGGTCCGGCTGGGGAAAATCGGGCGAGCCTTCGTAGAGAAAGACCGAAGCTCCGAGAGCTAGGGGGCCGTAGACCACGTAGCTATGGCCCGTTACCCAACCGACATCGGCCGTACACCAGAAGAGATCCTCTTCCTTGAGGTCGAAGAGGTACTTGGTGGAAAGCGCACAACCCAGCAGATAGCCGCCGGTCGTGTGAAGGATGCCCTTGGGTTTTCCGGTCGTCCCGCTGGTGTAGAGGATGTAGAGCGGATGCTCGCTGTCCACGGGCTTGGCCTCCGAGCGGGCATCGACCTGCTTGATTTCTTCTTCGATCCAGCGGTCGCGTCCCGCCAGCATCGGGACGGGCTCCCCTGTCCTGCGGACGACCAGGACCCGTTCCACGATTGGGACAGCCTCCAAGGCATCGTTGACCCGCTCCTTGAGCGGAACAGTCTTTCCCCGCCGGTATCCACCGTCGGCGGTAATCACGATCTTCGCCCCGCAATCGAGGATGCGATCTCGAATCGACTTCGCGCTGAAACCGCCAAAGATCACGCTATGCACGGCGCCGAGGCGCGCGCAGGCGAGCATGGCGATCACCGCTTCCGGAATCATCGGCAGGTAGATCACGACCCGGTCCCCGGCGACCACTCCGCTCCGGGAGAGCGCGTTTGTCCATCGGCAGACTTCCCAGTGGAGCTGCCGGTAGGTGAGCGTCCTTACCTCTCCAGGCTCTCCTTCCCAAACGATGGCCGCCTTGTTGCATCGGGGTCCGGCCAGATGACGATCAAGGCAGTTGTAGCTCGCGTTGAGTTTTCCGCCCACAAACCAGCGAGCATGCGGCAGGTCCCACGCCAAAAGCTCTTTCCAGGGTTCCTCCCAGTCGAGCTCCGCCGACATCCGTCCCCAAAACGTCGCCGGAGACTCAAGCGACTCCCGGTAGAGCCGGCGATACTCCTCCAAGCCTCCCACGTGTGCCCGAGCAGAAAAGTCGTGAGGCGGGGGGAAGACGGGTCCCTTTTCCGCGGACGGAGCTGGTTTCCATGGGTCGGTGCTGACGGTCGTTTCTTTCATGGTTTCCCCGATTGCCCAGCTCCAAGCCTCGCCTGGCGGCTAAGGGCAACGACAGGATAGGAAGCAGCCAGCCCAAAAGCAAATAGGACCGCCAGAGCGGAAGTGCCGGAGTGAATGGGCAATGGGCGCGCGGACCTAGACAAGCTCGCCGGCCATCATCTTGCGAATGCGCGGGACGTGACGGCCGCCTTCGAAGGGAGTCTGCAGGAAGATCTGAACGATCTTGAGGGCAGTCTCTTCGGAGACGAGGCGCTCTCCGAGCGAAATGACATTGGCATCGTTGTGGGCGCGGCCGAGGAAGGCCGACTCCTCGTTGAAGCAGTAGGCGCAGCGGACTCCCCGGACCTTGTTGGCGACCATGGCCTCGCCGTTTCCCGAACCTCCCAGGACGATGCCGCGATCCGCTTTGCCCTCCGCGACGAGCACGGCCGCCGGACGAATGTAATCGGGATAGTCGACGGGCTCCGGCGATCCGGTGCCGCAGTCGATCACCTCGTGGCCGAGGCTCTTCAGGTACTCCTTGATCTTTTCCTTGTAGGCAAAGCCCGCGTGATCCGATCCGATGGCGATTTTCATGGGGATAACTCTCTTTCTGTGGGTATGAGCTGTCGTGGTAACGGCGATCGTCTCCCGGAAGGTTGTCGAACCGTCCTTTCCCAAGCCTTCGTGATCAGGCTATACGAGACCGACGGTCGATGTCCACGCGGGAGGCGAAGATCCCTATCGATACGCCGGTTTAGCCGTTTAGCTGTGTCTCGAGCTGGGCGATCTCGTCGCGAAGCAGGGCGGCCTCCTCGTAACGCTCCTCCGTGACTGCTTTGCGCAGGCTCTCGTGCAAATCCTCCAAGCGCCTCTGGTAAAATTGATGACGCAAAAACTTGGCGGGCATCTTGCCCTTGTGGATGACACCCTTGTGCATGTCCCGAAGCATGGAATCGACGATTTCCGAGAACACTTCGTAGCAGTGGGGACATCCGAGTCGCCCGGTCTTTTTGAAATCCGACTGCGTAAAGCCGCACTGGGGACAGGTCGGCTCGTTTTTGGTGAGGAGGCGCTCTTCTTCCCGCGAGTCGCCCAAGAGCATGTCCGCGAGCGAAAACACGGAAGGATCCGATACGCCCTTTTCCTTGGCGCACTTCTCGCAAAGATGCACTTTCTGGACCTTGCCGCCGACGATCTGCGTCAGATGCACGGTCGCCGGTTCTCCGCAGAAATGGCACTTCATTGCTGCTGTACGGCTTCGGCCGCCGCTGGCCTTCCTGCGCTAAAAATAAGGGGGCCTGTGCTCCGGGTCAATGCGCGAAAGCGCAGCAGGAGCCTTTGCGTCAGAGATCCGGGTTGCCCCGTGCCGACCGTTCTTCCATCGATCTCGACCACGGGGACGATTTCCGCCGCCGTGCCGGTCAGGAATACCTCATCTGCGACGAAGAGGTCGTAACGGGTCATGTTCCGCTCTACGGCATGGATTCCTTCTTCCCGTGCAAGCCGGAGAATCTCCCGACGCGTGATTCCCGGAAGCACTCCGGCCGAAATAGGAGGGGTCGCGAGCTCCCCATGCTTGAACGCGAAAACATTGTCTCCGGAACATTCCGCGACGTAACCCTGCTCGTTGAGAAGGAGAGACTCGTCCGAACCGGAGGCTCCCGCTTCCATCTTGGCCAAAATGTTGTTGAGGTAATTGAGGGATTTGATCGCTGGTTCCAGAGCTTCGGAGGAGATCCGCCGGACCGCCGCCGTATGGAGTCGTAGACCCCGCTCGTAGACGGAGGCGGGATAGAGGCGAATGGTGTCCGCAATGATAAAGAGCGTCGGCTTGGGACAGGACGCCGGATTTAACCCGAGATCGCCCTTGCCGCGGGTGACCACGAGGCGAATGTAACCATCCCAAAGGGAATTTTTCCGGCAGCATTCCAAGACGGCATTCGTGAGCCCTTCCAGGGTCATGGGGATGGTAAGGCGGATCGCCTTGGCCGAATCGAAGAGGCGCTCCAGGTGTTCTTCGAGGCGGAAGACCCGCCCTCCGTAGGCCCGGATCCCCTCAAAGACCCCATCTCCGTAAAGCAGACCGTGATCGAATACCGACACCTTGGCGTCGGATTCGGCGACGAATTCGCCATCCAAAAAAATCTTCTTCTCTCGTGGTTCCTTCATGGGTATTCCTCGTCGCCCGTTCCGGGTCGCGCCCAACGGGCGCGAAAGCTTCTTTCCCGATTCCGCCCAGGGAAGCAAGCTCGGATTCTCATCCCCTTACGAAAACGTCTTGGATTCGGGCTCGAGTCGCGATTCCGAGGAGCCCTTTGGAGAGTCGGGCATCGAGGGCGAGGGGGCGGACGGACGGTCGGCGTGCTCCAGCTTCCCTCCGGTCAGGACCAGCTGTCGATCGCCTCTCTGGGCCAACCGCGGATCATGGGTGGCCAGTACCAAGGTCTTGCCTCGGCTCTTATGCAGACCCAGCAGGAGATCAATGACTTCCATGCCGGTCTCCTCGTCCAGGTTTCCTGTCGGCTCGTCGGCGATCAGGATTTCCGGATCGTTCCGGAGCGCACGCGCGATGGCCACGCGCTGCTGCTCCCCTCCCGAAAGTTCCGAGGGGCGATGATGCGATCGATGGATCATGCCGACGGCTTTCAAAAGCTCCCAACCCGGCTGCGCATCCTGCCTCCCGAAGAGCATGGCCGGAAGGTTCACGTTTTCCAAGGCCGTGAGCTCGGGTAGCAGGTGGTAGGCCTGGAAGACCAGGCCGATTGCCTGCCCTCGCCATGCCGCAAGCCGCTTGCGGGAGAAGCGGGAGATATCCTGATTCCGGTAGAGAACCTGCCCGGAGTCCGGATTTTCGAGTCCCGCGAGGAGATGCAGCAGGGTCGTCTTGCCCGACCCGGAGACCCCCTGAATGGTGTAGCAGAGGCCTTCGCGGAAGATCATGCCGACGCTCGTCAGCACCGGCACGGAAACGGATCCTGCGCGAAAGCTCTTTTGCAGGGCTTCCACCGCGAGGACAGAAGGGCGCTCAGCCTTCTCGCGGCTCTCTATCTCATTCATAGCGCAACGCGGTTGCCGGCACCAGTCTGGCAGCATTCCACGCAGGAATCCATGCCGCGCAGACGCAGAGAAGGACCGCGCTCGCGGCGATCCCGACGATCTGTGGCGGATCGATGACCACCGGAATCGTGGCAAAGTGATAGACATCCGCCGAGAAGAGGTCGATCCCGAGCGTTCGTCCGATAAGGCCGCGCAGCACGTTCAAATACCGCAGAGTGAACGCAGCGAGAATCAATCCTGCTGCCGTGCCCAAGAGCCCCACGATCAGCCCGTGAAAGATGAAGATCCCGAGCACCTGGCCGTCTGTTGCTCCCAGAGCCTTGAGAAGTCCGATCTCCCGGCGCTTCTGCGCGGTGATCGTGATGAGAGTGCTGCAGAGCCCAAAGGCGGCGACCAGGATGATGAAGAAAAGGATCACCGCCATGGTCACCTTCTCGACGGCGATCGCCGTGAACAAGGGCCGGTTTTGATCCATCCAGGTAATCGCTTCCATGGGCGGGGGAAAGGAGGCGTTGAGACGGGCTTTGAGGCGATCGGCGGCCATCGGGTTCTGGACGCGCAAGGCGATCCCATGAACGCCATGGCCCAGGCTGTAGAGATATTGGGCATTTTGGAGCGAGGTCAGAAAAAACGTGGAATCATATTCGAAGAGGCCCGTCCGAAAGATTCCGGAAATCTCCAACTCCGTTGGGAGGGGAATCGCCTTTTTCCCGGAGTTGGCGGAATCGCGCAGCGCCTGCAGGTGTCGGGGGGCGTAGATCACGACCTTGTCTCCCACCGTCGCTCCATTGCGCTTGGCCCACTCATCGCCGACGAGGACGGTATCCGCCTGCAGGTTGTACTTGCCGGCGACAAGGTATCGTCGCAGCGGAATCACACCGAGTTCGGCTTGAGGATCGATCCCGCGAAGGATCGGGGTTGTGATCCGGTCTGCATACTCGGCGAGGACCGGGCCGCTGACGAAGGGCGCTGCGCCCTCCACCCCGGGCTCCTTCAGGAGCCGGGAGATTTCGCGATCGGGATGGTGGAGCACGTCTCCGTTGGAAACGACGAGATGGGCGTTGAAACCGATGATCTTTTCCTGCAGCTCTCGCTCGAAGCCCGCCATCACCGCCAAAACGACAACGAGGACGAGAACTCCTAGGGTGACACCGAGCAACGACAACAGAGTGATGACGGAAACAAAGCTCCTCCTCGGACGCAGGTAGCGCAGCGCCAGGAACCAGGGGAGGGAACGAGGCATCGTGCCGGTTGGCGCGTCCGAGAGAGCAGCGGGACGGATCATGAAAGGCGCTGGTCGAAGGAGAGCCTTCGTCGCTGGGCCTCCAGCAAAAGGTTCTTTACTGCGAAGCAGGTTCCGTCTTCGAGGCTCTCCCTCGCTTCCTCCAGATAGGTCAGGAAGGAACGGAGAGCGAGCAAGACGTTCTCCCGATTCGCCAGCAGGATTTCATTCCACATCTCGGGCGATGCCGCTGCGATGCGCGTCACGTCGCGAAAACCCGATCCGGCCACCTCCAAGGCCTCGTCGTCCACCGAACAGATCAGGGCTGCCGCCAGCAGGTGCGGCAGGTGGCTTACCGCGGCAACTCGACGGTCGTGCTCGGAGGCCGGGAGATGGACGACGCGGCATCCAACCGCGAGCCAGAACGCTTCTACCATGGTGAGCGCCTCCCCGTCGATCGTCTCGGGAGGGGTCAGGATCGCGACCGCCCGCTCGAAGAGGTTGGATCGGGCAAAGGCAAATCCCGAACGTTCCCCTCCGCTCATCGGATGGCTGCCTACCCACCGCGCCCGCCCTTCGAGGTTCTCCCGCAGAAGTCGCATGGCCGGGACCTTGACGCTGGCCGTGTCGGTCACGACGGCCTTCGGGTCCAGGGCATCCTGAATGGCGTGAAGGATCGAGCCCATGGCGGCGATCGGCAGCGCCACGACGACGAGCTCCGCCTCCCGGACCGCTTCGGCGGGGTCATCCGTCACGAGGTCAGCGATTCCCGCCGCCCTCACCGCTTCCTTTTCGGGGCCTCGGCTGTAGAGTGCGAGCTCCCGGCAGAGAGCGAGCCGCCGCGCCGCGAGGGCGACCGAGCCGCCGATCAGGCCGGCACCGAGGACGGCTAGGCGCGAAAGCAGAAAGGGATGGCTCATCGTGCTGCCGAATCCGGCGCCACCGCAGCCTCGTGCAGGGCGGCCGGAAAGACGTCCAGGAAGCGCGTCACCTGCTCCGGGGCGCCGATGCTGATCCGGACCCAATCCGCCAGCCCATAGCTCCGCAAGGGACGGACAATCCATCCACGACGAAGCAGGCTATGGAAGAGGGCGTCGCCGTCGCCGACCCGGACCATGACGAAGTTGGCGGCAGAAGGGACAAACCTCAGGCCCTGGCGTGCGAACGATTCCTCTAGGCGAATCCGTCCTTCCCGCACGATTCTCCGGGTGTTTTCCCTATGCTCGTGATCTTCCAGCGCGGCGATGGCCGCGGCTTGCGCCAGCGAGCTGGTGTTGAAAGGCTGGCGGGCGCGCTGCAGCAAGGAGGCGATGGGGGCTGGGGCGAGGGCATAACCGATCCGGAGGCCGGCCAAGCCCTGCATCTTGGAGAAGGTGCGCAGCAGCACGATGTTTTTCCCTTCCCGCACCCAGGAGACGCTCGGAGGCGGATCGTCGAGAAAATCAATGTAGGCCTCGTCGAGAGCGACGACCGCATGAGCGGGAGCGGCGTGAACGAACTCCTCGAGCTCCGGATTGGGAATCCGAGTTCCCGTCGGATTATTTGGACTCGTCAAAAAGATCAACCGCGTGTTCGGACCGGTGGCCTTGCTCATGGCGGTGAGGTCGTGGCGGAACCCGGGATCGGGTGTTTCGCGGCAAGGGGCGTCAAAGAGTTGAGCCATCAGCCGATAGACGGCAAACGCATGGCGAGAGCAGAGAGCTTCGTGCGTTCTCGGCAGCACGAAGACGTGGAAGAGGAGCTCGATGATCTCATTGGATCCGTTGCCCAGGACGACGTTTTCCGCCGAGAGACCGTGGTGCCGCGCAATGGCCTCCCGGAGGAGCCGCCCGGCTCCGTCCGGATAGAGGTGAATGCGCGGCAACGCCTCTTGGAGCGCCTGGAGGGCCTTTGGGGAGGGGCCCAGAGGATTCTCGTTCGACGCCAGCTTGCAAATCTGATCCGGCGCGAAGCCTTGCTCGCGGGCGAGGTCGTCGATCGGCTTGCCGGGTTCGTAAGGAGTCAGGGAAAGGATTCCCGGGTTGACGAGGTCTTCGAGGGTGGTCACGGATTGGCTCGCAGTCTGGTCCAAGCTAAAGGTTTGCTTGGCGTCAGGCAAGCCGTTCGGTGCTTCGAGACCGGTTGCCTCCTGGTCTTTCTGGTGGCGCTTCCGGCAGGCTCTCGGCAGATCGGCCTCCCCCAAGCTCTTCCAGCAAAAGAAGCACGCGCTTCTCGATCTTGGAGAGCGCGATCCCGGCGGGCATCCGGTCGACGTCGTCGATATCCCAAAAACAGATTCGGTCCAGCCACTGGGGGAAGAGGCGGGCGATCATCGGGCGGTGCTCCCATTCCTGGAGGGCAATCGCGCGGTCTGCTTGAGCCAGGTCTGCTTCCCGGAGGCAGAGCGGCGATCCGCCCGTATGTGCGAGCGGGATCCCGAGCTGTTGCAGCCGGGAGCGGGCAAACGGAGAGATCGGAAAGGGAGCGGGTCCTACGGCAAGACCTCGGGAAAAGGCTCGCCACGGCAGGTCCCGAGCAGACGAGTAAAAGTTGAAGACCGCTTCCGCAAAACGGCTCCGATAATAGTTGCCGGTGCAGATGAAAAGTAGGTTTGCGTCCATCGGCTCTGGAACACGATAGCAGCAAAAAACGCCTTTGAGAAACCAAAGGGGCGGGTGGATCGATGCGGACCTTTTTGCTTGCTGCGGAGACCGTCCTCGTTAGATTGATACATATGGGGCAGGCGCAAGAGCTCAGCTACAACTCCAAGATCGAGGGGGACGTCGTCCTCACTAGGGTGGATTCCGCCATCAACTGGATGCGAAAGAATTCGATCTGGCCGATGCCGATGGGCCTGGCCTGCTGTGCGATCGAGCTCATGGCCGCATCCTGCGCGCGTTTCGATATCGCCCGTTTCGGAGCCGAGGTGATGCGTTTTTCCCCGCGGCAGGCGGATCTCATGGTCGTGGCAGGGACCGTAACGTACAAGATGGCGTATGCGGTAAAACGAATTTACGATCAAATGCCGGAGCCCAAATGGGTGATTGCCATGGGGGCCTGCGCTTCGAGCGGGGGGATGTATCGAAGCTATGCCGTTCTACAGGGCATTGATCGGCTTCTTCCCGTCGATGTCTACATTTCCGGTTGTCCCCCGCGACCGGAGGCGTTGCTGGACGGGCTCCTGCGCATCCAAGCCAAGATCGACGGCGATCCCTCCCTGCGTCGCCTGAAGCAGGTCGCCTGAGAAAAGGCTGCCGGGGCGAGCGAACGGTTCGGAAACTAGATCATGACGAATGCAGAAGCGGTAGAGAGGCTTCGGGCGGGCCTGGGGGCGAGGATTCAGGGGATCGACGAGTTTCGCGGCGAGACGACCGTACGGATCGAGCTTTCCGCCATTGAGGAGGCCGCCAAGCTTCTCAAGGAGGCGGGCTATCGGACGCTGGCCGACCTCACGCCGGTCGATCACTGGGGAGAAGAGCCCCGGTTTGAAATGGTCTATCACTTTTTTGCGGCGGATTCCGGGATGCTCCTTCGTCTGAAAGGACGTGTGGGAGGAGAGGAGCCGTTGGTCCCCTCGCTCGCCGCGGTGTATGCCACTGCGAATTGGCAAGAGCGGGAGGCCTTCGACATGATGGGCATCCGGTTTGCCGGACATCCCGACCTCCGGCGCATCCTGATGTGGGAAGAATATCCCTTTTTTCCGCTGCGCAAAGACTTCCCGCTCGAAGGGAAAGCGAGCGATGCCGGAGGGGAGGCTTTCTCCTGGCCCGCCCCGATGGATGGCGGTCCCTTTGTGACGCAACCCGCCGCGGAGAGCGGGAGGCGAGAGCCTCGTGCCTATCCCGCGGATGGACTGCCAGAGGAAAACCCATGACGGCACCCACCGGACTCCTTGACCCGAGAGCTCCCCTGAGAACCGAGGACCTTTCGGACGCTCCCGCCGGGGAACGGCTCATTGTCAATCTGGGACCCTCCCATCCCAGCACTCACGGTGTGCTGCAGATCCTTCTCGAGTTGGACGGGGAGACCGTGGTGAAAGCGGATCCGGTGATCGGCTATTTGCATCGCGGCGACGAAAAGATCGCCGAGAACATGCAATACAATCAGTTCGTCCCCTACACCGATCGCCTGGACTACCTGGCTCCGCTGGCGAACAACGTTGCCTACGCCTGCGCCGTGGAAAAGCTGATGGGCTGGACGGTTCCGCCGCGCTGCGCGGCGATCCGGGTCATCTGCTGCGAACTGGCCCGAATTTCCTCCCATCTTCTTGGGCTGGGGGCCTTTGCCATGGATTGCGGGGCGATTTCGGTCTTTCTCTACATCTTTACCGAGCGGGAAAAGATCTATTCGCTGATTGAGGAGTTGACCGGCGCCCGATTCACCACGACCTATACCCGCGTCGGGGGTGTCGCTCGAGATCTGCCCGCCGGTTGGGTGGAGCGGGCGATGGCTTTCGTGGATCAATTTGGCGCGCAGATCGACGAGGTCGACAAGCTGCTCTGCCGCAATCGTATTTTCGTCGATCGGACGCAGGGGGTCGGCGTCATCCCACCGGACGATGCGATCGACTATGGGTTGAGCGGCCCGAACCTCCGCGCCTCCGGGGTCGAACTCGACTTGCGCAAGAAGACTCCTTACCTCGGCTACGAACAGTATGACTTTGACGTGGTCCTCGGTAGCGCGGGCGACTGTTATGATCGCTTTGTCGCCCGGGTGGAGGAGATGCGCCAGAGCCGGCGGATCCTGCAGCAGGCGCTATCCCGGGTCCCGAGCGGGCCGGTTTGCGTCGACGACATCCGGAGCTACGATCCGGCGAAGCCGGCCGTCCTCACCAAGATGGAGGAGCTGATTCAACATTTCATGATCGTGACCGAAGGGATCACCGCCCCACCGGGAGAGGTCTACTTCGGGGCCGAAAATCCGAAGGGCGAGCTTGGGTTTTACATCCTCAGCAAGGGAGGCGGGGTGCCTTACCGGCTGAAGATCCGTGCCCCGAGCTTCATGAGCTTGAGCGTCTTGCCGAAACTGCTTCCCGGGCATCTCATCGCAGATGTGGTGGCCATTCTCGGAAGTCTCGATTTCGTCATGGGCGAATGCGATCGATAATGCGGGAGGACGAGTTGGCATGGTAGGACCCGATCAACCCCTGCTTCCTGGAACGGAGGCTCCGGGCACCGAGTTCGTGCGCAAGGCGGACGAGATCGTCCGGCAGTATCCGGTTTCCCGACGGAGTGCGGCTCTGCCGCTTCTTCACCACTGGCAGCAAGAGTTTGGTTTTGTGAGCCAGAGGGCGGTCGAATGGATTTCGGAGAGGCTGGGGCTGAAACCGATCCATATCTTGGAGTTGGTGACCTTTTACCCGATGCTTCGTGTCCGGCCCGGGGGGAAAATCAATTTCAAGGTCTGTCGCACGCTTTCCTGCGCTCTGGCGGGAAGCCACGATCTCTTCGCTCAGATCCGGGAAAGGTGCGGAGCGACCGCAACCGCCGGTCACGGGATGTACGTGAGTCCGGACGGGGCCTATTCGGTGGAATTCGTGGAGTGCCTCGCGGCCTGCGGGACTCCCCCAGCGATGATGGTGGAGGAAGAAGAGTTTGAGCGGGCCACGATCGATACGGTGGAGAGGATCCTGGCCAAGAGGCAAGCTAGCCGCGCAACAGGTGGCGCATAGAAAGGTTGAAATGGCCGAAATCGGAACAGCGAAAGGCCCGGCTGCGGAGCATCGAATCATTCTCCGTTACGCCGATGAGCCTGATTATACCACGGACATCGATTGTTATCTGCGGCATGGGGGCTACGAGCAATTGCGCAAGGCTCTCTCGATGGAGCCGGCGGCGATCGTGGCGGAGGTCAAGGCTTCCGGGCTTCGGGGAAGGGGAGGAGCGGGCTTCCCGACCGGAACGAAGTGGGGCTTCATCGACCATGCGAAGAATCAGAAACCGGTCTATCTGCTCTGCAACGCCGATGAGTCCGAGCCGGGGACCTTCAAAGACCGCCAGATCATTTACAAGGATCCCCATCAGCTTCTGGAAGGGATGATCATCTCTTCGTATGCAAATCGGGCACACCTCGCCTACATCTACATCCGGGGCGAGATGGTCCGCGGGGCGCAGATCCTGGAGCGCGCCCTTGCCGAGGCGCGCGCCAAGAACTTCTTGGGCGAAAACATCCTCGGCAGCGGATACGACTTGGACATGTTCGTCTTTCGCGGTGCCGGCGCCTACATTTGCGGGGAGGAGACGGGGCTCATCGAATCGCTTGAGGGGAAGCGAGCCTATCCGCGCATCAAGCCGCCCTATTTCCCCGCCGTGTTGGGCCTCTACCTCTGTCCGACGATCGTCAACAACGTCGAGACCTTGTGCAACGTCAAGCACATCGTGGAGATGGGAGGCGCGGCCTACGCCAAGATCGGCACTCCCAACAATACGGGCACGCGCATCTGGTGCGTGAGCGGCGATGTCCGCCGTCCAGGATATTTTGAATACGATGGAGGAGCGATCACGATGGGAGAGCTCCTCTACGACGTCTGTGGCGGCATTCGCGACGGAAACCGGCTCAAGGCGGTGATCCCAGGAGGGTCGTCGGCAAAGGTCTTGCGTGCGGGGGAAACCTATCGAATCCGTCGCAAGAACTCCCAAGGCACGATGGAAGAGGTCGAGATGAAGCTCGAGGATCTTCCCTTGGACTTCGATACGATCGCGGCCTCCGGCTCCATGTCGGGCTCGGGCGGGATTATCGTCATGGATCACACGCGAGACATGGTGGAATGCCTGAATAACCTCTCGGCGTTTTACGCCCACGAGTCGTGCGGCCAGTGCACGCCGTGCCGGGAGGGAGCCCTCTGGATGCACAAGATCCTCGACCGCATGGCCGAAGGTGAGGGGAGACCGGAAGACCCTCAACTGCTTCTCGACTTGGCGGAGCAGATCGCCGGCCGGACGATCTGCGCTTTCGGGGAGGCATGTTCCTGGCCGGTGGAGAGCTTCGTGGCCAAGTTCCGGGAGGAATTCGAAGCCAAGGCGGCCAAGGAGCACGAGCGCCTGCAACCCGCCTGCTAAGTCAGCATCGTTACGAGTCTAGCCATGGCCTTGATCCAAAATCCCTTCGACCATGATTTGCCCTCCGCCGATACTCCGCGGGTCCATGTCCAGCTGGACGGAAAGTGGGAGGAAGTGCCGCGCGGTCTCAACGTGATCGAGGTGGCCCGCCGCTTCGGCAAGCTGATCCCCCACTACTGCTACCACCCGAAGCTTTCCATCGCGGGCAATTGCCGGATGTGCCTCTTCGAGATGGGCACGCCGAAACTCGGCCCCGAGCGGAAACCGATCCTGGATGGCGAGGGGCGTCCGGAGCTTCAGTGGATGCCCAGGCCGCAGATCGCGTGTGCGACGACCGCCTTCGAGGGACTCGGGATTCGGACGGGTTCTCCATTGGTCGAGTCGTGCCAGAAAGGGGTCATGGAGTTCCTGCTGGCGAATCACCCATTGGATTGCCCGATCTGCGACCAAGCGGGAGAATGCAAACTCCAGGAACACGCATTTGACTACGGGAAAGGCCGGAGCCGATTCGGGGAGGAGAAGGTCAGGAAACCGAAGCGGGTCGATATCGGGCCCCGCATTCTTCTCGACGACGAACGGTGCATCCTCTGCACCCGGTGTATTCGCTTTGCGCGGGAGATCGCGGACGACGACTGCCTGGGCATTACCGAGCGGGGAGGCTACAACCGGCTGTCGATTTATCCGGACAAGCGCTTTACGAGCAACTATTCGCTCAACACGGCGGACATCTGCCCGGTCGGTGCGCTGACGACGAAAGATTTCCGGTTCCGGATGCGCGTATGGTTTCTTAAGGAGACCGAGAGCATCTGCGTCGACTGTGCGACTGGCTGCAACGTGACCATCGGAAGCCGAGAGGGTTTTGTCCATCGGTTGACCCCCCGCGTCAACGAGGCGGTCAACTCGCACTGGATGTGTGACCAAGGGCGACTCGGCTTCCATCCCATCCATAGCAAGCACCGGGTCCTCGAGCCGGCGAGGCGTGCGGAGACCGGATTGTTTCCTGGGGAATGGCCGTTCGTCCTGCGGCAGGTGGCCGAGTCCTTGCGCAAGCAGAATCCCTCCTCTCTCGCTCTTCTGGTCTCCGCTCGCCTGACCAACGAAGAGCTGTTTCTGGTTCAACGTCTGCGGGACCTCCTGCGCGGGGAATCCGAGATCTTCACCGAAGTCGTTCCTCGGAAGGGCGTCGCCGACGGCCTTCTCCGAAGCGACGACCTCAATCCCAACAGCCAGGGAGCCAGGATCTTGGGGATCGGGGCTGACGGCGAGAAGCTTCCCGAATTGCGGAAAGGAATCGAGGAAGGGAAGATCCGCGCACTTTTCTGCCTTCACGAAGATGCGGTCGGTGCCGGAGTGCCGGAGGAGATGCTCGAGCGCCTATCCCTCCTCGTTTGGCAAGGGATTCTCGCGGACAAGACCTGCGAAAAGGCGCATTGGGTGCTTCCGGGGGCATCGTTCGCGGAAAAGAGCGGGTCCATGGTCAACCGTGCTGGCCGGGTCCAGAGACTCCAACGGGCGATCCCCACACCGGGACGCGCCAAGGAGGATGTCTGGATTCTCCAAGGTCTGATTCTCGCCTTGGGAGGAGAGGACCTGGGCCAGGGCGGCCCGGATGTTTTTTCAAAGATGGCGGCGGCGACTCCCGCCTTCCAGGGCCTGACCTGGGCTGGCCTCGGGGATCAGGGAGCGCCGCTTCCGGCGTAAGCAGGCGAGGAGAAGCGAAATTCATGGTAACGGCGCTAACTGTTTTTCTTGTCAGCACCCTCATCAAGATCCTTCTGGTCGTCGCGGTCCTCCTGGGACTGGTCGCCTACGCCGTCCTGGCGGAGAGAAAGGTGAGCGCGGCCATGCAAGATCGGATCGGGCCGAACCGCGTCGGGCTTCCCTTTGTGAAGGCGCGCCTGATGGGGTTGGGACAGCCGCTTGCCGACGCCTTCAAGCTCATGCTCAAAGAACAGTTCGTTCCCGGGAACGTGCGGGGGTTCTACTACAATCTGGCTCCGGTGCTCGCGTTCCTTCCGGCCCTCTTGGCCATTTGCGTGATTCCCTTTGCGGGCGTGGCTCCGATCCGCGTACCTGGACTTTCCGTTGCGATCCCGCAACCCGGGGTGATCGCCAACGTGGGAATCGGCGCACTCTTCCTCTTCGCGGTGACCTCTCTCGGGGTCTACGGAATCGTCTTGGCGGGATGGTCGTCCAACTCCAAGTACGCGTTTCTCGGCGGCATCCGATCGAGCGCCCAGATGATCTCCTATGAAGTCGCCATGGGATTCTCGGCCATGCCCATCTTCTTGATCTCCGGGGCCTTGAGCCTCCCGCAGATCGTTGATTTTCAGATCGAGCGCGGCTGGTTTCTTTTGCCCTTCGTAGGGAAACAGTTCGACTGGCATCTTCTTCTCCTGTGGCCTTCGCTCCTGCTTTCTTCCCTGATCTTCCTGGTGACCCTTTTTGCGGAGACCAACCGGGCCCCCTTTGATCTCCCGGAAAGCGAGCAGGAGCTCGTGGGAGGCTTCAACACCGAATATGGAGGCATGCGTTTCGGCATGTTCTTTCTGGGCGAATACGCGGCGCTCATTTCCGCCAGCGGTCTCTTCGTCACCCTCTTTCTCGGGGGTTGGAGCCTTCCTTTCGGCTTGCTGGGAACGGCGGGCTCGCTCGGCACCCTCCTCCTCCAAGCGCTCGTCTTCTTGGCCAAAGTGTGCCTTCTCGTCTTTTTCTTCATGTGGATTCGTTGGACGCTTCCCCGGTTTCGCTACGATCAGGTCATGGCGCTCGGCTGGAAAATCTTGCTTCCCCTCTCCATGGCCAACATCGTAGTCGTCGCGATCCTGCTCGCCCTCTTCGGCGGCACGCCTTAGCGGCTCTTGGGCCAATCCCCTCGTCGCGGCTTGACCCTTGGGTTTTTTGTCCTGGTTCAAGGAGACGGCGGCAGCCCGATCCTCTTGGGGCTGGGAAGCGCCCAGGACCGCCAGAGGCGCCGGTAGTCGTCCTCGGTCAGCACGACGAGCTCAGGGTTGCCCCTGGGGTCGAGCCAGCGGAGAAGGGCCAGGAGATTCTTCTTTCCCAGAGCCAGGCATCCGGAGGTGGCCGAGTTTTTCCCGTACCGGCCATGAATGAAGATGGCGCTGCCTCCACCCGGGCGGCTTGCGGGGTAGTTGTGCTCCACGAAAATCATCCATTCGAGCACTGGATCCTCGATTCGCAGCCGTTCCGCCTCGAACCAGTCGGGAAGGTTTGCCCCATTCGGAACCGTCACGAGATGGTTGTACTGGGGAAGCTCAGGATTCTCGATCCAAGCATCCTGCGGCGATTTCCGATGATAGAGCCGCCATTTGGCGCCTTGCGGGAGGGCTGGGGCAGTTCCTAGGACAAGCCCGAGCCGGAAGCGGCCGGCCGGCGTGCGGCCATCGCCTTCCTCCTTCTGAAGGCCGGGCTGCGGCGGATGCAGGCCCGATCCCCAGGCGACTCCATTGCGACCGAGGAGAACGGGGAGCACTTCTCCCTCCCTCCTCCATCTTCCCCAGGGGAGAACTCGTTCCCAGCAGGAAAGCCTCCCTTGCCAGGCCTCGGCCCCGTCGCCGACGACCAGAACGCGCTGCTCCAGGCGGAACGGCCAGAGGAGAAGAGACTTCCAGATCCAGAGGAGCGCCAGGAGCAGGCCGGGAAGAAGGGCGAGCCAGCTCGGGAAGCGGACCCCACTCAGCCAAGCAAGCCACCGATTCCTCATCCCGAGCCGGTTCCACGAATCAACGCGGATGGGAGCCCGCATGCAGGATTCGAGCGAGTCGGCCGGCCTTTCGCGGATCCACCGGGCTCTCGATCCCTTGGGCCTTCACGGAGCTTCCGACAAGGGCCCCATCGCTTGCGGCCAGATAGCGCAACAGGTTGTCTTCGGTGGTCCCGCTTCCCACCAGAATTGGAGTATGCGGCAAAACACTCCGGACGCGCTCGACTTCCTCGGGCGAGGCTTCGGCTCCGGTCCTTGGTCCGGTAAGAATGACTCCGTCGGCCAAGGCTCGCTCGACCAGGTCTACCGCCTCCTCCTCCAGCGGACGAGGGGCCAGAGGCAACGAGTGCTTGACGCGCAGGTCGGCCAGAATGCGGACTCCCGCCGCGAAGCGCGACCTGTCTCGAAGAAGGGACGCTGCTTCCCCTTCCATC
>JAQTUK010000005.1 GCA_028710285.1 Methylacidiphilaceae bacterium | reverse complement strand
TGACCCGCCATCCTTCCGTTTCGCCGAAGCCGTCCATGCCCCCATCTCATGAACTCTCCAGCGCCCAATACCCAAGCGGTCACTTCACTTGTCCTCGCGGCGGTCACTTCATTTGTCTACGACAAGCCGGCTCCGCAACTTGCGCAGCCGCCGGTTTTGCGGCAGAGTATCGCTACTCACAGTTGTTCCCTTATGATTACCTACCTTTACGAGACGGTTCCTACCGAAAAGGGCCAAGAGCCCAAGGTCTACGAGATCCGGCAGCCAATGGGGGCTCCGGCTCTCACCCATCATCCGGAAAGTGGAGAGCCGCTGCGCCGCGTCATCGCGGCTGGCGTCGGGATTCAGACGACTCGAAAGGGAGCTCCCGACCCTTCACCCGCCTCCGGCGGGTGCGGACATGGCGGTTGCGGCTGCCACCACTGACGAGGGCCGCCAGCCCGCTTGTCAGGAAGCCGGTTCGTCCGCAAACTCGATGGAAGCGGAGAGGCTGCCGCTGCTGGAGAGCGATGCGGTGATCAGGCAGCGCTCCTCCGCTTTGTGCAAGAGATGCTCGGCCTTTTTAGGGTCGGCTCCTCGTGGCAACTTGAGTGTGGGACGCAACAGGAAGCGCGTAAAGCGGCGTTTTCCATCGGCCATTTCCAGAGTGGCTTCCGTCGGACAGGCGATTTCGAGCCACGGCAGGTGAGAGAGTTCGGCAAGAGTATCAAAGGTGAGGATGAAGCAACTCGCCACCGAGGCTGCCAACAGATCCTCGGGAGACCAGACGTTGCCGGGCCCGCCGAACTGAGCCGGGGCCGTCACGGCCAAGGAGGGAAGGTTCGTGGCCTCGATCGATAGAAGGCCGGTGGGGCCTCCGCGCGCGACCACGTCATAGCGGTGCGGAAGAGGGTGCATGACAAAACAAGTAGCTCTTTCGTCAGATCATGACAAGGTGGATTCGTTTTGCTTGCCGATCCACCGCTCCGCCGGGAGAGCCAGCGTTCCGCAGCTTTCGAAGCCGACGAAAACGGGTTCCGGCTGGAGTCGAACGGCAAAGAGCGCCTCGACGGCATCCTGGATTTCGCCCATGAAGGCGACGACTTCCGCTGCCGTTGCCCCCCCTCGATTGACGATCGCCAGCGCATGCCGCCGCGAGATGCCGACGGATGCTCGATGAAAGCCCTTCGGGAATCCCGTGTTTTCCACGAGCCAGGCTGCGGGGATCTTGTGCTTCCCGCCGCCCGTCGGGTAAGAGGGAGGAGTCAGCCCCCGCTTTTCCGCACGACTCCATAGCTCGGCAAAGGCAGCGGATTCCAAAATGGGGTTCTTGAAAAAGGAGCCGACGCTCCGCGAGTCTTCCTCGTCCGCGGCAATGATCATGGCCTTCGACCGACGAATCTGCAAAACCGCCTCGCGAATCTCCTGGAGCGAAGGCGGGGTGTCCTTCTTGGAAAAAAAGGCGAGGAGATCGGGGTAGCGGAGCTCGGGGCTCGCCTCTTTGGGAAGAGAGTAGCAGACGGCAAGAACGAGATAGCGCCCTCTTTCCTCCGTATTGAAAATGCTCCTGCGATAGCCGAACGAACACGCCGCGGCGGGAAGCTCCACGACCCGGCCATCGCGCCGATCCAGGACGCGGACCGTTCGGATCGCGGCCGCCACTTCCGCTCCGTAGGCTCCCACGTTTTGGATCGGGGTGCCCCCGACCGTCCCGGGGATTCCGCTTAAGAGGACCAGGCCGGCCATGCCCTCGGCGACCGTTTGAGAGACGAAGGGGTCCCAAGAGTTGCCCGCCCCGGCCCAAAAGAGGCGATTCTCGTTCTCCGGTCCGCATTCTACGCCGCCGATCGACATCTTGAGGATAAGACCGGGGAATCCCCGATCCGCGATCACGACGTTGCTTCCCCCTCCAAGGACGAAGAGAGGGAGTTCGCGCTCCGAAGCCCAGCAAAGCGCCTCGCGCGTTTCCGCCTCCGTGCGAACCTCCACAAAGTAACGGGCATTCCCTCCTACGCCAAGCGTGGTCAACGGAGCGAGGGGGACGTTTTTCTGAATCTGCATCGGATGAGCAGCTTAGCAGAAAAGACAGCGAGCGGCACCCGCATCTGCATTCTGGGCGGGAGTGCCTGGCGGAAACTGGGTGCACCCAGAAGAGGGCGAGCGCGGGAATTGGCCGGAGAAGCCCTCTTGCGGAAAAGGTTTGATTGTTGCCGGAGCCATTGGTTTTCATGTTGGCTGTCGGCTCTGGGCTCCGCGGTTCCTCCCTGTGCCTCTTGAGATCATACTGGCGTGAAGTTTCTTCGGCATTTCGGAAGCGGATGGAGCGGGCTATTGGAAGCTACCGGCGCCTTCTATTTTTTGTTTGCGGACGTCATCCACAGCATTTTCCGCTACCGATTCCGTTGGGAACTTTTTTTAGAGCAGGTTGTTCGAATCGGAATGCGCTCGCAGGGTATCGTTCTCATCACCGGAGCCTTTACCGGGGCGGTCTTCGCGGCCCAGACACAGTTCCGGTTCGGAAAGTTCGGAATGTCCTCGGCGACGGGCCCGGTCGTATCGATTGCCATGCTTCGGGAGCTGGGACCGGTGCTCTGCGCTCTCATGCTTTCCGGCCGGGTGGGATCGGCGATGGCGGCCGAGCTCTCGACGATGCGGGTCACCGAGCAGATCGACGCGCTGCGCGCCCTCGCCGTCTACCCAACGCAATATTTGATCGTGCCGCGGTTCCTGGGCATGCTGGTCTCCATGCCTTTCCTGGTTGCCCTGACGAGCGGAACGGGCATCCTCTGCGGCTATATCGTTTCTGTCCTGCTGCTGGGAGTGGATCCGACCTTTTATTGGGATAACACCGTCAAATTTACGGGCGCGAAAGATATCTGGATGGGGGAAATCAAAGCGCTATTTTTCGCCGTGATCATCGTGTTGATCAGTTGCCAGCGAGGCCTTCGCTGTCGCCTGAGCGCGGAGGGAGTCGGAATCGCGGCTACGGAGGCGATGGTCTTCTCTTCGATCACCGTGTTGATTTCCAACTTCTTTTTTAGTTTCCTCATGAACCTTATCCTGTCGTCGTGATGGTGCTCCGACTCGTAGAAGTGACCAAGACCCTCGGGACACAGCAAGTGTTGGAAGGGGTGAACCTGGAAGTCGCACCAAGGGAACGTCTTTGCGTCGTGGGGCGCAGCGGAGCCGGGAAGAGCGTCCTTCTCCGGTTGATTCTCGGTTTGATCAAGCCGGATTCGGGGGAAATCTGGTATGGAGAGACCAACCTGGTCCCCTTGACGGACCGGGAGCTGGCGCCGTTGCGGCGCGAGATGGGAATGGTCTTCCAGAATGGAGCCCTTTTCGATTTCATGAACGTCGAGGACAACGTGGCCTTCGTGCTGCGGGAGAGGCGAAGGCCGGAAAGCGAGATCCGCCAGCAAGTCTTGAGAATTCTGGAGCGGCTCTTCCTCAAAGGACATGAGAAGAAAATGCCTGCGGAGTTGAGCGGGGGGATGCGGAAAAGGGTGGCGCTGGCCCGCGCGATCATCTCTCGGCCGAAGCTCATTCTTTATGATGAGCCGACGGCCGGCCTCGATCCCATCGGTTCCACCGAGATCACCGACCTGATCCGCTGCCTGAACGAGGAGTTCGGGGCGACAACCATTGTGGTGACGCACGACATGCGCAGCGTGGAGCAGATTGCGCAGCAGGTGGCCTTTCTCCACGCGGGGCGGATCTACAAGGTTGGCTCCCCGGAACAGTTCCTCTCGTCCGAAGAGCCCGTGGTGAAGGCATTTGTTCATGGGCTGGTCGAGGAACCAGCCGTGGGAGCTTGTTGAGCTATGGCAACGAAACATGCGGAGTTCCAAGTTGGCGTTTTTCTTCTCACGGGCTTGGCCGTGGTCGGTGCTCTCGTGGTCCTGCTTGGACGGTACGGAGAAAAATTTCGGCCGACTTATGAGATCAGCGTGGAGTTTCCGAATGCCTACGGAGTCGTGAGGGGTGCGCCGGTGCAATTCGCGGGCGCTCCCGTCGGCCGCGTGGCCGGAAGCCCGTATCCGATTCGCGAGGGCAAGGCGGTGGAAGTACCCCTGAAGCTGTACGGGGATACGAAGATCCGGAAAGACGCTCTCTTTCAGATCGTTGACGTGGGCATGCTCGGCGACAAGGCGATCGAGATCACGCCAAAGGGCGGTTCGGCCCCCTTCCTCAAAGAGGGCGATCATGTCCGTGGAACGCGTCAGCAGACGATCGTAGACCTGGCCGGAGAGTTCCGGCCCGTGGCGGAATCGGCGGGCAAGGTGGCCGACGAGGTCGGAATCTTGGTCGGACGAGTGAATGAAGAGGTCCTTACCGCGGACGTGGCAGCCGAGATCCGGGCGACGATCAAGGATCTCCACAGCGTGCTTGCGCGAACGGATCGCATTCTGGAGGAAGCGCAATACGGTCGGGGACCGATTTCCCGTCTCTTGAACGATCCGGCGCTGGCAAGTGATCTGCGGGACTTTGTCTACAACCTGCGGCGAAAAGGGGTTCTCTTTTACTCGGATGTGGCGGCTCGGCAGGAGCAGGAGGGAAAGCCCTTGACGACGCAGCAGGCGCGGCCGGTCAGCGCGGAACGACCGGTGCAGAAGATCGCCGCTCCCCAGAAGCGCCCGTAAGCATATGCCGGAGCCAGACTCAATCGGGAGGGAGGCGAGAGTACTCGGCGCCGTCCTCGTCGCGGCGGGACAGAGTCGAAGAATGGGCTTCGACAAGATCTTCCGTCCATTGACGACGCGAAGCGCATTAGAACTCTGCCTGGAGAGGATTTCCGCCTTCCCGCGCATCTCCGAGATCGTGGTGGTGGTGGCTCGCGAGAGGCGAGAAGAGGCTGCCCGACTCATTTCGCTCCTTGCGCTTTCCGTGCCGGTGGAGGTCGTTGAAGGCGGAGCAGAACGGCAGGACTCGGTCGAAGCCGGGCTGCGAGCCTTGAATCCGAGATCGGACTTTGCGCTCGTGCATGACGCGGCCCGGCCCTTCGTGACCGCAGAGCTGATGGAGGCGATCTTCCAGGTTGCCCAGCGGGAGGGGGCGGCGGCTTGCGGGAACCCGAGTTCGGACACCGTGAAAGAGGCCGATGAGCAAGGAAAGGTGGTGGCGACGCTCGACCGCCGCAGGGTCTGGAATGTGCAGACCCCTCAGATTTTTCGCCGAGAGCTTCTGCGGGAAGCCTATCGAAAATTGCGAGACAGAGGAGAGAGCGCTACGGATGACGCCGCCGCCGTGGAAGCAATTGGGCACTCGGTGCGGCTGGTTCCCTATACCGGTTTCAACGGGAAGATGACTCGCCCCGATGACTGGGAACTGGCCCGCCAGCTCTTGCTGGGGAAACGCGCGCTTTAGCGGCTCGCCAGGATTGACCGGCAATCCGCGCCGGACGAAGCCCTATTTGATCTCCCGATGGAGAGTGTGCCGACGCAGGAATGGGTTATACTTCCGAAGCTCGATGCGACCTGGCTTGAGCTTCTTGTTCTTAGTGCCGAAGTAACGCGAGGCAGGCTTTTTCTCCGCTTTGGCCTCCGTGCACTCCAAAATAACTTGTTCCCTAGGCATCGTCGGAAAAGACTAAGAGCGGAGCCGATGCGTGTCAATGCGCTTCTGCAGAATCATGAGAAAGCGCACCAGGAGGCCTAAAGGAAGGGCAGTAGGGAGAAGCAGGGGGCCCGCGCCTGGGTGGGAGGTCTCGATGCGAAGGCAGGCCAGGCCGGCGAAGAGTCGGACTTTGGCCGATGAGGTCCATCAAATTCGCGTGCTCGCCAAGAAGCTTCGCGCCTATCTCCGGCTCTTCCGCGGAACGTTCCCGAAGCCGTGCGTTCCACTCGAGGAGAAGCGCATCCGGCGCATCGCCGGGAATCTCAGCCGGGCCCGGGACGAGGAAATTTGTCGCCAGACCCTTCAATGGTTGGCGGCAAAGGAAAAAAAGGAGAGCCCTCGGAGACGAGCGCGGGCGGCGCTTGTTCCACTGCCGGAACCGGAGGCAGCGGATTTGGACAAGCGAAAGCTGGCCCGGGCGAGAAAGAGCATCGAGGCCAGGCGGCTGCGGCTTCTCGCGCTGATCGACAAGCATCCAGCGAAGGAAGGGAAGCTGGAAGAATGGCTTCAAAAGGAGTACGGCAAAAGCCGTCAGGGAATGCGAGAGGCCCTTCGCGAAGGCAGCCCCGAAGCCTTTCACCAGTGGAGGAAACGGGTAAAGCGGCTCGGTTACCAGACAGAGATTTTTTGCACTCCTTCCCGGAAGAGGCTCGGTCGTTTGGAAACGAAGCTCCTCCGGCTCGGCAGGCTCCTGGGAAGGCTGCAGGATCTGCACGTTTTGAAAGGTTGGATCGAAAGGCAAGCGAACTCACCGGCGCGGAAACTCGTTCCCCTCCTGGACGGCTGGATGGCCCGGTACCGAAAGGAAGCGGAACGGGAGGGAAGACGCTGTTTTCGGATGACCAAGCGGGAGTTTCTCTCCCTTCTCGACTAGGAACTCTTTGATTTCGTTCGGGAGCCTTTCCGCATGTTCGTCTATTGGTCTTCCTCCGATACCGGCCTGGCGCGCGGGTAGCGAATCTCCCTTTGGATCGGTTGCGAGTCTCGATAGAGCAGGTAGGGCTGGCGGGACTGGGCAAAGGACCGTTCGGAGCCGCGCCATTGCGCGGCGAGTTCTCCCACACTCTGACGGTGGCTCAAAGTGGTCAAGATGGAAGCACTCCCGTAGAGCTTGCAGAGCATCTCCTTGCCGTTTGCCGACGCCCTTCGCAACAGCGAGGGATGCGAGGCTTGATTCGCTCGGGAGGCCAGGTAGATGGCCAGCGCAGTCAGATTGGCGCTGGTCCTCGGATGGATCTCCAAGCGCACCGCCGCCCCGCCGGGTCCGCCGACCGGGATCGCCTGAACCCCGGCGAACCCGAGCCGGTTGATGTCCCGCGCGAGGGAAAAAGCATCCAGGCCCCGGCCGGCCACGTATTGGAACGGGGCGGAGGACCAACCGACTCCGGAATCGGCGCCGAGATCTCCCAGGAATCCTGTCACCACATAGTAGAGCGGTGAGGTGGCCCAAGGGATGTTGGGAGAGGTCCGTATCCAGGGTAGATCGGTGTCTTCCCAGACCATGTCGCGTCGCCATCCCTCCATGGCGATGACCTGGAGAGAGCAGGGGTGGTGGACCCAGCCCCTCCGGTTCGCCATCCGGGCGATCTCCCCGGCGGTCATGCCATGGACGTAGGGCACCGGGATCCGCCCCACGAACGACTCCCAGGATGGATGAACGAGAGGTCCCTCGATCCGGCGGCCCCCCAGCGGATTGGGCCGGTCGAGCACGAAAAAGGGAATGCCGAGTTCCCCTGCGGCATCCATGGCTTCGACCATGGTGCTGATGTACGTATAGCTGCGGCAACCGATATCCTGGAGCTCGAAGACCAGGGCGTCGAGGCCCGCCAGCATGGCAGCGGTTGGGCGGCGCGTATCGCCGTAGAGGGGATACACGGGCAGGCCGGTGACCCGATCGCGGTGGAAGGAGACGCGCCTTCCCGCGCGAATGTCACCGGAGATGCCATGCTCTGGGGCAAATAGAGCCACGAGCCGGACTCCGGGAGCACGCTGGAGGACCAGGCGGGTCGGGCGCCCTGCGGAATCCACGCTGGCCTGGTTGGTGATCAGGCCGACCCGTTTCCCTTTCAACGGGGCGAATTGGGTGCGTTCGAGAACGTCGATCCCGAGCAAGATCGAGGCCGCTTCCGCTCGCAGGAGAAGGCACCAGGCGAGGAGAAGCACCAGGAGTTGGCCCATCTTCTTGACAGGAGGAAAAGGGAGGCGGTAGTGTGTGCGCGTCCTTTGACGCGAGAAGCGCGGAGAACGATTGCTCCTCGGAAGTTGCCTCATCGAGGACATGTCCCTTGGCTCAGTGCGCCGCAGACGAGGATGAGGGAAGAACGAAAAGCTTTGCTCTCTCGCCCAAAGCGGCCACAACCGCGGTAATGCTACCCCGCAAGGCCGATGTGAGCCAGCACAACTTTGATTTTCTCCGCACCGCACGTGCGTGCGCGCGTTCGCAATCGGAATCGGCTCGCCGAGCGGGAGCGGAGGAAAGCGGCTCGGCCCGCGGCGCGATCGAAGGGCCGGGGAAGCCGATTTCAACTCTGGTGCAATGATTCCCCCCGACCCGGACAAGCCGCTTGCGGCAATCGACGGCCTGCTTCGCGAAAGCCTCTCCGCCAAGGTTGCCTACTTCTCCATGGAAATGGCGGCGGACGAGGAGATTCCGACCTACAGCGGCGGGCTAGGCGTCTTGGCGGCCGATACGCTCCGTGCCGCCGCCGGATCGCTGCTCCCGATGGTCGGCGTTACCCTGCTCTATCGGCGGGGCTACTTCTTTCAACGCCTCGACTCCCAAGGATGGCAACGGGAGGAACCAGTCGCCTGGTCTCCGGAAAATGTCTTGTGCGAGCTTCCCGAGAGGGTATCGATCGTTCTGGAAGGGCGGACCGTGCAGGTGCGCGCGTGGCTTTTTTGGATCCGCGACGCCGGCGAAGGAAGGGTTCCAATCCTTTTTCTCGACACTGATCTCCCGGAGAATTCCGAGTGGGATCGTACTCTTTCGTATTTTCTCTATGGCGGGGATCGTCACTATCGGCTCTGCCAGGAAGTGATCCTGGGCATCGGAGGGGTCCGGATGCTGCGCAAGCTTGGGTTTGGGCGGCTCGAGCTCTTTCATATGAACGAAGGGCATTCGAGCTTGCTCACTCTGGCACTCCTCGAGGAGGAGGCCGCGCGCGCCGGCCGATCGGAGCCCACCGGAGAAGATGTGGAAGCAGTGCGGAGCAAGTGCGCCTTCACCACCCACACGCCCGTCTCGGCGGGGCACGACCGTTTCCCGCTGGAAATGGTGCGGAAGGTCATCCACTTGCCCGCGATCGCCGACGGCGAATACAAAGGCCGATTTTGTTGCGACGAGGAAGTCAACCTGACCCATCTCGCCTTTGAGTTCAGCCATTACATCAACGGCGTTGCCAAGCGGCACTCGGAAGTCTCTCGCGCCTTATTCTATCCCGCGACGATCGATTCGATCACCAACGGCATTCACCTGCCTTATTGGGCGAGCCGGTCCATGCAGGATCTCTTCGACCGGCACATCCCTGGCTGGCGCGCCGATGCTTTCAGCGTTCGCTATGCGATGGCGATTCCTCTCGCGGAGGTTCGACAGGCGCACGAGGAGAGTAAGGCGCGTCTGCTTCAGTACGTAAATCGAGAGACCAACGCGGGGATGGCCCTGGATGCCCTGACCATCGGGTTCGCTCGGCGAGCGACCGCATACAAGAGACCGGAATTAATCCTGACCGACATCGAGCGGCTCAAGCGCATTTCTCGCGACAAAGGGCCGGTTCAACTCATTTTCGCCGGCAAGGCCCATCCGCAGGACGAGGAGGGAAAGCGGGCCATTCAACGAATCATCCAGTCGCAGGCCCGCCTTCTGCCGGAAGTCCGGATGATCTATCTCGCGGAATACGACTTGGCCCTGGCTCGGCTCTTGGTTGCCGGGGTGGATCTGTGGCTCAATACGCCGCAACCTCCGCTCGAGGCTTCCGGAACAAGCGGCATGAAGGCCGCGATCAACGGGGTCCCCAGTTTTTCGGTTCTCGACGGCTGGTGGATCGAAGGGTGCATCGAGGGGATAACCGGCTGGTCGATCGGACCGGATTACTATCGGCGGAAAGAAGGTTCCGACGTTGCGAGGGATGCGCGTGATCTTTACGACAAGCTCGAGAATGTCATCGTTCCCTTGTTCTATGGAGATGACGACGGATACGCACGCGTCATGCGTCAAGGGATCGCGCTCAATGGCTCCTTCTTCAACGCGCAGCGAATGTTGCAGCAGTATGTTCTGAAGGCTTACTTTGCCTAGGAAAGGAGATTGCGCAGGCGGAGAGCAGGCGCAGGATTCCCCTTGGCCCCGGTGGTGAGCATTGCGAATGCCCGCGCGAGCGGATCGCGGCAAGCTTGAGATCGTCTTTGGTTTCGGAAAGGCAGCCTGCGAGAGGAGCGGATCGACGACGAACATGCGCGCCAGCGATTTTGCGGTCTCGCCAAAAGAGGCAAATCCCTTGCACGGCAGAGACCCGGGCTACACGGGCGGATTCGGCTCGAAGGAAGAGGCCCGGGAGAAGCTGGAATTGGACGTGAGCAAGCTTGCGGAGCGGCAAGAACTCTTCTTTGCCGCACGATCCTTCGCCCTGCTGATCATCCTCCAAGGCATGGATTCCGCGGGCAAGGACAGCCTGATCCGGCATGTTCTCTCCGGGCTCGACCCACAAGGAGTGGAGGTGTCGAGCTTCCGCCAGCCGACGGAGGAGGAGTCCGCTCACGATTATCTTTGGCGGTGTGGAAGGCGGCTTCCGGAGCGGGGCAAAATTGGGATCTTCAATCGGTCCTATTACGAGGAGGTGCTGGTCGTCCGGGTCCACCCGAGACTCTTGTCGGCCGAGAGTGCTCGAAAGTCAGCGACGAACCCAGGGTTCTGGTCTGAGCGGTTCGAGGACATCCTCTGCTTCGAGCGGCATCTTTTTCGGGCCGGGACGACCATCGTCAAATTTTTCCTTCATCTCTCCCGGAAAGAGCAGGCCAAGCGGCTTCTGGACCGGATCGACCGGCCGGAGAAGCGGTGGAAATTTTCCTTGGCAGACATCCAGGAACGGGAGTTCTGGCACGAGTATGAGTCGGCATACGAGGAAATGCTCGGCGCCACCAGCGCGCCGGAGGCGCCGTGGTACGTTCTGCCCGCCGATTACAAATGGTTTACTCAGCTTGCGGCGGCAAGCATCCTGATCGAGCGGCTGGAAGAGTTGAAGCTTCGGTATCCGGAGCCTGGGGCGGAGATCGAAGCCGACGTGAGCAAGGCAAAGGAGATCTTAAAGCATGAGCTCGGGCATTGAAGATTCGGCGGAGGGTCTCGCCGATCACGAAACGCTGACGCGGCAGGAAACGGATAGCATGGGATCCATCTCCGTCCCGGCCGATCGCTATTACGGGGCGCAGACCGCGCGCTCCCTGATTCATTTTGCGATCGGTTCGGAACGGATGCCGATCGAAGTGATTCGCGCTCTCGCCCTGTTGAAGAAAGCAGCGGCGCTGGTCAACCGCGAACTGGGAGTTCTTCCTGGGGACAAAGCCAGGTGGATCGTGGCAGCCGCCGATGAGGTCCAGGCGGGAAGGTTCGACGACGAGTTTCCTCTGCGGGTCTGGCAGACCGGAAGCGGCACGCAATCCAACATGAATTGCAATGAGGTCATCGCGGGACGAGCCAACGAGTTGGCAGGAGGGAGACGCGGAGGGAAAAGTCCAATCCATCCCAATGACGATGTCAATCGATCGCAGTCTTCGAACGACGTTTTTCCTTCGGCCATGCATTTGGCTGTGACGCTGGCGCTTCACCACGGGCTCTGTCCGGAATTGGATAAGATGGTCGATTGTCTGCGGAGGCGCAGCCAGGAGTTCTCGGGTATCGTCAAGATCGGTCGAACACATCTGATGGATGCCGTGCCCTTGACGCTTGGACAAGAATTCGGGGGATATGTGGGACAGATCGAGCTGGCGTTCACCGACCTTCGTGGCCGCATGGCTCCTCTCCATGGCCTGGCGATCGGCGGGACGGCTGTCGGCACTGGGCTCAATGCGCCCGCTGGCTTCGGCGAAGGGGTTTCGGCCAAACTCGCGGAGTGGACGGGATTGCCCTTCTTTTCCGCTCCCAACAAGTTCGCCGCGCTGGCTTCCCATGAGCCGCTTCTGGCCGTCAGTTCTTCCCTGCGCAACTTGGCAGCGTCTCTTCTCAAGCTGGCCAACGATATCCGCTGGATGGGCTCGGGTCCGCGCTGCGGATTAGCGGAGTTGCTCCTGCCGGAAAACGAGCCCGGTTCTTCCATTATGCCGGGGAAGGTCAATCCCACGCAGTCCGAGGCGATGGCGATGGTCTGCATCCAGGTCATGGGGGCGGATGCAGCGGTTGGGTTTGCGGGTTCGCAAGGAAATTTCGAGCTTAACGTGTTCAAGCCGATGATCGTGTTCAATGTCCTGAACTCCATCCGGCTCCTGAGCGACGCCTGCCGCTTTTTCCGAACCTTCTGCCTGGAAGGACTGCGTCCGAACCTCGACGTGCTTCGCGGCGAGGTGGAGCGATCGCTGATGCTCGTCACGGCTCTGACTCCCCGGCTGGGCTACGACCGATCGGCGAAGATTGCGCAGCAAGCCTATCGGGAGCATAAGACCATTCGGGAAGTTTGCGTGAGGGATGGCCACTTGTCCGCGCAGGAGTTCGACGAGTTGGTCCGGCCGGAGGAGATGGTCGGCGATGGATGGCAAGGATGAGGGCAGGCGATGGTCCGATCTGATCCCGAAGTGCTATGGAGAAGTAAGGCGCGAATGGAAAACCAGGCGAGAGGGAGGCAGGAAGGGCCGTATCGGCGACCGCAGGCGAAGGCGAGCGAGAAACGCGGGTTCGTCTCGATGATGGACATTCCTCGCGTGCGAGCGGAACTCGAAGGGAAAAGGATCGTCGTGACCAATGGCTGTTTCGATCTCCTTCACGTCGGCCATCTTCGCTGTCTTGATTTTGCCCGATCGCTGGGGGACTTGCTCTGGGTGGGAGTCAACGACGATCGATCGGTGCAGTCACAAAAAGGAGAGAATCGACCCATTCATCCCGAGGCGGAACGAGCAGAGCTCCTTGCCGGTCTGCGACCGGTCGACCTCGTAACGGTCTTCTCTGGCAGGCGGGCGACCGCGTTTCTCCAAGCGGTGCGGCCGACGGTCTACGTCAAGGGCGGCGACTACCGGCGAGAAACGCTCGACGCCGAAGAGCGCGAAGCACTGGAAAGGATGGGCGCGGAAATCCGGTTTTTTCCGCTGGTGGAGGGAAGGTCGACCACGGCGGCTTGGCAGGCTCTGAAAAAGGGATGAATTCGCGGAAGAGGGTTTTATTGGGAGTCCTGGGATCGGGGCGCGGCAGCAACTTCGCCGCGATCCTGGACTCGATCGCCTCAGGACGACTTTCCGCCTCGATTCCTGTGGTCATCAGCGATCGGGAGGATGCTGGGATCTTGGAACTGGCTCGAGAAGCGAAAATCCAGACGGCCGTCTTGCGACAGGGGAGGTTCCGGACCTGGCTTGAGCCGGAGATCGAGGAGGAGCTTGCCCAGTGCCTCCGGCGGTTCCAGGTTGACTTGGTGGTCCTCGCCGGCTTTCTGCGGGTGCTCAAGGGGCCGCTTCTGGCTGCTTACCCGGGAAAGATCCTGAATATTCATCCCTCGCTCCTCCCCGCCTTCAAGGGGAAAGAGGCCTGGAAGCAGGCATTGGAGGCCGGAGTGACCGAGACGGGTTGCACGGTCCATTGGGTGGAGCCTGAGGTGGATAGCGGCCCGATCCTTGGGCAAGAGAGAGTCCCGATCCTGCCGGGAGATACTCCCGAGATCCTGCATGCCCGGATTCAAGAAGCGGAGCATCGTCTCTATCCGGAGGTCATTCAGAGCGTGATCGATCGAAAACTATGGCAGGGGATCCATTCGTAGAAGAGCAGGAGCTTGACTTCTGGGGGAAGTCCAGGACCGAAACGGCAACGCCCGGGGGGGGTGCGGAAAAGCCCCTTTCGGTCGGCGAATTGACGCGGAGAGTCCGAGCTCTTCTCGAGGCAGGCTTTCCCCAAGTGTGGGTCGAAGGAGAAATCTCGAACCTTCGGAGTCCGACATCGGGTCACTTCTATTTCACCCTCAAGGACGAGCAGGCGGTCATCCAGGTCGTCCTGTTCCGCTCCGACGCGGCTCGCCTGCCGATTCGTCTCCGAGAAGGCGCCGCAGTCGTCGTCCGGGGACGGTTGACGATCTTCGAAGCGCGAGGTCAATACCAAGTCGTTGCTACGGACGTGCAAGCCCGGGGTGAGGGAGCTCTGCTCGAGCGGCTGGAGGCGCTGAAGAGGAAGCTCGCGGCCGAAGGGCTATTCGATTCCGCGCGGAAGCGAAGGCTCCCTCCCTTTCCGGAAAGAGTCGGCCTGGTCACTTCCCTCAAGGGTGCCGTGATCCAGGATTTTCTGCGGATTCTGGAGCGGCGCGCCCCAGGGTTGGAGATCTTCGTGCGGGATGTGCCGGTGCAGGGAGCCCAGGCTGCTAAGGCGATTGCCGCCGCAATCCGGGCCTTCAACGGCTCTCCGTCCGTCGACGTTCTGGTGATCGCCCGCGGCGGGGGCAGCCTGGAAGATCTGTGGCCGTTCAACGAGGAAGTCGTGGCTCGCGCTCTGGCGGATTGTCGCGTGCCCACGGTCTCGGGGGTCGGCCACGAAACCGATTTTACGATTGCCGATTTGGCTGCGGACCTGAGAGCTCCAACGCCCTCCGCCGCGGCAGAGTTGATCGCTCGCGATTGGAGCGACTGGCGCGCGGAAGTTGCGCAGTTGGGGCGAAGGGCGGAGCGCGCGGTGGCAAGGATGTTGGAGCTAGGCCACGAAAGGCTGGCGCGAGTGGCGGGAAACCCGTTTTTTTCCGAGCCCTCCCGCATGATCTTGCGCTGGCAGCAGATGGTGGATGAGGAAGAGGAGGCGCTTGGCCGTGCGTGGAGGCAGGCGTTATCGATCAAGAGGGAGCGCTGGGAATCTCTGGGGCGCCACTGGAAGGCCCTGCGATGCGAGGAGCAGGTTCGGCGCTTAAGGGAACGGGTCGGCCAATGGGCTGCCCGGCTGGCCGCCCTGAGCCCGGAGTCGACACTGCGGCGCGGATATGCGATCGCTTTCGACGAGCAAGACCGTATTCTGCGGGAGGCCCGACCCGATCTCATCGGTAGAGAGGTTCGGCTGCGACTCGCGACCGGTCGCCTGGATGCACGAGTGCTCCGGCTCGTCGCGGAGGAGCGCCGGACGGTAGAGAAGGAGGATTCGGAGAGCGGCTGAGAATCTTTTTCCACCGAGGCAAAGGCGGGCTTGACATTTGCGGTGAACATGGCCATGGTTATCCTTCTCTCAAGGACGGGGTCTTGTCTCAAGAAAGGGAGCGGCGAATGCCCATGTAGCTCAGTTGGCAGAGCACGTCCTTGGTAAGGACGAGGTCACCGGTTCAAGCCCGGTCATGGGCTCGGCCGCAAGGAAGAGAGACAAGAAATACAGTTTTGGGAACCGGAAAGGTTAAGAAGAAAAGAAGCGAGGAGTATTCATGGCGAAAGAGAGTTTCGTACGTTCGAAGCCGCATGTGAATGTAGGCACCATCGGGCATGTGGATCATGGGAAAACCACGCTGACTGCGGCGATTACCTCCGTCCTTGCCAAGAAGGGTCTTGCGGAGATGAAGGGTTACGATCAGATCGATAACGCTCCGGAAGAGCGGGAGCGCGGCATCACGATCAGCACCACGCACGTCGAGTATGCGTCCGAAAAGCGCCACTACGCGCACGTCGACTGCCCGGGCCATGCCGACTACATCAAGAACATGATCACGGGTGCCGCTCAGATGGACGGAGCCATTCTCGTCGTGAGCGCGCCGGACGGCCCCATGCCACAGACGCGTGAGCATATCCTGCTGGCTCGCCAGGTCGGGGTTCCTGCTGTCGTGGTCTTTCTCAACAAGGTCGACATGGTCGATGACCAGGAATTGATCGATCTGGTCGAGCTCGAGGTGCGTGAGCTGCTGAGCAAATATGAATTTCCAGGAGAGAAGATCCCGATCGTTCGGGGAAGCGCGCTCAAGGCCCTGGAAGGAGATCCCGAGCAGGAAAAGAACATCCTGGCGCTGATCGCGGCGATGGACGAGTACATTCCGATCCCGGAGCGTCCGAAAGACCTGCCCTTCCTTATGCCGGTCGAGGACGTCTTCAACATTGAAGGCCGCGGAACGGTGGTGACTGGTCGTGTGGAGCGAGGAGTGCTCAAGAGGATGGAAGAGGTGGAGATCGTGGGCATCCGTCCAACCGTGAAGACCGTGGTGACGGACATTGAAATGTTCCGGAAAATCCTTGAATCCGCAGAGGCCGGAGACAACGTAGGGGTCCTGCTCCGCGGCACGAAGAAAGAGGACGTCGAGCGAGGCCAGGTCATTGCAAAGCCGGGAAGCATTACTCCACACACGAGGTTCAAGGCCCAAGTGTACGTGCTCACCAAGGAGGAAGGAGGGCGTCACACGCCCTTTTTCGCGGGCTACCGGCCTCAATTTTATTTTCGCACGACCGACGTCACAGGTAATGTGAAGTTGAAGGAAGGGGTCGAGATGGTGATGCCAGGCGACAATGTCGAGGTGGAGGTCGAGTTGATCACACCGATCGCGATGGAAAAAGCGATGCGCTTTGCGATTCGGGAAGGGGGCAGGACCGTTGGCGCCGGCAGGGTCGTGGAGATTCTGGCGTAGCGAACGAGTTGCAACCGGCATCGAATCTGCGTATCTAAAAAGAGAGTCCCGGTAACAGGGCAGTAGCTCAATTGGTAGAGTAGCGGTCTCCAAAACCGTCGGTTGGGGGTTCGAGTCCCTCCTGCCCTGCGGCTATGCGAAGCATTTCCTTATCAACATGGATCGCTCTGGCGATCGGCGCCACGATCGCTGGCGCGCTCGGATGGGCTTGGGCGCGACACAGGAAGCGGGTGGCGGCCTTTCTGGCCGAGGTAATGGGGGAGCTGAAAAAATGTGCATGGCCATGGGAACCGCAAGAAAAAGGGGCGCGCCGATACCGGGAATTGATCGACTCGACCGTGGTGGTCGCGATCTCCTCGGTGTTGCTTGCCGCGGTAGTGACGCTAGCCGATTTTTTGCTCGTTCGCGTGGTCGGCTTCGTGACGAGGTTGCACTTGTAGGATGTCGATGAAACCCTTGGAAGAAGTGCGCGAAGCCGGATTGACCGAGGAGCAGGGTGGAAGCGCAGAGGCAACTCCGGAAGATCGGGGTCAGTGGTACGTTCTGCACGTGCTGTCGGCTCACGAAGGGAGGGTGAAGAAGAGCATCGAGAGGCGCATTCAAACCGAGGAGATGGGAGACCTGATCGGGCAAGTGGTGATCCCGGTGGAGCGCGTTTCGGAGATCCGGAGGGGAAAGCGCGTCCAAATGGACCGGAAAATCTACCCCGGTTACGTTTTCGTCCGGATGCAGCTTCGCGACCCTCAAGACAAGCTCATCGAACGGAGTTGGTACTTCATCCGGGAGACTCCGGGCGTCATCGGCTTTGCGGGTGGGGAAAATCCATTGCCGATGCCACCCGAGCAGGTGGGAGACATCCTCCGACAGATGGAAGAAGGGAAGGAACGGCCCACGCCGAAGACCTCCTTTGCCGTCGGGGATCGAGTCAAGGTGGGCGACGGTCCGTTTTTGAATTCGGAAGGGGTTGTCGAAGAGGTGGACCTGGAGCGCGGAAAGCTTTGGATTTCCGTTAACATGTTTGGCCGCTCGACGCCGGTGGAGTTGGAATTCTGGCAAGTGGAAAAGGCGGCATAAGAAGGACGCGATCGCTGTCGCCGCAGGGCATAGCCGTGTTACAGGGAGTGCGCTCCATGCGGATCAGCGGGTGAAGGAGGAAGAAGAAAATGGCCAAGGAAGTACATGCGATCGTTAGGCTCCAAATTCCGGCCGGGCAAGCGAACCCCGCTCCGCCCGTCGGTCCGGCTCTCGGGCAGCACGGCGTGAACATCATGGGCTTCTGCAAGGAGTTCAACGCGAAGACGCAGAAGGAGACCGGGATGCTGCTCCCCGTCGTGATCACGATTTACAAGGATAAATCCTTCACATTCGTGACGAAGTCTCCGCCGGCGGCGGTGCTGCTGAAGAAAGCGGCCAACATCGCTACTGCCTCCAAGGAGCCGAATCGCGTCAAGGTGGCAAAAGTGGGACGCGCGCAGGTGATGGAAATCGTCCGGCAGAAAAAGAAGGACCTCAATGCGACTTCCGAGGAAGCCGCCTTCCGCATCATCGCCGGCACGGCACGCAGCATGGGGATCGACATCGAAGGGTGAAAGCGAGGAGCGACTCGAGAGGATGGGCAGTCAACCGGGATCGTTCGGAAGAAAGGGAGTGAGACGTGAGTTCTAGGCGAAGCAAGCGATACCGCGAGGCGGTGAAGCATCTCGACTCGGGAAAGTCCTACGGGATCGGCGAAGCCGTGGAGGTTCTGGCGAAGATGCCGAAGGCCCGCTTCGACGAGTCGGTGGAGCTGTCGATGCATTTAGGAGTGGATCCAAAACAAGGCGAGCAGATGGTCCGTGGCAGTCTCCGGCTTCCGCACGGTTCTGGGAAGAAGGTTCGAATCGCCGTCTTTGCCCGGGGTTCGGCGGCGGAGGCGGCGAAAACCGCGGGGGCCCACTTTGTCGGTTTCGAGGATTTGATTAAGAGAGTTTCCGAGGGCTTCACCGACTTTGACGTTGCGATCGCAACGCCCGACGCCATGCAGGAGGTGCGCAAGCTGGGCAGAGTGCTTGGTCCGCGGGGCCTGATGCCCAATCCCCGCACCGGAACGGTCACGGAGGACGTGGCTGCCGCGGTGGCGGAGTGTCAGGCTGGACGGGTCGAGTTCAAGATGGACAAGAGTGCCAACGTCCACATCGTGATCGGAAGGCGCTCGTTCCCGGCGGCTGCTTTGCAGGACAACGCCATGCAGGCGATGGAGGCCGTTCAGAAGGCGAAGCCGGCGGCCGCGAAGGGGCGCTTCGTGGAATCGCTGGCTCTTTCCTCGACGGTCAGCCCGGGCATTCCTTTGGATGCCGGGTCATTTCAGCGCAAATAGCAAGGAACGGAAAGGGATCATATCATGAGGCCGGAAAAAGAATTGCTCTCGATGGAGATCCGGGACTGGCTCGAGGGATCGGCCTATGTTCTATTCGTATCCTATGTGGGCCTTCGTGCAGAGGAATTTCGCGAATTGCGCCAGCGCCTCTCCGCCGCGGGGGCTCGTTGCCGGGTCGGGAAAGTCCAGGCGTTGACACGCATCCTGCAGCAGGCTCGGCAGCTTCCGGAGGAATGGGAGTTGAAGGGGCAGGTTGCCGCGATCGCTCACGGCGACATGATCGCCGCCGCGAAGACCCTTAAGAATTTTGCAGCCGAATTCACCCGGCCCAAGCTGGTGGGCGGCCTGCTCGATGAACGTCCATTGAATGCCGCCGAGGCGGCAGCGATTGCCGAGTTGCCGGGACGAGAGGAGTTGCTGGCGAAGATGCTTGGGCTTCTGCAGGCGCCCGCAACGCGACTGCTCTGCGGGTTGGCGGAACCCTCCCGGGCCCTGGTGCGAACGCTCGCCGCGTATGAAAGGCAGCGGGCGGGTGCGACGCCGGAGTAGGCGGGAAGTGGCGGAATTCGGCTTTTTAAAAAGCTTCGGTGGAAGAACCGAAGAGGGCAGCGTAAAGCGCCCACAGGGAAGGGAGAAGGGTCCTGCTAGCCTCGGAGCCCTCCGGGGAGAATCGCCGACGCGGGTGCGTGGCGCTACAGGATCGGAAAGGACATCATGGCAGACTTGAGTGCGGTAGTAGAGCAGTTGAGCAACCTCACGGTTCTCGAAGTGGCGGAATTGGTTAAGCAGCTCGAAGAGAAGTGGGGCGTCAGCGCCGCAGCGCCCGTCGCGGTGGCGGCGGCTCCTGCAGGCGGGGCGGAGGCCCAAAAGGCGGCAGCAGAGGAAAAGACCTCCTTCAATGTAATCTTGAAGACGGTGGGCGGCAACAAGATCGCGGTGATCAAGGAAGTTCGGGCGGCAGTGTCCGGACTCGGCCTGGCGGAAGCAAAGGCCTTGGTGGAAAGCGCTCCCAAGCCGGTCAAGGAGGGAGTAACCAAGGAAGAAGCGGAAGCCATCAAGAAAAAGATCGAAGCAGCAGGCGCGCAGGTCGAGATTCAATAAACAATCCGAACGGAATCGGAGAAGAGAGCGTCGGGGCCCGGTGGGGAGACCGACCGGGCCGGTCGACGCCGGCCAGTAGATGGCGGAAAATGGCATGAGTACAAGAGCTTGGCAGCGAGTAAACTTCGGAAAGATTGCGGAAACGGTACCCTTGCCGAACCTGATTGCACATCAGATTCGATCCTACGAGGAGTTTCTCCAGTTGAGCGTTCCCGCGAACGAGCGGAAGCCGGAAGGCCTGCATGGTGTCCTTCTCGAAGTCTTTCCCATCGAGAGCTACGACGGGAAGGTGCGCCTGGAATATCTTTTCTACGAGTCGACTCCGCCGAAGTTTTCGCCGCTCCATTGCCTGCAAAATGGGGAGACCTATGCGGCCGCGTTGTACGTGACGTTCCGCCTGCGGGACGAAAACGGGATCAAGGAAGAACGCGTCTACATGGGTGAGCTCCCCTTGATGACGCACCATGGAAGCTTCGTCATTAACGGTGCGGAGCGGGTGATCGTCAGCCAGCTGCACCGTTCGCCGGGAATCTGCTTTGAGTCGAGTCTCCACTTGAATGGCAAGGTGCTCTACTCGTTTCGAGTGATCCCGGATCGGGGCACGTGGCTCGAGGTTGCTTTCGATACGAGCGACCTTTTGCACGTCCATTTGGATCGAAGAAAGAAGCGCAGAAAGTTCCTGGTCACCACGCTGCTTCGGGCCTTGGGTCATGGAAGCGACGAGGCAATCCTCGAGCTCTTCTACCCGATCGAGGAGATCGACCTCGAAGCGGCTCCGCCGAGCGACGAGGATCTTCCCAACAAGGTGCTGGTGAGCGAGGCGCGCGATCCCCGGGATGCGGAGAAGGTGCTGGTGAGAGGGTTGGAGCCCCTCACGAAGACCGCGGTGCGTCTTTTGCTGGAGGCCGAGGTCAAGACGATCCGGGTGGTCGACATCCGGGAGGACGACACCATTGTCAAGTGCTTGCGCCGGGACTCCGCGCGCGATCAAGCGGAGGCTCTCAAGGAGATCTACCGGCGTTTACGACCGGGGGATCCGCCGACGGAAGCCAACGCGCGGCTTCTGCTCAAGAGGCTCCTTTTCGATCCCAAGCGTTACGACGTGGGTCGAGTCGGCCGATACAAGATCAATCAAAAGCTGGGGATCGACACGAGCTTGGACACGCGCACCCTGACGCCCGAAGACATCGTGGCGGCCACGCGCTATCTGATCTCCCTCCAGCACGGCGAGGGAACGACCGACGATATCGACCACTTGGGAAACCGGCGCGTGAGAAGCGTGGGCGAGCTTGTGGCGAGCCAGTGTCGGATCGGTTTGGCGCGAACGGAGAGGCTCGTCAAGGAGCGGATGACGCTCTTCGACGTCAACGCCGAGGGAATGACGCCGCAGAAGCTGATCAATCCGAAGGCACTCTCTGCCACGATTCGCGACTTTTTTGCACGCAGCCAGCTCTCCCAGCTGATGGACCAGATCAATCCGCTTTCGGAGCTCACCCATAAGCGACGGCTTTCGGCGCTCGGGCCCGGCGGACTCTCCCGGGAACGGGCGGGCTTCGAAGTGCGCGACGTCCATCCTTCTCACTACGGGCGCATCTGCCCGATCGAGACTCCGGAAGGACCGAACATCGGTCTGATTGCTTCGATGGCCTGTTTTAGCCGCTTCAACGACTACGGGTTTCTGGAGACTCCCTACCGAAAGGTGGTGAATGGCAAGGCGAGGGATGAAATCGTTTACTTGTCTGCCGATCAGGAAGAAAACGTGATTATCGGGATGGCCAGCACGCCCGTGGGAGAAGACGGACACATCCAGACCAAGCGTGTCGCCGTCCGCTTTCGTGGCGAATTCATGGAGGTCGATCGGGAAAAGGTCAACTTTCTTGACGTGTCATCCAAGCACATGGTTTCCGTCGCGACAGCCCTGATCCCATTCCTGGAGCATGACGATGCCAACCGCGCCCTGATGGTTTCGAACATGCAGCGGCAGGCAGTGCCTCTGCTAAGCCCGGAAGCTCCGATCGTAGGGACCGGGTGTGAGCGCCGCGTTGTTGAAGACGTCGGCGCGGTCCTCCTGAGCGACGTCGATGGGAAGGTTGCTTCGGTGAGCGCAACCGAAATCGTGATTGAACCGACCTCGGGCGAAGTCGAGAGGAAGAAAAAGGGCGGGATGCGCACGTTCTCGCTGCGGAAATTCATGCGGTCGAATGCAGGGACCTGCATCAACCAGAAGCCGATCGTCCGAAAAGGGGACATCGTGAAGCGGGGAGATCCGCTGGCGGACGGTCCAGCTACGACCAACGGGGAGCTGGCTCTCGGGCAGAATCTGGTCGTCGCCTTCATGCCGTGGAATGGTTACAACTTCGAGGACGCGATCATTCTCTCCGAGCGGCTGGTCAAGGAAGATCTCTTCACGAGCGTCCATATCGATGAGTTTGAGATTGTCGCGCGGGATACGAAGTTGGGCCCCGAGGAGATCACCAGGGACATTCCGAACGTGGGAGACGAGGCGCTAAAGAATCTCGGTACCGACGGCATCGTGCGGATCGGCGCCGAGGTCAAGCCCGGCGACATCCTGGTCGGCAAGATCAGCCCGGTGAGCGAGACCGAGCTCGCCCCGGAGGAGCGACTGCTGCGTGCGATCTTCGGCGACAAGGCGGCCGATGTGAAGGATTCCTCGTTACGAGTCCCGTCCGGGACAAGCGGGATCGGCATGGACGTGCGCGGGAGCAGCCACCAGTCCAAGGCCGAGAAGGAGAAACTGGACTTGAGCGAGGCCAAGCAGAAGGTCAAGGAGATCGAAGGCCGCTACGAGCAAAAGGAAGACGAACTCAAAGAAGAGCTGACCCAGGCCCTCTCCAACATTTTGCTGAACGAAAAGATCCCGCTGGATGTCGTGGATGCGGAAACCGGAGAGATTTTGATTCCGGCGAACCGCAAGATTACCAAGACCCTCCTGCGAAAAATGGCCGCTTGCTGCGACCACATCGAGATCGATCCCAGCCCGATTCGAACGAAGATCTTTGAGATCATCGGGAGCTTCGAGTCGAAGTTTGAGCAGCTTCGCAACGAGAAGGAAGGCGAACTCGATCAAGTGGAAAGCCGCGAGGACATCGAGCCGGGAATTGTAAAGCAGGTCAAGGTCTACATTGCCAGCAAGAGGAAAATCTCCGTCGGGGACAAGATGGCCGGCCGGCACGGCAACAAGGGAGTGGTTTCTCGGATCGTTCCCGTCGAGGATATGCCTTTTCTGCCGGACGGCACTCCGGTCGACATCGTCCTCAACCCGCTGGGGGTGCCTTCCCGGATGAATGTGGGCCAGGTGCTGGAGACGCACCTGGGCATCGCCGCCAGGAAATTGGGGTTTGCGATCGCCACACCCGTCTTCGACGGGGTGAAAGAGGAAGAGATCCGACACTTCCTCCGGGAAGCTGGATTCGACGAGGACGGCAAGACCGATCTCTACGATGGACGCACCGGCGATCGTTTCGACCAGCGCGTCGTGGTGGGCGTCATCTACATGATGAAGCTAAACCACATGGTGGCCGACAAGATCCACGCCCGCGCAGTTGGACCGTATGCGCTGGTTACCCAGCAGCCGCTCGGGGGGAAGGCGCAGTACGGCGGGCAGCGCTTTGGAGAGATGGAAGTGTGGGCGATGGAGGCTTACGGCTCGGCCTACACACTCCAAGAGATGCTTACTGTGAAATCGGACGACGTTTCGGGGAGGACGCGCATCTACGAGACGATCGTGAAAGGGGAGAACTACTTGGAGCCCGGTCGTCCGGAATCGTTCAACGTATTGGTGAAGGAACTCCAAGGCCTCTGCCTCGACCCGAAGATCGGGATTCGGGAACCCTCCGATACGGAGAGGATGGGTGGCGAGGAGCGGAGGGCTCCGGCCGGCCCGGAAGCGGCATGATCTATCCTGGTTTCTCGATGGAAGGTAGAAGGCGTTTGGAAAAGCCGCATTGCGGTGGAGGGACAGTATGGTTACCGAAGGCATGACAGCTCGAGAGATTCTGGGGTTGGAACGGTCGAGCGATTTCAACGAAGCGTGCATCACCATCGCTTCGCCCGAAATCGTCGAATCGTGGAGCAAAGGGGAAGTCAAGAATCCCGAAACGATCAATTACCGGACCTTCAAGCCCGAAAAAGGAGGCCTCTTCTGCGAGCGAATCTTCGGTCCGACGAAGGATTGGGAGTGTGCCTGCGGTAAGTATAAGCGCATCAAGTACAAGGGTGTAGTCTGCGATCGCTGTGGGGTCGAGGTGACTCTCTCGCGGGTTCGCCGACAGCGAATGGGCCACATCCGCCTGGCCGTACCTGTGGCGCACATCTGGTTTCTCAAATGCATGCCGAGTCGGCTCGGGCTCATGATGGATATGACGGCCCGCGACCTCGAGCGGGTGATCTATTACGAAGACTATCTGGTCATCGATCCAGGACAGACCCAGCTGCGCCCGAAGCAGCTCCTGACTGAGCCAGAGCACCGGGATGCCGTCGCGCAGTACGGGGAGGGATCGTTCGTCGCCAAGATGGGAGCCGAGGCCGTGCGGGATTGCCTGCGGCAACTCGACCTGGAAGAGATCGTTTCTCAGCTCACCCAGAGCATGGAGCAGACTCGCAGCAAGCAGCTCCGCAAGAAGATGGCCAAGCGGCTGAAGCTGGTGCAGGGTTTCCTGAGCATCGGGACGCGACCGGAGTGGATGATCCTCGAGATCCTGCCGGTCATTCCACCGGATCTTCGGCCCCTGGTTCCGTTGGAAGGAGGGCGGTTTGCGACCTCCGACCTCAACGACCTCTATCGGAGGGTGATCAACCGGAACAATCGCCTTCGCACCCTCCTGCAGCTGAAGACCCCGGAGGTCATCATTCGGAACGAAAAGCGAATGCTGCAGGAAGCCGTCGACGCTCTCCTGGATAACGGTCGCCACGGGAGGGCCGTCACTGGCGTTGGGAATCGGCCGCTCAAGTCGCTTTCGGACATGCTCCGAGGGAAGACGGGCCGTTTCCGCATGAACCTCTTGGGAAAGCGGGTCGACTACAGCGGCCGCTCCGTCATCGTCGTCGGGCCTGAACTGAAGCTCAACCAATGTGGCTTGCCCAAGAAGATGGCGCTGGTTCTATTCGAGCCGTTCATGATTCGGAGGCTTCGGGAACTGGGACACGTCCATACGGTGCGAAGCGCCAAGAAGATGATCGAGAAGCAGGATCCTCTGGTTTGGGACGTTCTCGATCAAGTCACCCAGGGCCATCCGGTGCTTTTGAATCGAGCGCCGACGCTGCACCGCCTTTCGGTGCAGGCCTTCGAACCGGTTCTGATCGAAGGCGATGCCATTCGGATTCATCCGCTGGTTTGCACCGCTTACAACGCGGACTTCGACGGCGACCAGATGGCGGTTCACGTGCCCCTTTCGATCGAGGCGCAACTGGAGGCTCGGCTGTTGATGCTTGCCTCCCAAAACATTTTTTCGCCGTCCAGCGGACGTCCGATCATGACGCCAACCCAGGACATCACGCTCGGCTGCTATTATCTCACGCAGTCGCCTCATCGGCTTCCTCCGGGGTCTACACAGCCCCGGCGGCCCATTTGCGCCGATGCGGACGAAGTGCTCTTCGCCCTGGGAGAGGGGGTCCTCAAGACCCATGATCCCATTCTCTTCGCGAATCCCGATTTCGGTCGAGACACGCTCCTGGGAGACAAGGAGAAGAAATTTATCGAGACGACTCCGGGGAGAGTAATTTTTCACCAGATCTGGCCGAAGGATTTGGGCTTTTTCAATAAGCCTGCGGGCAAGAAGCAGCTCGGCGATCTCATCCTGCGTTGCTACCAACTGGTGGGCCGGGAAGAGACCGCGATTTGCCTCGACCGGCTCAAGCGGGTCGGATTTCAAGAGGCCACCCGGGCGGGGATTTCTATCGGGATGAGCGACATGATTATCCCGCCAGAGAAGGGTCGGGTTGTCTCGAAGGCCCAGGACCGAGTGACCGTCGTCGAACGCCAGTACCGCTCGGGCGCGATTACGGACGGGGAGCGCTACAACAAGATCGTCGACATCTGGACCCAGGCAACGGACGAGATTTCTGGCCTGATCTTCCGAACCCTGGAAGGCAGTCGGGAGCGGGCTGAGTTTAATCCGCTCTTCCTGATGGTCGATTCGGGGGCGCGGGGAAATCGTCAACAGGTGCGGCAGTTGGCGGGAATCCGAGGCTTGATGGCGAAGCCATCCGGCGAAATCATCGAGCGCCCGATCACTTCCAATTTTCGGGAAGGACTCTCCGTCCTGGAATACTTCATCAGCACCCATGGCGCGCGAAAGGGCTTGGCGGATACGGCGCTCAAGACGGCGGATGCTGGTTACATGACGCGGAAGCTCCATGACGTGGCCCAGGACGTGGTAGTTACCGAGGAGGATTGCGAAACCACGAACGGACTGGTCGCGCAGGCGATCTACGAAGGAGACGAAGAGATCGTCAAGCTGAGCGACCGGATCTACGGCCGAGTCTCGTGCGAAGAGATTACCGATCCCGTCACCCGCAAGAAGCTGGTGGTCAGCGGGGATCTCCTGGACGACGCGAAGGTGCGCGCCATCGAGCAGCTGGGCGTGGAGAAGCTGCGGATCCGGTCTGCCCTCACTTGCGAGAGCAAATGGGGAGTTTGCGCCAAGTGCTATGGGCTCAATCTCGCGACCAATCGCGTGGCAAAGCTGGGCGAGGCGGTCGGAGTGATTGCCGCTCAGTCGATCGGCGAGCCAGGCACCCAGCTGACGATGCGGACATTCCACATCGGCGGAACCGCTTCGCAGATTTTTAAACAGCCGCAGATCCGAGCGAAGAATGACGGCCTGGTCCAGTACGTCGACCTCCGGGTCGTTCGTTCTCTGGATGGCAACTTCGTCGTGTTGAACAAATCCGGATTCCTGTCGGTCGTGGACGCCACCGGGCGCGAACTGGAGCGCCACACGATCGTCATGGGCAGCCTTGTTTCCGTTTCGGACGGCGGCGAGGTCAAGAAGGGGCAAGTCTTCGTCCAGTGGGATCCTTATAATGTGCCGGTTTTGACGGAGAAGGCTGGAGTCGTGGAATTCCACGACATCCTCGAGGGGGTCACGGTCAAGAAGGAACTCGACGAGACGACCAAGCAGATCGGAACAGTTGTCATCGAGCATAAGCACGACCTCCACCCGCAGATCGTGATTCGAGATCCGAAGAGCGGAGAAGCGCTCGCCTTTTACGGCATTCCCGCAGGAGCCCGCATCGAGGTCAAGCCGAAGGAGGAGGTCGCTGCCGGTCAGCGGATCGCCCGGACACCCCGAAAGCTGGTCAAGACCAAAGACATCACGGGCGGCCTGCCTCGCGTTGCCGAGCTCTTTGAGGCGCGGCGACCCAAGGACTCGGCGGAAATCGCGCGAATCGACGGAATCGTCGAAGACGGCGGCATCGTCCGCGGGAAGCGGCGTCTTTTGATCCAGGATCCGCAATCGGGCCAGGAAGAGGAACATCTGATTCCGCTTTCCAAGCACCTGATCGTCTTCAAAGGCGACGTCGTGCGCAAAGGACAGCAATTAACCGAGGGCCCGATCGTCCCGCAGGAGATCCTGGAGGTGGGCGGGGTTCAGGAGCTTCAGGAATATCTTCTCAACGAAGTGCAGGAAGTCTATCGTCTCCAGGGTGTTGAGATCAACGACAAGCATATCGAGATCATCATCCGGCAGATGCTGCGCAAGGTGAAGATCCTCGATGCCGGAGACGCCCCGTTCTTGTGGGGAGAGCAGGTCGACCGGCTGGAATTCGAACGGGCCAACCGCGAAGTCGAGGCCAAGGGCGGCAAGCCGGCCGAAGGAGTGCCGGTGCTCCTTGGGATCACCAAGGCCTCGGTGGAAACCGAGAGCTTCATCGCCGCCGCGAGCTTCCAGGACACGACGCGGGTTCTTACCGAGGCCGCGACGCTGGGCAAGATCGACAAGCTCCGAGGCTTCAAGGAAAACATCATCATGGGACACTTGATTCCGGCTGGCACGGGTTTCCGCACCTATCGCCATCTCCGGTTGGTGGAGCATGGAGAACCGCCGGTTCAGCCCGATTTGGGCGAAGAGGAGGCTCCAGCCGGAAAGCCGCAGTGGAGCCAACTCCTGCAACGGGCTTCGGCGGCTAGCCCGAGCGGGGAGTAGTCCGCGGGGAGTAGTCCGAACAGGCGCCGCGGGCGCCAGTCGCGCTCCGGGATGCCCGTGTCGAAGAGCGGAAGCGGAGGGACAGTCCTTTAGTCCGCTCCGCAGCCGGCAGAGCGTTCGGCGGCCTTGACGGTGTTCGCAAGGAGCATGGCGATGGTCATGGGGCCGACTCCGCCCGGATTCGGCGTGAGCCAGCCGGCGACTTGGCATGCTTCCGAGAAGTGGACGTCTCCAACGATCCGGCTCTCTCCCGGAAGGGAAGAATCCAGAAGGCGGGTTACTCCGACGTCGACCACGACGGCCCCGGCCTTGATCATGTCGCCTCGCACGAATTCCGCCTTCCCCAGGGCGGCGATCAAGAAGTCTGCGCGCCGGCAATGCTCCGGAATGTGGCGACTCTGGGAATGAAGGACCGTTACGGAGGCATCTCCTTGCGGACCTTTGGCCAACAGGAGGGCGGCGAGGGGTTTGCCTACGATATTGCTCCTCCCCAGGATCACCACTTCCGCCCCGGCCGTGACCAGGCCGTAGTGCCGGAAAATCTCGCAGATCCCCGCGGGAGTGCAGGGAGGGAATCCGGAAGGGTCTCCCAAGAGCAGCTTGCCGGCATTGATCGGGTGAAAGCCGTCGATATCCTTGGAGGGGTCGATCGTTTGGCAGACCGCCTCCGTCCGGATCTGCCGGGGAAGGGGCATCTGCACCAGGATGCCGTGGATCCGGGAGTCTCGATTCTTCTCCTCCAATCGGGTGAGGAGCTCGCGCTCGGTGGTCGAGCTGGGCATGGCGATCACTTCGGAGAGGATCCCGAGATCCTTCGCTCGTTTCTCCTTCATGCGCACGTAGAGTTCCGAAGCGGGATCCTCGCCGACGCGAAAAAAGGTGACCGCTGGTTCCACCCCCCGCCGACGGAGCTCGGCCACTCGCGCCTTGGTTCGTTGATGGAGGCCGGCGGCAACCACGCGGCCCTCTAGTAACTTTGCTCGTTGCATCTTTCCTTTCCTCCTGGCACGGGCGGCGGCGTTCGGCTGGGCAAGAGCGGAAGAAGACCCTCGCGAAATGACGGATAGAGAGGCTTCCATCCCAAGGCATGTGCCTTTGCGTTGGAAACTCTCTTGTGCGTCAGCCTCCGCTTCGAGGAAGCAACCCTGCTTTCTCCGCTCTGCGGAGGAGGGATCTTCCCCAGCGTGTCCGCCAACCACCCGTAAAAGCCACTTTCCCTTACCGGCTCGTCATCCGCGACGTTGACCACTTCCCGACGGCGACGCAAGGCAAGGAAGTGAAGAATGGCGGAGACGACGTCGTCTCGATGAACCTGATTGATCCAGCGATCCATGGTGGAAATCGCCGCCTCGCCGCTCAGAAACCGATCGAGAAGCCGGGTCCGGCCCGGGCCGTAAATCCCGGCGATTCGCAGAACGACCCCACCCCTATCCAATACCATCTCCTCCGCTTCCCGAAGGATGCGGCCGGTTTCCGAATCCGGATCGGCACCGGATCCTTCGTCGACGATCTCGCCGGTCAGCTGGCCATAAACCGAAGTCGAGGATAGGAAGAGAAGGGGGGTTTCGGGAAACTGTCGCAGCGCGTGGGAAAGCCCCGCGAGGAAAACGTTTCGGTATTCGACCGTTCCTCCACGAGAAGAAGAGGGACCATAGAGGAGAAAACCGGGAGGCTTCGTCAGGCTTTCCCATGCCTCGCGGGACCCGATGTCGCCCACGATAGCCGGAATCGCAAGCTCACTCAGCCGCGCCCGGCTCGCTTCCGTTCGCACCCATGCCTGCAAGCCGACCCGCCGATCGCGCAGGATTTGGGCGACCCGGGTACCCACATACCCGCAGCCAACTAAGAGAATCTCCGCAGGAAGGCTCATGGGGGGATAGGCTCTTGCGGGCCAATCTGCGTCCATTTGCTTCTAAAGAAAAGAGGCATTTAACGGCGTTGGAGCGTATTTCGTCTTCCGAGCCAGGAGGGGAGACTGCGGCGACCAGGAAAAAGCCGTTGCGGGAACCAGGGAGAGCCCTCATATAGATATCCATGCGGTTTTTGGCTGGGGAGAAGCGTGCCGGACGATCGCAGCCACGATGGGTCGTCAAGCTGGGAACAGGGATTTTGAGCACTCCGGAAGGAAATCTCGATCTACCGCAGATTCGCCGGCTGGTCGAGCAGGTCGCCATGCTCAAGGCAGAGGACTGGGAGATCGTTTTGGTCAGTTCGGGAGCGATCGGCAGCGGAATGGAGCTCTTGGGATATCAAAGGCGACCCACGGCGATTGAGGAGCTGCAAGCGTGCGCCGCGGTCGGTCAGCCGCAGCTCATGCGCCTTTACGAGGAACTCTTCTCCGAACGCGGCTTTCATGTCGCACAGCTTTTGCTGACCTACCTCGATTTGGATAGCCGCACCCTCTACGAAAACGCGCAGAAAACGATCGAGCATCTGCTGGCTCGAGGAATCTTCATTCCCGTCATCAATGAAAATGACGTAGTTTCCTATGAGGAGATCAAATTTGGGGATAACGATCGGCTTTCCGCACACGTGGCCGCCATGGTGGAGGCGGACAAGCTGATCATTCTTTCCAATGTTCCCGGCTTGCGGGAACGGGACGACGGTGGCGGGAGGATTATCCCGCTGGTCGAAAGGATAACGGAGGAAATCGAAGCGATGGCGGGAAAAACGCGGAGCGAGCGCTCCGTGGGCGGAATGGCGACGAAGGTGGAGGCGGCTCGGATCGCCGGAAGCGCCGGCATCCCCATGCAGATCGCCGATGGCCGGGAGAAGGAGATTCTCCGGAAGATTGCCTCCGGCGAGCCGGTGGGCACCCTCTTCCTGGCGGGAATGAAGCCATGATTTCCTTGGAAGATCAGATCGCGGCCGTCTGCCGAGAGGCCAAGGCAGCCTCCCGGGAGCTGGGTCG
>JAQTUK010000126.1 GCA_028710285.1 Methylacidiphilaceae bacterium | reverse complement strand
CGTCATGGCGATCGTAGTCCACTACCTCGGCAATCCCGAGCAGGGCCCCCGCGGCGCCCGCGACTACTGGGAGTCATTGAAGACCCAGGACGACGCCGACCTGAAGCCGGATATCTCGGCCAGCGCCCACTACATCGTCGGATTCCATGGCGAGATCCTGCGCTGCATCCCCGAGGACGAGAAGGCATTCCATTGTGGCGGCGTCTTCTATACGCCCGGCGCGAAGGCCTTCTTCGGCGACTACTGCGCCCCGGACTCCTCGCCGAACCGGGTCACGATCGGCGTGGAGCTCTGCCATCCCGACTGGACGGGGAAGCCGGCGGAGAAGACGCGCGCGGCCGCGCTCGAGCTCGTACGGGATCTCTGCGACCGCTACCTCATCAACCCCCGGCGCGCGGTTTTTCGCCACTTCGATATCACGGGCAAGGACTGCCCGCGCTGGTTCGTCGCCCATGCGGACGAGTGGGCGAAATTCATCGAGTCGATATAGGAGGCTCATCATGCTATCAATATTCAGAGAAGCCCCGGGCGTCGACGGCAAGCCCGGCCCCGTCTCCATGCGACGCGTGCTGGCCGCCTTCTTCGCGCTGGTCTTCGTCGTCCTGGCTCTCGCCGCGCTGCCATGGGCAGGCTCCGGCTGGTACGTCTTCGCGCCGGCGGGCCTGTGCGTGGTGGCGGTCCTGTTCCTCCTCTTCTTCACGACCTGGGCCGACGTCGCCGCAGTATTTGCGGCAGCGAAAAACATACAATCCGTTCCTGCGGCCCGGCCCAGAAGCGGAGAAGTTGAAGATAATCGAGGAGGGGGTGAATGAAATGCGCGCTCGCGGTGTCCTTGGCCTGCTTGCTCTCGGTCTCGCTCTCGGCGCAGGCGGGGCCTACCTCGCCGGCCGGGCCCACGCCGGCGCCCTCGAGGCCGCCTTATCTCGAGCCGACGCCGGAACCGCCGCCGCCCTCGCCTCAGAGCGGCTCGCTCTCGACAGCCTCCGGGGAGCTCAACTCGATAGCGGACGCGCTCGAGACGCTGTTGACGGGGCTCAACGCCTCCTTGCAGGCGGCGGGGATCTCCCTGGACGCATCAGGGCAGTCGCTCGAGTCCTCGATCAGGTACGCGACGAGCTCGATCGACTCTCTGGTACGGGTTCGGGAGGATCTGGCGGCGGCGAACCGCCTCGCCGCCCGCGCTAGCCTAGCCGCGGGCCTGTGGCGAGCCGGAGCGCTCATCGTGACCGGAGTACTCGTCGGGACCGCCGCCGAGGGCAGGCTAGGGAAGGGCGCGGCCTGGGGCGGGGGATCGGGGGCGGCCGCCGGGGGCATCTGGATCCTCGCCGAGCATTGGCCGCCCTGGCTCTTCCGTCGCCCATAGTTCGCTACCTTGGGACGGGCCCCGGAGAGCCCCATAGGATTCTCCGACTGGCCAGGGCCCTCCTCCCCGGCCTTTTTATTCCCGGTTTCTGGCCGAAATTATTCCAGCCTTCAATCGCCAGCCCTGCCCATGCGCGTACAGAGGGCATGCCCTCCCTCGTCTGCGCACTGCGCCTCCGCTATATTCCCCCTATGACCCACGACTATCGCGAGCGCTATGCCCGGTTCTACCATCCCGAGTACTGGGCCAAGCCCGGATCCCTTCAAGCTGAGGCGCGGGTTGCCCAGGCCTGGGACGATATGCGCGTAGTCATGCGGGGCGAGATCGCCGAGATACTCAAGATCGATCGCTATAGGGTCGCCGAGCTTGAAGAGCGGCTCGTCGCCCGGCTGGGAGAAGACTGGTATCGCCCCGTGCGCGTGGAGGACGTCTGTCGGCTCCTGGATGAGATCTAGACGAGGGCCGCGTACCCTTTGTAGGGTATTTGTAGGGTGATTACGCTATCGATATGCTAAATACATACTGGTAAATAATATACAAGATTGCTTATTGTTCGACCCCCTCTCTCGCTACTAGACGATGCGGCCCCCAATCAGGGGGCCTTTTTATTGGGTTTCCGTTCAATATTCGCAGGCTCATCTACAGGTTTCATCGCTTCGGGGCTGCTCGATTTCATTGGCTTTTATTCGCGTTTCGTGCTCGACTTGTAGGGCAGTTGTAGGTAAAATCCCCTCTATGTCGGTCAAGATCCGGGAATCCCAGGGCATGCTATACTTGGACATCTACGTGCGGGGCGCCCGGAAATGGGAATCGACAGGGATCTCGGTCACCGCCGACCCCAAGCAGGCGAAGGAGGCCTGGCGCATGGCCGAGGCCATGCGGGCGAAGCGAGAACTCGAGGTCGCCGCCGGCGCCTGGGGCCTCGTAGACAGCTCCCGGTCTGCGGTAGGCCTCGTCGCCTACGCCGAGGAGGTCCAGGCGACCAAGAAGACGAAGGCGCACCTGTACAAGGTCATGCCCTACCTGAAGGAATTCGCGGGTGAGATCCAGCTCCGGGCCGTCGACGCCGACTGGCTCGAGCGCTGGAAGGCCTTCCTTCTCTCCCGCCCAACCCTCGCCCAGATCACGGCCGCCCATTATTACGGCGCCGTCGTCCACGTCCTGCACCGGGCGGTGAGGGCGAAGATCATAGCCCGGAACCCCTCCGCCGACGTCCTGAATATCCATGAGCCCGAACCCATCAAGGCCTACCTGACCCAGGAGGAGGTCGCCCTCCTGGCCGCTCATCCCCTCGGCGGCGAGCTCGGCTACGAGATCTATCGCTCCTTCCTCTTCGCCTGCCTCGTGGGCCTGCGCGTCTCCGATATCTCCCGCCTCACGTTCGGCCAGATCGAGCGCAAGCCCAGGGCGCATATCATCCGCCGGCAGCAGAAGACGAAGGAAGTTGTCTGGATCCCTGTCAACGATTCCGCGCTCGCGATCGCTGGAAAGGGCAAGGCCGCCGACCTCGTATTCCCCAGGCTTTCGAAATCCAAGACCTGCGCGACGCAATACTTCAGGACCTGGGCCAAGACCGCCGGCGTCGAGAAGAAGATAGGCTGGCACATGAGCCGGCACACCTTCGCCGTCCGCCTCCTCGAGGAGGGCGTGGACATCTACACCGTGTCGAAGCTGCTAGGGCACCGGGATCTCGAGACGACAATGGCCTATGCGAAGGCGACGGAGGGGATGAAGAGGAAAGCGGTGGAGGCGTTGCCGGAGATCAAGCTCGAGGCAAAACCATAAATGGATTAATATATATCAATAGTTTTCTTGAGTCGCTATAAGGTGCGAATAGAAATTATTAATTGCTGCAATATTTAATGGATCGAGTGTTATAGGATCAATATAATATTGTATTCTTAATTCTTTTGCCTGAGCCATTATCTTGATGGTTTCGGCTGGGATAGGAATTGAAAGTATTTCTCGCACACCGCCGCGCACAACGTCACGAGAAGGTTTCTTGCTTTGATAATGGAATAATTGATCATCTGCCTTTATGGTTATATTCCCTTCCATAAAACGCCATTTTAATCCCCGATAGATAATATTCAATCTGTATTGGATTGAGTCCGTGAAAGTTATTTTTACTAACTCCATTGGATCATCAAGCAGGTATTGTAAATGAATCGTATCGGTATCAAAAGGATTATCGAGGGAGTCGTGATGCTGATGGTCAATTCCGGCATATGGAGACTCTTGACCAGTAAGCGAAAATGATAAAACCATAATTGCCATAGCAAATACTATTTTTTTCATTCTCGTCTCCTGTTTATTCAATTGCGCCGCGTGGCGGAGTTCTTATTTCACTAATTCCCTAGAGATCCATCCGCTCTCTCCTTCTTTGCTTCCATTTATAATTCTAACCTCTATGGATAACCATTCTCGTCCAATTATTTTCGCTTCCTATGAGAATGCTGCCATATTTATTTCCCTAGTAATTTCTTTTGTTCTCCCCGCAGTAAATAATAGGCCCTCGGTGTTTCGCCACAATCTATTAATATTATGAGATCGTGGCTGATAGGATTTATGATAAATATCCCATCACCTATTTTGATTAGCTTAAGCGGTCCTTTTGATTCAATAAATTTATACTCATCAGATACAACCTTTGAATCCACTCGTTTCCCAGATGGATTAACTTTTCTTTCTTCATATCTACTTGAATCAACAAATCGATATTCATATACACAAAGATTATGGGCATATATTTGAGAATCAGAATCAGATACGACGCCGAATGTTGGAAAAGCAAGAATCCAGGGTTCCCCAAGTAAAATATTTTCTTGCGCATTTGCATTCATTGAAAACAATGGAAGCAATATTATTATTAACCACACGAGTTTTTTCATGGCCGCTCCTTTTGTTTCAACTTGAACATCAGGATTTTACATTTCTTGCTCCGAGCCAGACCAGATGCCGAACCAGTTTCAAACCTCGGAGCTATTCGCCCGACGCGGCTTCGCGCTCAATTCTCTTTTGAGCCCTCGCCTTTCGGATTACCTCTCTTTGCCATTCGGCCTCTTCAAGCCCAAGAGCCACAAGATAGATAACTTCATCTGTGAAGTTTGAACGCTTGTCCGCCGCCTGAGCCTCTTCGATCTCTCTCCGGAGATCATCCGGCCAGCGGATACCCGAAGTACCGGCCATCCTTTGCCCCTTCCCCAATCCGGTTTCAATATAAGACCAAAAAACACAATGTGCAACAATTTTCATTTAGCCTCTTGACAGGTGCAACGATGTGCAACAATATTGCACTATAATGCACGGAGGGAAGATGAAAGAAACTACCGGCATTCGATTCCCGGTCGAACTTAAAGCACAAATAAAACAAGTTGCTGTAGAAGACAGCCGCACCTTTAGCGATGAAGTCCGCGAATTGGTCAAGCTCGGATTGAAGCGTCGTCGTCGGCCGGTTGTAGCCAGGAGCAAGTCATGACCCCGCTCCCCACTCCCGACTCCGACGTCCTCTGGACCATTGACGAAACCGCCGCCTTCCTCAAGTGCAGCGTCAGTCACCTCTACGCCCTAACCTCCCGCAAGGAGATCCCCTTCAACAAGCCCAGGGGCCGCCTGCGCTTCCTGCGCTCGGAGATCATGGCCTGGGTCCGGGGCGGGCGCGTGCTGACGAATGCGGAGGTGGAGGCGAAGGCGGACGAGCTGCTGGCGAAGCGGAGAAGGAGGGCTGTATGACCATCCTCGATCTCGCCGAATCCTGCCATCCGCGCCTGAGCCACAACGAGGCCAAGCGCATCGCCTTCGAGAAGGTCTCCCGCCTGCGCGCCTGCGATTGGCGCGTAGCCGAGCTCGAGCCCTGCGAGGTCGCGAAGTTGCGGTTGCTCTTTCAGGCTGCGGCGGAGCTCAAGGCCAAGGGTCCGGAGCTCCCGGGCCTCACCCCAGGCCCGGCGCCCCAGGTCTTCCTCTTCGACAAGTGGCGCGTCCGCGTCGCGGTCAAGGAGGGGCGGCCTTGGTTCGTGGCGCGGGATGTACTCGAGGCGCTCGGCTACGATCTCTCCAATATCGGGAACAAGATCAATCACGTCCCCGAGAATTGGAGGGGTCGCTATCCGATAGCGACCCCCTCCGCCGAGCAGGAAATGCTCATCCTCTCCCTCGAGGGCCTCTTCTATTTCCTCAACCGCTCCGACAAGCCCGCGGCCAAGCCCTTCCAGGAATGGGTCAATGGCGAGGTTCTCGTCTCCATCCACGAGACCGGCGCCTACAAGGTCCCGGGCGCGGACAAGCCCAAGAAGCCGGCCGCGCCGAAGCTCCCCGCGGGCGTGCAGCTCAAGGAGCTCCGGCTCATGGGCAAGGAGGGCATCCTCAGCGCGCGCCAGATCCAGCGCCTTCTCGGCGTAGAAGAGATCCTGAGGATCGCTGGGCCCGAAGAGCCGCCACTTTCGCTCGAGGAGGCTGAGGCTCGCTTCAAGGAGCTCCGCGGGAAGGTAGGCGCCGAATGACCCGCCGCGACGAGATCGAGCGTGACCTAGGCGCCGCCGCCTCCCGCTTCCTCGAGGCCCGGGGCTGGCGGGAGCGCCGCCACCTGCGCATCCGGGTTCGGCGCCTGTACGCCGAGCGCGACGCGCTCACGCCTGCCGAAGCGGCGAAGGAAGTAGCATGAAGCGCCTCCTCGCCCTCCTGGCCCGCGCCTTCGACTCCTGGCGCGACCGCCTCCCCGAAGACCCGAACCCTGAGCGCGTGCTCCCCGATCCCCGGCTCGATCCCGAATGGAGGAAGCCATGAAGACCAAGATTCAGCGCGACAGCGCGCGAGGCAGAAAGGCGCGCGAGGTCAAGGCGCAGATGGACGCCAAGCGCGCGGAGGCGAAGGCCGCGGCGAATGTTCCACGTGGACAAGAGGCGAAGCATGGAGCCTAAGGACTGGGACGACCTCTGCCGCCTCCTCGTCGAAGCCGCGGCCAAGACCGGCGAGATCGAGCTCGCCCGGGAGCTGATCTGCAAGCTCGCGACGATCGACACCCACGCCAGGATCGACGCCGCCGGCTACAAGGGCGCGCTGGATCTGTTGGCCTCGCGCAAATTCTATCGCGTCTCCGAGGCTAAGCGGATTCTCGCGGAGGCCATATGAGCTTCAGCCTCTACTCCTTCGCCCTGGGCGGCTTGGTGGCTCTCGCCCTCGAGATCGTCTTCCTTGTCCTCTACCTCGTCGGCCGCCATTTCATCGGGCGCAAGGGCAAGCTGTGAGCTGGGCTTCCGTCTGTGCCTTCGACGTCCAGGGAATCCCGAAGGGCCAGCCCCGGCCGCGGGCCTTCTACAACAAGGCGATCGGGAAAGCCCGCGTCCACGAATCGGGGACGGCCGAGGCCTGGAAGAGCGACATAGCCCTCGCGGCGAATCCCTTCCTGCCCGCCGCTCCTCTTGATTGTCCGCTTCGCCTCACGGTCGCCTTCTTCTTCCCTCGTCCCGATCGGCTCATGCGCAAGAAGGATCCTGCGGGGGCTATCCCTCATACCGCCAAGCCTGACGCGGACAACGCGCTCAAGGCCGTCATGGACTGCCTGACCTCGATCGGAATGTGGCGAGACGATGCGCTCGTGTGCTCGATCATCGTGGAGAAGTACTACGCGGCCAAGGACCAAAGGCCCGGCGCCGTGATTCAGGTTTTCAGGA
>JAQTUK010000125.1 GCA_028710285.1 Methylacidiphilaceae bacterium | reverse complement strand
AGTCCCGAGCTGCCCGTGATTTCCTCCGCCCTTCCCTTGGCCCGAAGCTCGTAGCGACCTCCTGGCGTCAAGAGAATCGTCTGCTCGGCGAAAACATGGTCGGTCTCGACCGACAGGCCCCCGAGCCGGACCCGAAGCGAGGTTTTTCCCGCCGAGGCGCTCTTCTCGTCCCGTCGGATGCCGACGCCGCTCTGCGGCCTCGTCTTCCAGCCGAAGCCCCAGCCGACGAGATCCCGCTCGAATCCTCCGTTCCAGACAATGCCCTCTCCCCCATAGAGGCTGCTCCAAACCTTTCGTGCCTCGGCGAGCTGGTCGGCTTCCCAGAGCGCCCCGATGTAACGGCGCGCCCGGGCGGGCTCGAAAGGACGTTTTTCGCGTTCGGCTCTTTCCCAGAGCTGGGACGCCTCCGTTAGCCACCCTTCCTGCAAGGCGAGGTCAAAATAGGCGGCGAGCAGCCGGGGATTGGCTGCCGGTACGAGCCGAAGGCCTCCCTTCTCTCCCCAAGTGCTCTTGGCAACGTAGGCCGCTGGGCCGCGCAACTCAGGATCGGCTCGAAAGACGAAGCGAAGATCGCGAAAGGCCGGCCCCCACTCCCCGAGCTCGATCGCCAGGGTGGCAGCCTTCAGTCGGAGCGTGCTCAAGGGACCTGCCTGCCTCCGGCATTCGGCCAACATGGCTTTCGCCTCGTCGATCTTGCCCTCGCCGGCCCGCTCCTGGGCGAGGGAGAGCCACCGTTCCGGCTGGAGCGGGGCGGCCTGGAGCGGCTCCTTGCTGATTCGCGAGTCGAGGAGGCGAAGAGCCGCCAGGAAAAAAAGAGCTCCTGCTGCGAACCAATAGAGAGATCTCCCCCGAGCTTCGGTGCTTTCTCCGATTGCTGGCTCCATCGGGTCTTCGTAGGGCGCTAGGGCACGCGCTCGAGTCAGGAAGGCTCGGATGGAGTCCCGAGCGACCGGGCCTTTCTCTGCTCCTCGGGAAGGCGATAGGCGTAATGGTAGGCGTAATAGGAGCGGCTGGTCTGCTCCACCCGGTTGAGGACGACGCCCAGGATGCGCGTGTTGACCCCCGCGAGGGTTTCCACGACTCGGCGTGCCTCCGACCGGTCGACATAGCCATCGCGGATCACCAGCACCGCCCCATCGACCAGGGTGGCGACGACCGCTGCATCGGGCATTCCCGCGAGCGGAGGGCAATCGAGGAGCACGTAGTGGAAGTGGCCCCGGGCCCATTGGCAGAGATAGGCCATGGCCGCAGCTCCCAGAAGATCGGCCGGATGGCAGGGGGCCCGGCCCGCGCCGATCGCCCAGACGTTCGGAAGCGCGGTTGCCTGGACGGCTTGTTCCAAGGGCGCCTGGTTGGTCAAGAGCTCGGAAAGCCCGGGGTGGGGACGCAGGCCTAAGGTCTTGTGGAGGGAAGGCCGACGCAGATCGGCATCGATCAGGAGGACCGTCCCCTGCTGACCCAGCACCGTGGCGGTGTTCACGCTGGTCGAGCTCTTGCCTTCTCCCATCTGGGAGCTCGTGAAGAGCATGACCTGGGGGCGGCCATCGGGGATGCTGTAGTGGAGAAGGGTCCGGATCTGACGAAAGGAGTTGCTCACCGCGGAGTCGGGTGCGGTATGAGCGGCCAGGGCCATGGGGAGATCCGCGGGAAGCTCATCGATCCCCTTGGTCCGGAGCAGATCGGTATCGGGTATGGAGCCGAGGACGGGAAGACCCAAGGTGCGCTCGACCTCCTCCTTCCCGCGAAGCCGGGTGTCGAAACGGGCTAGGCCGATCGCAAGCCCAAGGCCCCCCAAGCCTCCTCCCAGGAAGCCCAACAGGAGGTTGCGGGCTTTCTTCGGACGGGAGGGGACTCCCGGCACCTCGGCGCTTTCCACGACCTCGACGTTGCTCGAATTGAGCGCCGAGGTGATGTCGGTTTCCCGCATCCGCTTGAGGACGCCCGCGTACATCTCCCGGTTGGTATCGGCTTCCCTCTTCAAGAGGGCATACTGAGCCAGTGACTTGGTCTCTCCCCGGACCTTTTGCATCGTCCGCTCGAACTCCTGCTCGAGTCCCGCGTAGTGTCTCTTGGCCGCCTCGTAGTCGGCGTCGAGATCGGCGACGCTCGCCTGCTTTTCCTCGACGAGCTGGCCCTGCAGCCCCTCGATCGCCGCATGGAGGCGGGTCATCCCGGGATACTCGGGCTTGTAGACCTCCTCCATCTCGCGGTACTTGGCGGCCTCCTTGAGGAGGAGCTTCTTGATTTCGAGCGTATAGGGGTTCTCGGGCACCCCGGCCTTTCCCTCCGCCATCGCCCCCTTGGCTCGCTCCAGCCGGATTTCCTTCTGCAGCATCAAGAGCCGAGCGCGAAAGAGCGCATCGCTCACCCGGCCCAGTTCCTGCTCGGCCGGGCTCTTCTGCATCGAGGCGACCTGGACGATCCCATTCTCGGCCATGAAGTCGGCCAACCTCTCCTCGGACTGGGCCATCTTCTTGCGCAGGATTTCCATTTGCCCCGCCAGGAACTTCCGCGCATGGCGGTTCGCCTCGAGCTTTCGGTCGAGGCCGAAGTTGATGAAGGACTCGGCATAGGCGTTGGCGAGCTGGGCTGCGGCAACCGGTTGCCTGCTTTCGCAACGGATTTCGACGAGCTGGGTGCTCTTCACGGGCTTGACTCGGAGACAGCTTGCGACGATGCCGGCCAGGGGTGAGGCATGGGCCTCCCCATCGGCACCCGCCTTTTGGGCAGCCTGGCGCCAGCCCGGTTTCAAGCCCAGCCATTCCGGATGCTCCTCCAGGTCGAGCCGTTCCACGACGCGATCGGCCAAGCCTCTGCTCTTCAGGATCTCGATCTGCGTTCGGAAAAAGGCATCGTACTCGAAAAAATTCGGATTTTCGTCTCCGACTTGGCGGTAGGGAAGGATCGCTCCACGATCGCTGCTCCCGATCTTGACGATTGCAATTGCTTCATAGCTCGGCTTTTGGGAAAAGGTGGCGACGACGGTGAGGAGAAAGACACACCCGAAGAAGAGGAGCGCGGCTCCGCGATACCGGTTTACATCGGAGAGCAGCGCGCGCACGCTCTCCCAGCCCGACCCCTCTTCGGACACCTCCCCCCGGAATGCCCCGGAAGCCAAGGGCCCAATGCTTTCCCGCGGCCTTGGTTGAATTTCCTCCATAGGGCCTACAGGCCGAAGAGCCAGGCCGCCATCATTCCCGGATAGATGAGGTCCTTCACGACAGTCCAGGCAACCATCGCACCGTTCGTCCCCACCATCACCACATCTTCCTTCTGGAGCGGAAAGTCGATTCGTGCGCTGTTCTTCTTGCTGAGGTCCAGCTTGATCTCCTGCCGCTGCCCGGAGGGCAGCAGGCGATAGACCCGGACCTTGCCCATCTCCGCAATCTGACTTGGCCCTCCGGCGGCGATGATCGCCTGCTGCGCCGTCATGTTTCCTCCGAGGATGTCGACCGCCCTTGGATTTTTGACGTCGCCACCCACGTAGACCGTTCCTGCGCGCGGCACTTCCACGATGTCGCCGGGATGCAGCAGAAGATTTCCCCGATCCGCCCTTCCATCCAGCAGATCGCGCAAATCGATTTCCACGACGCCCGGAGCGAGCGCGCCGGATGGGGGTGTTTTTACTCCTTTTGCCGAAGCCGGGGAGGGGGCTGCCCCTTTGGCCGCGGATGAGGAGCGCTCCGGCAGGCGCCGCAACAAGTAGACCCTCGGCGAGGCCTCTTCCTTGAGGCCCCCGGCCATCCCGATCGCGTCGGCGACCCGCATGCGACTGTTCATGTCGAAAAGGCCGGGATGATTGACTTGGCCCATCACCGCGACCTTATGGCTGCGCATCTCGGCAACCGAAACGGACACCTGGGGGTTCCTCACATACTTTTCCCCCAGCAGCGTGCGCAACTTTTCGTGGAGCTGCTCGGCCGTCATCCCCTCTACCCGGAGCTGGCCTACGAGCGGCAACAAGATGGTCCCGGCGGGCGTCACCCGCGCCTTGACACTCTTCAGCTCCGGGACATCCGCCACGTGAATCTCGAGAAGATCCCCGCCTCCCAAGGGGGCGTCGTTTCGGTCGGACTCCTGGGTCGCCTGCCCGAGAACGACATGGTTGATCCGACTGTTCGGGGAGTCGAGGCTGCCCCCCGGGAAGGTGGTGACCAGGGGAGGAACCGGCGCCTTGGTGCTCGAGCAAGCACCGAGGGCAAGCACGGCGAGGCACGTGAGCAAAGCATGCGAGAGAGCCGCTCGCACTGTCGGCTCGTGCGAGCGGCTTATCCTGAAGATATGCGGCATAGAATCGGGTCTCGCTCTCACGAGCCTCCGAGCGAGCCGCTTATGGACTCGTCGACGTCACGGGCGCAGCCGAGGGCGTCGAAGTGAAGGCAGCGGCAGCCCCGACGCCAGCACCCACGGCGGCCAGGGTCACGACCCAAACCCACCAGGGCAACCCGGCAACACCTTTGTGGCCATACGGATACCAGACGTTCTTATACAAGTAGCCTTGATAGCTTCCGTTTTTGGCAAAGCCCGCCGTCGCTCCCTCCGGCTGACCCGCGTCGGCCGGGATCTCGGAGCTGGTGAACGTCTTGTGGATCGGCGGCACAACCCCTTTTTGGTAGGCAAACCCGCCTTCCGAAGGCACGTAGCCGAACGACTGGCCGTTCATCCCGTAGATCGGCTTTGCCCCGGCGGGAAGCTCCGTGTCTCCCTCCGCAAGCCCGGACGGCATCCGGGTGCGCTTGATCTTTGCGATCGCACCGGTGCCCACGTCGACCGGATTCCCCGCGGTGGCGAGAGTCACCTTGTGGGTGGCCAAATCCTCAACCGGCAGACTCCCCTTGCTCATGAAGATCGCCGTGTTGCCGAACGGCCCCAGCAGGATCTCTCCCTCGCGCAGGTCGTTGCCCGTGGAGTTCGCCTGGAACTTTTCCGACTGGAACGCAACCTTGACCCCGGAGGGCAGACGAAAACGAACCAAGCCCGATTCCAGCTTGGCCACCACTCCCGCTTCCGTCTTCTGCAGGACCATCGACCCGTGAGGCCCGAGCCTTACCGATCCCCCGCCGAGGAGATCGATCCGGAGGTCGCCATCCTCGGTTTCAAACCGAGCCCCGTTGGCGGCGGGAAGCGCTCCCCCGCTCATGGCAACGGTAACCCCGTTTTGCGCGAGCGTTCCCATCCCTGTGACCCGCCCCAGCGAGGGGACAGGAGCCGAAGCCGCCCAGAGCATGGGCGAAAGCGGAGCGGTCGCCATCCAGACCGCTGCGCCGCCGACCAGGGACGTCGCCGTCCAAAGCCGGGAAACTTTCTTCGAACGAAGCAAACCCAACGAACGTTGTTGATTACCCATGAATTCCTCCTTCTTTCGAGCTACACCGCGCCTATCCTTATTGGGCGAAGCTACCGGCTTCGCACGATTAGTCAACGCTTTTCTTTCTGATAAAGCGATCCTTCAAAAGTTGTCACTTCCCGTGTCCTCGGAAGACCGCGGGAATCGTCCGCAAGAGGATCTGGATGTCGAGCCAGGGGCTCCACTGCTCGATGTAGCGGCGGTCGAGGTCGACCGCGCGCTCGAAGCGGGGGTCGTTCCGGGCTTCCACCGCCCAGAGGCTGGTCATCCCCGGCTTCGCGTCCAGCCGCCGGTAGTAGCCGACGCTCAGCTGCTCGTAGCGCTCGACCTCGTCCGGCGTCGGAGGCCGGGGACCCACCAGGCTCATCTCCCCTTTGAGCACGTTCCAGAGCTGCGGGAATTCATCCAGGCTGTACTTGCGCAGCCGCCGGCCCAGCGGGGTGATGCGCGGATCGTCGCTCACCTTGAACATCGGTCCCTGGCGCTCGTTGCGAGCGGCCAGCTCCCCTTTCCTGGCCTCGGCATCCGGGATCATGGTGCGGAACTTCCAGCAGGTGAAGGATCGGCCTTTGCGCCCGATCCGGGTCGAGCGGTAGAAGACGGGTCCGCCATCCTGGAGCTTGATCGCGATCGCGAGGCCGAGCAGGAGGGGGGAGAGCAGCAGGAGGCCGGTAAGCGAGCCCATGATGTCGATGCCCCGCTTGAGGAGAAGGTAGAGCACGGGAACCGGCTCCCAATGGAGGGGAACGATCGGCCGGCCGCCGACCAGCTCGAGCGCCCGCCAGTCGGGCTTTGTCTCCGCGCCTTCCACCGGGTGCAAGGGAAGAAGCCAGACATTCTTACGCCGCTCACGGATCTCGGAGAGAATGCTTTCCCATTGCCCGATTTCCAAGGGTCTTGCGATAAAGACCTCGTCGACGAGGTAGCGATCCAGGACCCGCGGGAGGTCGGCGATGCGACCGAGGATCCCTTCGCCGCGCTCGCCGTCGTCGAGGAAGCCTCTCACGAAGACGCCCAGGTGGGAGGAAGCCGAGAGCGCGCCCGCGAGCTCCCGCCCGCGAGCGTCGGCCCCCACGATGAGGACGTGACGCCAACCGTTTCCCGCATCGACATCCCGTCGGGCGAGGTTCCAGAATAAGACCCGCCAGGCAGGGAGGGCGACCAGGGAAATGCCGCAGAGCCAGAGGACCATGAGGCGGCTGATCGGCATGCGTGCCAGGTAGAAGACCACCATGAGCAGGGCGGCACCCTGCAAGACGCCTTTGGCCACCGCCCAGAGCTCCCGGCTCTCTCCCCTCGCCCAGGCGAGCGTATAGACCCCTTCGCGCTGGAGGAAGAGGAGGACGAGGGCCAGGTAGAGCAAGAGGAAGCCCAGGTGGCGGTAGCCTCGCGGCCAGCTCATCGCTTCGCCTTCGAGAGAGGTGCGCAGCCAGAAGACGATGACCCCGGCGGCAAAGACCAGCACGCTGTCGACCAGGATGGCAAAGCGGTCCTGGCGAGCGCCCCGCCCGCCCGTTTCCCGAGGCGCTGCCCTTCCCGCGACGAGAGGCAGATTGGGAGAGGTCATGGCCGCCGGATCCGCTCGGCTTCCGATTTTCGGGAATAAGCTGCCGCCCCTGGCGGCTTCCCTTTCCGGAAGGCCAAACTCCTCTTTTGTGCGCAGGAACAGTACGTCACAGGCATTGGGCTTGCGGCCCAACCGGCGCGACGAATCCTA
>JAQTUK010000124.1 GCA_028710285.1 Methylacidiphilaceae bacterium | reverse complement strand
ATCGGCTTCTTGCGCAAAGCGGCGGCCAGCACTTCCCGGACATCTTCCGGCAACCGGGTCACGTTGGCGATCAGCCGTGTCTTGACCTGCTTGCCCACCCGGTAGGACTCCCGGATCACGTAGGAGCGATAGACCTTCTCTCCACGGCGAGTACGCACCTCCTGTAAATGCATGCCTACACACTAGCGGATAGCGCATCAGGATAGCAAGCAGTATTTATCATGCGTCGGTCCTACACAGACGTGTACAAGTCGTTGATGCACCAACAAAATGATCAAAACCTTGCGGAAGATCAGTTAGTCAACACCGAGGCCCTACCCACCAACCCCGGCTTCGGCTCGGCCACACCCGCCGCTTCCGGCCCTGCCTCGGCTCCGGGGCTTAGGGAGGCGTCCCAGGACGGTTCCACCGCTCCCACCACGAAGGCGGACTGCTGTCCTCCGCTTCCTGGGCAACAGCCTGCTGCCCCAAGCCCTCCGCAGCAAGAATCGGGCGGCCTGCGCTACGGCCCCGACGGGAACATCATTCCCGTATATACTAGCGGGCAGGGGCCGGAGGACGACGAGCGCGGCAATAAGTGGAAGCGGGCGCTAACGACAAAAGGGGATAACCCTGGGGGGCTCCCTTCCGGATCCCGCTGCCAATGGGCAAAACGCCACTCCGTTTTCCCGGGCCGTCCGTTCGATTACCTCCGGGGTCGAGGGGGTCTTTCCCGATCTCAGTCGGGCCGTCGGCAGGATTAGTCCCTCTTTCCACAAGGTCCTGGACACACTGGGCTACCTCCCCGAGGTGGGAGCACTCGCGAATGGAGCCAACGCGCTCCTCTACTTGGTCGAAGGCAATCCCGCCGATGGCTTCTTTGCCGGGCTCGCAGCCGGAGCGGCCCTCATTCCGATTGGCACGATCGTCGAGGATGGGGGTAAGCTTGTCGTCAAGCTTGCCGAGGAAGGAGCGGCGAAGGCAGCAAAGACCTCGCTGACCGCAGCCGTTGGTGATTTGCGGGCTGCCGGGCTGAAGGATGCTCATCACGTCATACAAGATGCAGCCGTAAGGGATTTGCCTGGTTACAACAGCCAGCTTGCACCGGGTGTTCAACTTTCCGGACCATCAACGGCAGTAGGAAGTCCGCATTACACGGCAACGCAGGTGCAACGCCAGGCTGGTGGCGGAACTTTGGCATCAGAGATGCGAATCGGATACAAGGCGCTTCGGCAAGCTGGCTACTCTGAAACTCAGGCTCGGCAAATCATCGCGGAAACCGACGCCTACTTCAGGAGCATTGGCGCGACTCCATCCACTTCCACACGCATTCCAGGAAACCGCTGATATTGTTGTTTATGAACGAACGCCTTCGAGAACCAGTTGCACAGGTACTTAACCTATTGGCTCACAAGAAATACGCGGAGCTTGCTCGACTCACGAACGAGGTGCGGCTCAGTGCACAAGAAATCGCTCATGCGGTGGCTGATTACGGACGAACTTTGGTTGAGCCTCCCGAGGAGGCTTTCAGTCTTTTGGACGCCGTTCAAGTTCGCGGAGCGCGGCCACCGCGTTGGTCAATCACGATGCCAGTTTGGACGCAGGAGGAAGGACGCTCTGACCTTTCGGTCGCACTAACCGTCACCGACTGCGGCAATAGTTTTAGCATAGAATTGGACGACCTACACGTCCTGTGATTGAGCCGGTGTCCTGCAAACATGTGCGAATTGGAGACACTGTAGCAAACTTACAGACGAAATTGTCTCTTCGGTGATTCAGATGGGTAGCCGAACTTCCACGTGCGCCCTTTGCACGGCGCACGCGGAAGTTCGGTTAGCGCGGAAGTTCGGCTTACGCAATCGCTTACGATTCCACGATGAGGAAGATCGGCTACCTCTCCGCGCCAGGGCGCCAGTTCTTGCCCCAGCAGGGTTGCGGAGAGAACCTGTCCCTCCCGCAGCTCCTCCAAGGCCGCGATCGGATGCCACTCGTTATGAAGAGGGTCTCCCATCGCCCCGTTCAAAAGTAGCTTGCGTACCAGGGACCGCGGCTGCTCCGCGCGGTCATTCCGCCTTGGCTTCGGGAGGAGCAGCGCGAATTCTCTCCCGGAAGAAACGGTAGAAGAGCTTCGGGTCGATCTTCCGGATTACCTCGACTCTCTGTTCCCCGAGTCCAGGCTCGCTCCCCGTCTTCCATACCAGGGTATTTCCGTAACTGGGGCCGCGTGAGAGATCGACGTCGAGGAAGAGAGTCTCCTTTTGGACGATCAAGGAAGGATCGAGCGAACCTGCGACCGCGACTTCATCCCACATCGGTAGACCGATCCAGGCATATTGCCTCAGGTAGCGGCCGACGGCCGAGTTCCCTTCGCTGACTTCCGAGGAGAGCTCCCGACTCATGACCGTTTGGATCCCGGGATCGACCGGATAGGCTTCCACCCGGTTCCAGGGTGCGGTCAACACGATGTGGGCGGCTTCCGGATCCCAGAAGAAGTTGAACTCGAACCGGGGATTGGTGCTCCATTCCCGATCGCTCGTCCGGGGATCGATGCTTCCGCCCATGAGCCCAAGCTTCTTGATCCGCCTGGAAAACTCCGGGTCGAGCCGGCAGGCGAGAGCGACGTTGGTCAAGGGCCCCATCGCGAGGAGGGGCACTTCTCCCGGGTGGTTTCGCGCCGTCTCGACGAGGAAGTTCGCTGCGAACCCGGGACTCGGACGAAGCGCGGGCGCTCCTTCCACCGGGGGGGGAGGGTGGAAGGGGTCCTCCGGGAACGAAAGGGGCGGGTGCAACTCCTTGCCGGGGTAGGCGGTGCTCCAGGCTCCCTTGTAGAAGAGCTTGCCGAAAAGCTGTTCCCAGATCTCGGTCTCCTTGCGGGTACGCAGGAGAGAATACACGGCTCCTCCCACGACGGGAACCTCCCGTCGTCCGGCGACTTCCAAGAGTCGGAGCGTATGTGCGACCCCCTCGTCCCGCCAGCAGTCCCCGCTCACCACCGTAATGCCCAGCAGTTCGACTTCCGGGGAGTGGAGAGCCAGCAAGAGCGACTGCATATCGCTGCCTCCCGGTCCCGCCCCATCCTGATCGATCACGAACAGTTCCTTCGCCTTCCCTTCCGCGCACGGGAACAGCCAGCAGAGCACGAGGAGGAGAAACCAGCTGGGGAAGAAAAGGTATCGCTCCCCCTGGCGAAGGGCGAAGTGCCGGCGTATCATAGCGCCACGGAACGGAAAGTCCTGGAACCAGGGCAGAAAGCCCAGGCTCCGCTTGAGTCATGAGGCTAACGCTTCCCGTTCGAACGAGGCAAAGGAATTCCTCTAGCAGCCCTCCCGCGTGAGAGTCGCTCAGTCGAGCAAGGCTTCGTACCAGGCACCGCGCCGGCGCACGCGGACCGGCATTCCGAAAGAGGTGCTCAGCGCGGCGCCGGTAAGGATGTGGGCCTTCTCCCCCTGCTGGATCACTCTGCCATCCCGCAGAAGCAAGACCTGGCCGATTTCCGGCAGGATCTCCTCGATGTGATGGGTGACGAGCAAAAGCGTGGTGCCGGCTTTCGCCAAGGCCCGCAGGCTCTCCAGGAAGCGGCGGCGGCTGACGAGATCAAGGCCGTCGCAGGGTTCGTCGAGCAGCAAGGCCCGGGGGCGATGCACCAGGGAGCGCGCGATTAGCACGCGCCTCGCCTCGCCGCTGGAGAGACTGGCCATCTCGCGGCCGGCGAGGTGACCCGCATCGAGTAGGTCGAGAGCTTGGCGGGCCCGTTCGCGCATCTCCTCGCTCACCCGATGGTTGGGGCCCAAGCCGCGTGCGGCAAAAAAGCCGGAGACCACCGCCTCGAAGGCGTCCAAAGGCGGGTCGCTGGTGAAATCGCGCTCCTGTGCAGACGAGACCATGCCAAGAAGTCCTCGCAGTTCGGTTACCTCCCAGAGGTCGCGGCCAAAGATCCGCACCCGGCCGCGCCCGTTGTCCCGTGTCGAGGGATAGATCTCGCGCGTGATCAGCTTCACCAGAGTGGATTTGCCGGAGCCGTTGGGGCCGAGGATTGCCGTATGCTGACCGATCGGAAGCCGCAGGCTGAGCCGGTCGAGGATCCACTGCTTGCCGCGCCTCACGCTGGCTTCGTCGATCTCGAGCAACGGGCTTTCGAAAACGCCGGCGGGGAGAGCCTCATGAGGGGTCATGTCGTATCCTCTCGGCGAACGGAAAGGCTGGCAAGCCTTGGGATCAAGGCCTGCCGGCCATCCCCTTGCTGCCAGTTACTCGAACATGCGGCACCTCCTTCTCGAAAGCGGCCGGAGCCGCCTCGGCTTCGCCGAGGGCCAAGGCTCGCCCATGCGGCTCCACGCGGGGAGCGGCCGATTGCCGCTTCCCGACAAGACCGTCGGCATAAGCCCGATCTTGCCGTGTTCCAGAGACCGGCGTATCCTCGGAAACGGAGCTGCGGAGATCCCCATGCCCACGATGACTTTCGGTCCGCGCACGGTTAAGGATTGGCTCGCGACCCCCGAGGGAGAACATTGGGAGCTCATCCACGGGAATCTCATCGTGACCGAGGAAACGGGCGACAACAGCAGATTAGCGGGAAGGATTGAGTGGGAGATCCGGAAGTACTTGGAGGGGCATCCCTTAGGCGTTGTCGAGCGCAACATCGCCTTTGCTTTCCCCGGGACCACGGATGCCGACCGCGAAGGCGTGGTTCCCGACCTCTGCTACATCCCGAACGACCAATTTTTGCGATGGGATGGAGAAGCGCATGTCCAGAAAGACGTGATCCCGGCGCTCGTGGTCGAAATCCTCTCTCCTTCGACCAGGCAAATCGACCTTGTGGACAAGGTTGAGATCTATCGCGAGGCAGGCATTCAGGAATATTGGATCTTCGACCGCTGCCAGAAAACGATCCGGATCTACCGCTTCGTAGAGAATGGGGAAGAGCCGATCGCCTTCCAAAGCTTCGACGAAACGGTGACCACTCCGCTGCTCCCGGGCTTCTCCCTGGAGATGCCGCAGGTTTCGCAGGCCTTGAGGACCGGACGGGATGCGCAGCATCCCTCCCGGCCGTAGCCGTTGTGGTCGTTGGCGAAACAGGGAGTCCATTCTTTCCGACTCTTGGCGAGCCTCGCCGTTCCAGGAACGGGGCGTAGGCCCGATCGAAGTCCTCGAAGTTCCCCGTTGCCGAGATCTCCGCGGCGGGCAAGCCGGCTCGCCCGTCTCCTTGGCCCGCCGATCCCAATGGCCTCCGCGTTGCCGGCCTTACTCCCCAGTGGGAGCCCGCGGCACGGCTTCCCTGGCCTTGCCGACGACGAAGCCCGCCTCCCGCAGCGCTTGGGAGGCATCCTCCCGGCTGTAGCTTTCGGTCGGGATGAAGTCGATATCTCCGTAGAACGAGAGCTCCCGCTCCTTCCGCAGCCGGGTCGAAATCCGGGCGAGCTCCTCCAGGTGCGCTCGAATGGGCTCGGCCAACGAGTCCCGATGCGCCCGCAGGAGGCCCGAGACATCGTGTACGTGGGGAGGTTCGATTCCCGCCTGCCGGAGGACCGCCTTCAGGGCGAGCTCGACGGCTTCCTGCGCCTCCCGGACGACATCGGAATAATCCTCGCTCTCGAGGAGATGGGCCAAGAACGCGAGCCGCGCCTCGGCCTTCCGAAGGTAGCTCTGAGCCAAAGACTCGGTCGTCATGCCATTGCGCCCTAAATGTGGATCGGCTCGCCCGGGCGATGACCGGGCTTGAGCTCCCAGTACCAGGCGTTTCCGCTCCAGATCCGCCGCGCTCCGTTCCGCGCGAGCCGCTCCTTCATCTGCCGCAAGGCCTCTTCGAGCACCCGCTGCGGGTCCCAGAGGATCCGCGCGTCCTCGGTCATGTCGAAGAGGATGGGGCTTCCCGCCGCCAGCTCCTCCGGCGTCTTGAAGAGCGGCGACCATTCGGCGAGAACCCCGTGCGCTCGTGCCTCCTCGAGAGCGGGGGAGAGCTCCCTCTCGATCGGCTCCCATTCGGCGACCCGCGCCATCCTTCCGCGGGGAAGAGGATCGGCGACGATGAGAAAGTCGATGTCCGAATCGGGCCGCATCTTTCCCCGTCCCACCGACCCGAAGACCGCCAGGGCGAGGAGCCGCGGGCCGTAGGCGAGGCGGACGGCCGCCAGAAGCCGCTGCAACAACTCCTCGAAACGCTGCGGAAAGTCGGGGTCCGGAATCCGCTCCATCGCCGCTATCCTGACACAGCCGCTCCCCGCTGGCGAGGAGATCGCGGGCCGGCCAGGCTTCCTTTCGGGGCGAGAGTTTCCGGGTCGATTCCGGGGGAGAGGTCGCCCGAAAAGGGACAGCTAGACAACGCGGAGACGAAAAGCGAAGATCGGCTTCGCGATGACCGGCGCCAGAGGCGGGCGGAAGCGGGAGGAGAGCTACTTCGTGCTCCGCGCCGAGCCCGCTCCCGGGGGCGACAGAAAGGAGACCGTTCGGGTCGTCGCCATCCGCCGATGAACGCTTCGGAATCAACGATGGCCGTCTTCCTGGATTTGGAGAACATCGCGCTTGGCGCCCGGGAAGCAGCCTATCCCAAGTTCGACATTCAGAAGGTGCTGGAGCGCCTCCTGCTCAAAGGACACATCGTGGTCAAGAAGGCCTATTGCGACTTTGAGCGCTACAAGGAGTTCAAGCGGGGCCTCCATGAGGCGGCCTTCGAGTTGATCGAGATCCCCCATGTGAGCCAATCGGGAAAGAACTCGGCGGATATCCGCATGGTAGTGGATGCGCTCGACCTCTGCTACACCAAGGGCCACGTCGATAGCTTCGTCATCATCAGCGGAGATTCCGATTTTTCGCCCCTGGTCAGCAAGCTGCGGGAAAACGCGAAGACCGTGATCGGGGTGGGCGTGAAGAACTCTACTTCCGACCTCTTCCTCAACAACTGCGACGAATTCCTCTATTACGACGATCTTGTTCGCAACTCGAAGGAGGCGCATGCGCTCGCGGAGCCTCGGGAAAAAAAGCCCAAGGGGAAAGCCTCGCAACCATCGGCCGACAAGGCGTTGCAGATGGTCGTCGAAACGCTGGAAGCTCTGGTCCAGGAGAGGGGAGAGGACGAGCGGATCTGGGGCTCGATGATCAAGCAGGCGCTCAAACGCCGCAATCCCGGCTTCAACGAGCGGGCCTACGGCTTTCGCTCCTTCAACGACATGCTGCTGGAAGCCCAGAAGCGCGGCCTGCTGAAGCTGGAACCGGACAAGAAGTCCGGCGGCTACACCGTG
>JAQTUK010000123.1 GCA_028710285.1 Methylacidiphilaceae bacterium | reverse complement strand
CGCAGGGATACCCGCCCTACCCGCCGTCCGCTCCCGCCAACCGCTCGGGCCAGCCCAACCCCTATTCGCCTCCGCCTCAGCCGCAGGCCCGTGCGATTCCGCAGCCGTCTCCGCAGCGGAGCCAGCAGGCCGCGCCGGCACCCGCGCAGAATTATCGTCCCAGCCCGGCCCAAGGAACACCGGACACTCGCGCGAACGAAGCGCGCCCCATGGCACGATCGGCGGCTGGGTCCTCCGCAAAAGCTCCGGGACAAACGCCGGCTCCGGCTTATGCCACGCGGCCTTCCGCTCGCACGGGAGAGCGACCGAGCAACAAGACCCGCGAGGGCGTCGCGAACCCCGCCGCGAAGCCGAAAAACCGAGAGGCTTCCGTCCCGGAAGCACCGAGCCGAGCGGGCGCGATCGCGCTTGCCTTGACGGCGGCCCTTGTCAGCACGCTCACGGCAATTTATCTTGCGCTGGTCTACGCCGACGTGTTTTAAGAGCGGCTTACGCCAATCAACGGCGGCTCATTCTAGCAAGGAGGTTAACATGGCGGGTCTCGTCCACGAAATCACCGATAAGAATTTTTCGCAGGAGGTCGCTCAATCCACCATTCCCGTGGTCCTGGATTTTTGGGCGGAATGGTGTGGACCTTGCCGCATGGTAGCACCGGTGATCGAAGAGCTTGCCACGGAGCTTTCCGGAAAGGTGAAGTTCGGCAAGGTGAACGTCGACCAGGAGCAGGAGCTCGCCTTTCGCTTTTCCATCCAGTCGATCCCGACCCTTCTGATCTTTCGAGACGGCGAGGTCAAGGGCCGCCAAGTGGGTGCGGCTTCCAAAAGCCACATCCTCGCCAAGATTCAGGAATCGCAATAGCGAACGCGAACTTTTCTGCTTGCGACGAGTTCGTTCGTCGCGCAGAATACCATTTACCCAAGATCGCGGGGTGGAGCAGCCCGGTAGCTCGTCAGGCTCATAACCTGAAGGTCGCAGGTTCAAATCCTGCCCCCGCAACCATTTTCCAGCATAACGCAATCACCGTCCCGGTCTAACGACTGAGGCGGTGTTTGCGTTTATAGGCACGAAGGGAAAGGTCGCCTTCGGGTAGTGTCTCCGTCTGAATGTCGGGTTTACCTAGTCTGGGGACGGCCCGCTTCGGCGTCGAAAGTACGGGAAAGCGGGCATTCCCTCGACGACAACACCACTTGGTGGCACCGGCACAGATCGTCTCGATCTCGCTGCCTCCGATGACGCGCTGCAGCTGGCCCGGCAGAGGCTTCTCGGTGAGGCTGATTGGGAGGGATGCGCTCGGCGAAGGCTTGCCATTTTCCAGACGGCCGCTACAGCAGGCAATATAACTTACCTCATGGAGTTTCCTATGGAGGAAGTCGTTTCGGCTGCGGATGCCAATCGCCGGTTTTCCCTCCTTTTGCGTGGTGTTCGGGAGGGGCGCAGCTATGTCCTGACCAGCCACGGAAAGCCCGTCGCGCGGCTCATCCCCGCCGGCAAGCATGGGAGCGTAGCGACAAGCGCGCGTGCAACGCTGCTGTCCCGCCTGGAAAAGCAGCCTGTCATCCATGCCGGGCGTTGGACACGCGACGAACTCTACGAGGACGATCGGTGAGAATCGCCTTCGATACCAACGTGCTCGCCTATGCGGAAGGCATCAACGGGGCCGAGCGCCGTGATGTCGCTCTGAACCTCATTCGTCGATTGCCGCAAGAGGCTGCCGTCGTCCCCGTGCAGGTTCTTGGCGAGCTTTTCCATCTGCTCGTCCGCAAAGATGGAAAATCTCGAAGCGACGCCCGCGATGCCCTGTTGAGTTGGCGCGACACGTTCCCCGTTGTCGAAACCTCGCCCGAGGTCGTGCTAGCGGCAGCCGATCTAGCGACGGACCGTCAACTGGGAATCTGGGATGCGGTCATCCTGTCGACCGCGTCGCAAGCGGGTTGTCGTCTGCTTTTGTCTGAGGACCTTCACGAAGGCTTCATCTGGGCCGGAATGACGGTGGTCAATCCATTCTCCTCTCCACAGCACGCCCTGCTGAATGCCCTGTTGGGGCAGGATGCCGAATAGCCAGAATGTCGGGCAGCCATCGCACTGATGGGCGCAGCCGATTCGTCGATCACTCGGCGAAGATCAAGAACTTTGCCGATCTGTCCGAAAAGGGCCACATTTAAACCTGCGCTGCCCCCGCGTCCTGTCTGTTTCCCTTCCATCGCGAGGGCAGCGGCCTAGACGACGATACCGAGCCGGGGACCGTTGGCATCATACCGGCCACGACAATCAAGGCCGGATATCGGACGGGATGAAGCGGATCAGGCAGCAGGGCGTCAGTTGGCCGAACCCCCCCGCTATAGATCGCAAGCGGTTGTGAGAGAGCAGCCGGCTTTTCTCTCCCAACAACTTGCAATTTTTTGCGGGGAAGTTCGACTAGATGGCAGTGACTAGAGCGTCAAACCCTCATACCCGTCGGCCCTCGGGCGGAGGCCCAAAGCGGATCGAGTCGTCCATCAATCCACGTCCCTCTGCTAAGGAAGATCGGCGGCCAAACCTGCCAGCTTGCCGACGGTGTTCATGTTTCGCGCCGTTCCTGCACGCTCGCTTGGCAGGCGAAGACGGGTCTTGGCCATCCCATCCGGGTAGAACACGAACAGCTCGCGACGCCCCAAACGAACTCCCTCGTTCTGGATGCCGCTCGCCCCGTCCAAGGGGTGCGCAGGGAGGGGATCATCCGTGAATAGCGCCATGACACGATTGGCCGGCTTATCCGGAAATGGATTCTCTCTTGTTATCATCGCGATTTCCTCGGCCGAACGGACGAGGACGCCGATCGGTTTTCCCATGAAGGCATGAAGCCCTCCCTCAAGCGCGTGTCGTACCTTCTCTTCGGAAGCATCGCTGCGAAAGATCACGTTGCCGCTGCCAATGTAGGTGCGCGCGTCCCTAAACCCCGCTTCTGTGCAAAGCCCAAGCAGCCGGTCCATCGGCAGCTTGCCGGTGCCGCCCACATTCACGGCTCTCAGAAGGCCGATGTACACGGTCATTACCGTCCCAGCGTATCGACGCCCTACCCGACCGGCAAGAAGTCCGCGAGCGGATCTGGATCCAGACAGCGGGCCACTTAATGCCAAACGCAAGTATACTTTCTTATAGTAGCGCCATATGCAACATTGGTTTCTTATGGTGATACGCCACTATTGGATCGATCGGATCGAACGGGCGTGGAAAGAGCGGTCGATCGTCTGGCTCGCCGGAGTGCGGCGGGTCGGCAAGACCTGCCTTTGCCAAAGCCTTCCACAAACCGAGTATTTCGACTGCGAACTGCCCAGAACGCGCCGCATGATGCAAGACCCCGAAGGCTTCCTGGAAAGCCTCAGGGGCAAGCGGCTTGTCCTGGATGAGATTCATCGCCTCAGGAATCCCTCCGAACTCTTGAAGATTGCCGCGGACCATTTCCCAAACATCCGTGTCGTGGCTACCGGATCATCTACCCTTAGCGCATCGAGTAAGTTCAGAGACACCCTGGCCGGAAGAAAACGCGATCTCTGGCTGACCCCCATGGTCCTGCGCGACCTGGCAGATGCAAAGCAAGAGGATCTAAAACGCCGTCTCTTGCGTGGGGGTCTACCGCCGTTCTTTCTCGCTCAGGACCTAGAAGAGCGTGATTTTCAGGAATGGATGGATGCCTATTGGGCGAAAGACATCCAAGAACTATTTCGTCTGGAACGCCGGGATTCCTTCCAAAAGCTGACCGAGCTCATCCTGGCGCAAAGTGGCGGAATTTTCGAGGCAACCCGATTCGCGACTCCCTGCGAAGTGAGCCGGCCCACGATCGCAAACTACCTTCGAGTGCTGGAAGCAACCTTCGTAGCGCACGTCGTTCGTCCCTTCAGCAGCCGGCGGCCCACCGAAATCGTCTCCGCCCCGAAGGTCTACGGCTTCGATACCGGTTTCCTCTGCTATTACCGTGGTTGGCAAGAGTTGCGTGACGAAGATTTTGGAATCTTATGGGAGCACTTTGTGCTCAACGAAATCATGGCTCACTTGCAGTCTCGCGAAATTGGATACTGGCGGGACAAACGGGGGCATGAGGTGGACTTCATCCTGACCGGCCGGCGAAAAAACCCCTTCGCCATTGAATGCAAGTGGTCAGCCAACGGGTTTGAGCCTGACAATTTGGTGGCATTTCGCACCCAGCACCCAGAAGGCGACAACGTTGTTCTGGCACAGGACATAACGCGCACCTTCACCCGGAACTACGGAAGGCTCAAGGTACGCTTCGAGAACCTGACTTCATTCATGCAACACTTGGCTTAACCCAACTTCCCCAGCCCGGTAACGCAACGCCTGCCCACTTCGGCAACAGAGAGAGGAGAGGAAGACGACGAAGCTTCCCGAAATTCGGTGAAGTTCCCCGATCCGTCTCGAAGGAGCGCCCTCCGATCTCGCCAGGACGGGAGCGGTCGGGCGTTCCTGGCGGAAGGAATACCCCCGATCGATCGAGGAAGAGCGGCTTGGATCGTTCTTTGGCTTCTCTTGCATCTCTGGCGGAAGCTCGCCTTTGCGCCGCTTCTCCTCCAGGATGGGGTAGGCGAAGCGGCAGAGCTCCTCCCGCATTTTCCGGAGCTCCGGATCATCTCTGACCCCAGGGTTGAGCGGGAAGCTGGCGGCCATCTCCCGGATGGCGCGCTCCCTCGCCTCCTCCGGCGATGAAGGCGCCAAAAGACGAACAGGGCGAGAGATTCCGCAGCAGTCGCCAAGAGTGATTCACCAAAACACATCGGTTCAGACTCAATCCGCCTTGGCGGCCATCGGATGAGAGGCGAGCGCGCGGTCCACCGTAATCAGCCGCAGGCCTTCGACTTGGCACTGCGCCAGAAGGATCCGATCGAATGGATCGCGGGTCGCGGGCTCCGGTTCGACGGTTGCGACGGCATGGCGCTCATGGATCGCGACAACCTGGATGCCCAGGCCGTCGAGCAACTCGGGCAGCGACCCCAAGCGGGGCGTCAGGTTAAGCTTGCCCAGGCGCGACTGGAACGCGATCTCCCACACGCCAGCTGCGCTTAGATAATACTCACTCCTTGGGTCCTTCAGCAATCGCTCAACCGCATCCGGCAGGGCGACGAGGCGCTCCTCGATCAACGCCAGAAAGACGTGGGTATCGAGCAGCAGCCTCATGCTTCGAGCGGCAGCGGTCGAAGCAGAAAGTCCTCTGGAAGCGGCTCATCAAAGTCCTCGGCAATGTAGGAAACGAAGGCCTGGATCCCGTACTTTCGCTTGCATTCGTCCATCGTTTCCAGCCTAAGGCCCTTTCGCAGCTGATGCGGCACGAGGTCAAGAACGGGGCGTCCATTGCGGGTGACAACGATCGTCTCACCCTCTTCCACCTCACGGGCAAGCTCGGTCAGACGGTTCTTCGCCTCGCGAATCGAGACGGTCTTCCTTGCGATGAAAGTAGCCACCTGTAGCCACATTGGCCATGATGCGCGCCTGCCCGCGTAAAGTTGGACATCCCGATTTCGCATCTGGCGCTAACCCAAGCCGCGGCCTCCTTCAGCAGAAGTTCCAGGTTGACATGACGGGTTAGGGTCTCTTCTACTCGACCTATCTAGACTGCGGCAAAGGAGGCACCGGCATGGCTGGGGAAACGACGATCGACGTGATGGTTCTCGGTGCCGGAGGAGGCGGATATCCCGCCGCCTTTCGCCTCGCGGGCGCAGGCCGATCGGTGGTCATGGCCGATCCGATCGGCAATCTCGGCGGAGATTGCCTGGCGGAGGGCTGCGTGCCCTCGAAGGCCGTCCGGGAAGCGGCCTATGCCCGCACCTGGCCGGAGAAGTATGCCCTCTTCGGCTTGCGCGGGCCGAAGCCCGAGGTCGATTGGCGCGGGGTGCTGGCGCACAAGGATCGTGTGCAATCCCTCCGCTACGCGCAGCACCGGGCGGAGATCGAAGCCTCGCCGCTCGTCCTGCTCAAGGGGCGGGCGCGCATCCTCGATGAGCGGACGATCGAAGTGGCTACGGATGGCGGCGATCTGCTGCGGTACCACGCCCAGCGGATCATCGTCGCGACCGGCTCCCGGCCCCACATCCTTCCGATCCCGGGCGCCGAGTTCGCCCTCACCTCTCACGATTTTTTCCGGCTCGGCGCCGATCTCCCCTTCCCTCGACGGCTGGTAGCGATCGGTGGAGGGTACATCGGTCTGGAAACCGCCTCGATGCTCCAGGATCTCGGCACCGAGGCAACCGTGCTGGAAGCAACGGGGCAGATCCTGCCCGGGGTCGATTCCGAAATCGCCCGCTTCCTTCACGAGGCGCTCGCGCGGCGGCTCCGGATCGTCGTCGATGCGAAGGTCACGGCGATCGAACGAGGAGCGGCCGGCGATCTGCTCGTCCGCTATGAACTTGCGGAGGAGGCAAAATCGATCGCGGCGGACTGCGTCCTGATGGCGACCGGACGCGAGCCCGTCGTTCCCGAAGGCCTGTCGACCCTTGGCTTCGTGACCGGAGAGAAGATTGCCGTGGACGACCGGCTGCGCACGAAGCATCCCCACATCTACGCGCCCGGCGATGTAAATGGTCGGAGCATGCTCTTCCATTCCGCGGTCTACCAAAGCTTGGTCGCCGCCGAAGACATACGGAGCGAAGGCCGCGGCAGCAAGACGATGAACTTCCGATCGGTTCCCTTCACCGTCTTCACCGAGCCTGAGGTCGCCTGGGTCGGACAGACCGAGACGGAAGCCGCGCGGGAGGATTGCGAGACCGTCGCATCGACCTACCGCTTCCGAAGGGATGCCCGGGCGCAGATCTTTGACGAAGACGGGTTTCTCAAGCTGGTCTTTGAGAAGAAGACCGGCTGTCTGATCGGCGCGCAGGTCGCGGGTCTCGACGCGGCCCACCTGATTGCTCCGCTGGCTCTGGCGGTTCGCAGCGCCACGACCGCGGAGACCCTCAGCTATATGGCCTTCCCGCATCCGATGGTCAGCGAAGGGATCAACCAGGCCGCTAGGGCTGTAGGGCTTTGAAGTCCCTTCCCGGGGTCGTCGGGATCACGCGGTACCTGCGAGGTCGTCAGGCGAGCCGACATTGAGATCCCCTTCGGTATGATCCGAGGCAGCCGCTAAACAAACCGAACCGGAGGTGTCGCCTCGAATGAAACGACCGCTCTTCTCTGCGCTGCTCCTGATCCTCTCCGCGATCCCCTCGCACGCGATCCTGACCCAGTGGGTTCCCGCGAATCAGCC
>JAQTUK010000122.1 GCA_028710285.1 Methylacidiphilaceae bacterium | reverse complement strand
CGGTTGTGCCGAATCGCGGCCCATACTCCGGCGGCTATGCCGAAGCCAAGAGCAAGACAGAAGGCGCTTCCCCCGAGCACCAGGGAGACAGGAAGCGTCTGGCCGATGATCTCGTTGACGGTGCGGTTCCGATACCTGGTCGAGAGACGGAGATCGCCGTGAAGAATATCGGAAACGTAGCTGGCATACTGTTCCCAGAGAGAGCCGTTCAGCTTGTATTGAGCTTCCAGCTGGCGAAGGATCGCCGGCGGTATGGCCCGCTCTCCGGCAAACGGGCTACCCGGAGCAAGGCGGACAAGGAAAAAGGTGATCGTGATCACCCCCAGGAGCACGGGGAGGGCTCCGACCAAGCGGCGGGCAAGAAAGATGAGCATCGGAGATTCGTCAGAGTCGTCTTCGCGTCGAGGAAGCCTGCACTGTCCGAGTCCAGGCCGTGAAAGGAGTCCTCTCTCTGCTAAGCATGGGACCGATTCCAAGCGAACGATGGTCCATCAATGGATTGAGACCAAGGTGTTCCTCCTTGTTTCGTGCTCTCTTGGGCTAGGGGACAGGGCCACCGGGTTGCCGCGGACGACGAAAATAGAATTCTCGAAAAGGATGCTCATCCAGCAAGTTGGCCGCGATGCCTCCGAGGCGAGAACCGTCATAGAGCATGATTCCAGAGTAAAAGTAGATGGGAAGGATGGGAAGTTCCTCTTTTACAAGAATTGCCTCCGCCTTGTGCAGCAAGGCAAAACGCTCTTTGGGCGCCAGGGTGATGGTTGCTTCGGTGAGGAGCTTTTGATATCGGTCGCTGGACCAGCCCGTGTTGTTGTTCCCGCTGTTGCGGAGAAAGCAGCCAAGGAAAGTGAAGGGATCCTCGTAATCCCCTACCCAGCTGGATCGCGCGACCTCGTAGGAGAGGGATTGCACGGAGTTGAGATAAACCTTCCACTCCTGGTTGCGCAGACTGACCGAGATTCCCAAAATCTGTCGCCAAAAGGCTTGGATCTCCGTGGCGATCTCTTCGTTCTGCTCGCTGGAATTGTAAAGCAGGGTCAGCGGAGGAAAGCCGCGCCCGTCGGGAAAGCCTGCCTGGGCAAGGAGGGCTCTGGCCTGAACCGGATCAAAAGATAAACCGTCCGGCGGGGTATAACCGGGAATCCCTGGGGGAGTCAAAGAATAGGCGGGGAGTTCGCCGCCACGGGTGACCGTGCGGATGAGCCGTTCGCGGTCGATGGCCAGGGAAAGCGACTTCCGGACCCGAGGATCGTTGAGGGGCGGAGCGGTCACGTTGATCCGGTAAAAATAAGTAGCCAGGAACGGAGCGGAGTGAAAGTAGGGCTTATTTCGCAAATCGGAAAGAAAGAAGGTCGGAATGAGTCCTTTATCGAGGACAAGATCGGCGCTTCCGCTCGCAAATAGGTTGAACGCCGTCGAAGCGCGGGTCACGGCCAGGGCTTCGATGTGCGGGATCCGAACCGTGTCCGCCCGCCAGTATCGGGGATTTTTCCTGAGGACAATGCGATCATTGATTTTCCATGATTCGAGAAGGTAGGGACCATTGCCGAGGAGTTTACCTGGCTTGATCCAATTCTCCCCTTCTGTCCGGATCGCAGCGAGTGGAACTGGAAAAAAGATGGGTTGAGCGCAGAGGGAGGGAAAAAACGGGGTCGGGCCGATCAATCGAACTTCGAGCGTCCGAGAATCAATCACTCGGATGCCGACTTGGGAAAAATCCCGGAGCCGCCCCATGTTATACGCCTCGGCATTCTCGATGAAGAAGAAGAGATCCGCGTATTTGGATGCTACTTGCGGATCCAGAGCTCGCTGCCAGGACCTGGCGAAGTCCTGCGCGGTGAGCGGGCTGCCGTCACTCCAGGAGCTCTGGCGGAGGATAAACCGGTAGGTTCGCCCGTCCGGGGAAGCCGTCCACTCTTGTGCGATTCCCGGGACTACCCGCCCGTCCTTGTCCTCTGTCGTAAGCCCTTCAAAAAGGGCTTTGCAAATGCGCCCTTCCGGTTGCCCCGTGATGATATGGGGGTCGAGGCTTTCCGGTTCCGGGCCGTTGATCACCACCAGGCGCTCGGATCGCGGCGGCTTGCTGCAGTTCGCCAGGAAGACCAAGAGGAGTCCGCAAACGAGAGTTCGATTCCAGCGCGAACCCATCGCCCCGGGTTATTTTGCCTGCTTCTGCGTCTTGGCCGGAATGCCAGGGGAGGCGGTAGTCGAGGAGGGATGGCGCAATTTCTCTTGGATCGTTCCATGATCGGAGGCAATCCGACCGGAAAGAAAGGAGAGAATCACGGCCAGACCGAAAAAGATGGCCGCCAGCCATGCCGTTCCTTTGACGAGGATACTGGAGGTCTGAGCTCCGAAGAGGGCATCCGTGACCCCGCTGCCGAAGGCAGCTCCCAACCCTTCTTGCTTGCTTCGCTGCATCAGGATGACGAAGACAAGCAAGAGCGCAACCAGCGCATACCCCACGGCGAGAAGATCGAAAAGAATCCGCATCATTTCGCGCTTATTCTACAGAAAGGAGAATGGAGGTAAAGCTTTCGGCATTCAAGCTCGCCCCACCTACGAGCAGCCCGTCTACGTCGGGCTGGATCAAAAGTGCACGGGCATTCTGAGGTGTCACGCTCCCGCCGTACTGGATGCGCAATGGAGACGCGATGGACGCCCCGTGAAGGATCTCCATCTCTTTGCGAAGCAAGGCGTGAGCCTCTTGCGCCTGCTCGGGCGTGGCATTGCGTCCCGTGCCGATGGCCCATACCGGCTCATAGGCAAGGATGATTTCCGAGAGAACTTCGACGGGGAGGCCGTGAAGAGCGCCTTGGAGTTGGGAACGGAGATGGATTGGCCAGCGGCCCGATTCTCGATCGGGAAGTTCCTCTCCCACGCAGAAGATCGGCCGCAATCCCGCCGCCACGGCAGCAAGCAGCTTTTCCCGAAGGAAGGCGTCGGTTTCTCCGAAATAGCGGCGGCGCTCGGAATGGCCGACAATGACGAATCGGCAACCGGCTTCGCGGAGCATCGTCGCCGAAATTTCCCCGGTAAAGGCACCTTGTGCGGCGGGATGGAGATTTTGCGCCCCAAGCTGGATCCGGGGAGAGGTTGGCAAAAGCTTCGCGACGCTTGCCAGCGCAGTGAAGGGAGGGCAGAGGACCACTTCGCCACCGGAGAAGGCGGCCAAATCTTTCTTGAGCTGCTCGACGAGCGAGATTGCCTCGGCAACCGTTTTATTCATCTTCCAGTTGCCGGCGACGATTTTTGTGCGCGCCGTCACGCTGGGTGAAGAGCCTCGGTTGAACCTTCGGCGGAAGAAGGCGATACCATCTGGTTGGCCTCCTTCTCGACTTTGTCGGGGATCACGGAAATCCCCGGAAGCGGCTTGCCCTCGAGAAACTCAAGGGAAGCACCGCCGCCGGTAGAGATGAAGGTGATTCGGTCGGCGAGCCCGGACCGGTGAAGGGCCTTCACCGAATCCCCGCCGCCCACGATGCTTACGGCATCTCGATTCTCGGCAACCATTTCCGCAACGGCGAATGTACCCTTATCGCAGCCGCGAATCTCGAACACTCCCATCGGGCCGTTCCAGAAAACCGTCCGCGCCCCGGCAATCTCCTTCCGCATGGCAGCGAGCGTGGCCGGTCCGATATCCACTCCTCGCCAGCCTTCCGGAATCTCTTCCTCGGGCTTGGTGTAATGTCCGGGCGAGGTTTGGCGGTTTTCGAAATCGATCGTTTCGACAATATAGCTGTCCACGGGAAGGAGAAGGTCGATGCCTCGGGCAGCCGCTTTTTCCAGGGCTTCCCGGGCTACCTCCACCCTGTCTGGTTCGACCAGTGATTGTCCAACTGGCTTACCCTGCGCCAAGTAGAAGGTATAAGCCATCGCGCCGCCAATGAGGATGGCATCGGCTTTGCTGAGGAGACGATCGATCACGCGGATCTTGTCGGAAACTTTCGCCCCGCCCAAAATTACCACAAAGGGGCGAGCCGGGTTTTCCAACTCTTCACCAAGAAAGTGAAGTTCCTTTTCCATGAGGAATCCGATGGCGCGCTCAGCGATAAAATGGGCGACTCCCTCGGTCGAGGCATGGGCGCGGTGCACCGTTCCGAAGGCATCGTTGACGTAGACCTCCCCAAGCCGGGCAAGCTGCTTGCTAAATGAGGGATCGTTTTTCTCTTCTTCCGGATGAAAACGAAGGTTTTCCAGCAGGAGGACTTCTCCATCCCGAAGCGAATTCACGGAATTTTCCGCCCCCGAGCCGATGCAATCGTTTGCGAAGGCGACCCGCGTTTGCATCAAGTAACTCAGGCGGTCGGCGACGGGGCGAAGGCTCAGCTTGGGATTTGCCTTTCCTTTGGGACGGCCTAGGTGGCTCATCAACACCACCCGCGCACCCCGCTTCACGAGGTTCTGAACGGTCGGCAAACTGGCTCGAATCCGGGTATCGTCGGTGATTCTCGGATCACCGTCGACATATTCCACCGGAACATTGTAGTCGACCCGCACAAGCACCCGCTTTCCCTGCACAGCTAGATCGAGAATTGTCCGCTTCGCCATAGGTTTCTTGCCTCCGTTGAGGGTGAATATTCTCTTTCGACCGTTCGTCGCCCAGCCTACTTCGATTGGAGCAGATATTGCACGAGGTCCACGCAACGATTGGCGTAACCCCACTCGTTGTCATACCACGAGATCAACTTAAAGAAGTTGCCATTGAGGCCGATTCCAGCCCCGGCATCGAAGATGCTCGAACGGGGATCCTTCAGAAAGTCCCGGGAAACGACTTGATCTTCCGTGTAACCGAGAATGCCTTGGAGATAAGTTTCGCTTGCCCGCTTCATCGCCGCACAAATTTCCGGATAGGTCGTTGCCTTTGTCGTTCGCACGGTGAGGTCGACCACGGAAACAACAGGGGTGGGGACTCGGAACGACATTCCCGTGAGCTTTCCTTTCACTTCGGGCAAAACGAGAGCGGTTGCCTTGGCGGCGCCCGTGCTTGCCGGAATGATATTGCCGTCCACCGCCCGCCCGCCTCGCCAGTCTTTTCGGGAGGGTCCATCCTGCACCTTCTGACTTGCCGTGGCGCTGTGCACCGTGGTCATGAGGCCTTCCTCGATGCCGAAACCCTCCTTGAGCAGGACATAGACCACTGGAGTCAGGCAGTTCGTCGTGCAGCTCGCATTCGATATGATCGAATGCTTGCTCCGGTCGATCTGTTCATGGTTGACGCCAACGACCACGGTAATGTCGGCCTCTTTGCCGGGTGCAGTGATGACCACGGTTTTGGCTCCGGCCTTGAGGTGACCTCGCGCCTTGTCGGCGCTCGTGAACAGGCCGGTGGACTCGAGCACGAGATCGACGCCGAGATCGGCCCAGGGCATTGCTGCCGGTCCTTCCTTCACTTCCAGGCAGCGAATCTCGTGCTTGTCGATTCGTAGGAGATCATCCTTTTCGAGGCTCGGATCGGATTTTGCCGACTCAATCGGGTGAGGAAACCCGCCATAATTGGTGTCGTAGCGCAGTAGATACGCGAGATTGTCGGCGGGAACGAGATCGTTGATCGCGACCACCGGGATCTGACCCAGCAACTTTCGCTCTGCGATGATGCGCAAAATGAGCCGTCCGATGCGTCCAAACCCATTGATTGCAATTCTTGCCACGGCGTTTCTCCAGATAATTTAGGATTTACTTGCGCTCATTCGATCGAGTCCTATCGTTCAGCGTAGAAGCCCGACGTACCCGCGTCAACGGCAAAAGAGGCAACTGCATTAGAATCCAGCTTACCACTCCTCATGGGGTTGCCTTTCTTAAGGAGGATGGAGGAAAATGCAATCGCAAAATGGACACGGACTTCCGCCGGAAAGCGAAAGGAGTGCGTGCTTCTCGTTTCTTGTTTTTCCTGGGGACTTTGATCCTCGTTCTCGGGAGAGCATGCGAAGCCGCACCGGGAGGCACCCCTATGGAATATGGAACGTTCGTTTTTTTGGATGAGTGGGGACGGCCGAGCGCTCCGACAAAGGGAGCCTTGATCCGGAAGCGGAACGAGCAATGGCGCTACCTGTTGGGCGAAGCGACCTACGGGATCACGCGGGAAGCGGGAACGGAGCCCCCGTTTTGTGGCCGGTTCGTGGCCGGTAAGGAAGAGGGGTTCTACTTGTGCGCCGATTGCGGCCTGCCCCTCTTTTCCTCGGCGGCGAAGTATGTTTCGGGAACCGGCTGGCCGAGCTTTTTCGCTCCTTTGGCTCCTCAGAATATTCGGCAGACGGAAGACAGAAGCCATGGGATGGTTCGGGAGGAAATCCTCTGTGCACGGTGTGGAGCCCACTTGGGACATGTCTTCCCGGACGGGCCTCGCCCGACGGGGCTTCGTTATTGCATCAATTCCGGAGCGCTGGTGTTTTTGCCGGAACGTCTGCTGCAGGGAAGGGGGAAAGACGGCAGGCCACTCCAGCGTGCGGTCTTCGCAGGAGGCTGCTATTGGGGGATGGAGCAAAAGTTCGCGAAAGAGAAGGGGGTGGAAGCCGCCTTCGCCGGATATTCCGGCGGAACGGTTCCGTTTCCCACCTATGAGGAGGTATGCACCGGCCGAACCGGGCATGCCGAGGCCGTGCTCGTGCTCTTCGATCCTCAGCAGGTTTCGTACGAGGAGCTTTTAGCCAGGTTTTGGGACTTCCATGATCCGACGACGCCGGATCGGCAGGGTCCGGATGTCGGATCCCAGTATCGCTCGGTGATTTTTGTCTATGACGAGGCCCAGCGCAAGGCCGCCGAACGCTCGCGGCAGGCGTTGGCGGAGAGCGGAAGGTTTCGTGACCCGATCGTGACGGAGATCGTGTCGGCCGGAGGATTTTTTTTCGCCGAAGAGTATCAACAGAAATACAACGAAAAGCACGGCATCTCGGCGGGCTGCGGCCGCGCCCCTTGAGTCCCCGGCTCCCGCGCGCCAGGGTCGATCTGGCTTGGGGATTGCCGCACTCCTTTTCCCGGTGCTGGATGGGGCGACGCGGAGGGGAAGATGCCGCGTCTTGCTCGCCCGACAACGATGCGAAATACGGAAGGAGGTTCCATGTCGCTCGCCGCTGCCGTCGACTTAGGCTCCAATAGCTTCCATTTGCTGGTCATCCAGGAGGAAAAGGGGCAGCTTCGCCCGATCGATCGGCTGAAGGAGCCGGTCCGCCTGGCTGCGGGCCTTGATTCGGGTGGAACCATATCCCGAGACGCCATGGAACGCGCCTTGCGATGCCTGGAGCGGTT
>JAQTUK010000121.1 GCA_028710285.1 Methylacidiphilaceae bacterium | reverse complement strand
CGGGCCGGGGCGTCTACTTGTGGTGACGATGGCGGTCGCTCGTCTCTACAGCGGAGCGCCCGTGGTGGGAAGCGAAGGGCAAGTCTTGGGCGTGGCAACGGCAAGATCTCGAGCTAGGTCAGGCCACCTGCTCATCCCTGTGGCGGCGATCGGGAAGCTCACGGCCCTTCCGTCCGCCGAGCTACCCAAGCAAGGCGCCGTTGCGGACCTCCGGCTTGCGCAGAAAAAGCCGGACACGGCACCCGCGATCGACGTCCAGAAGACTCCGAAGCCACCCAAGGCGGGACAAGCGGCGCCGGAGATTGCTCCTTCCTCCGCGGAGGTGGAGCCGGGCGGGGAGGAAGGAGTTGCGTGGGAACTCCTGCAGCATGGGAATTACGCGAAGGCTGCAGCGGCTTTCGAGCTGGCCCTCCGTCGCAGGTCGTCCGACGCCAGCACCTGGCTTGGGCTCGGCTTGGCGAAACGGGAACTCGGGCAAACAGAGGAGGCGGGCACCCTCTTCCGGCAGGCCGCCCGGCTGAATCCCTCCAGTAGCCGGGCGTGGCGCGAATTGGGCGGGGTCGATTTGCAGCTCAAGCGATATCCGGACGCGGCCGACTCTTTTGAGCGGGCGGTCCGACTCCGACCGGAGGATGCTCGAGCCTGGCTGGGAGTCGCGGCCGCCAATCTCGCGCTGGGAAAGCGGCAAGAGGCGCTGGCGGCCTTGGAGCGCGTGCAGGCGCTCGCTCCGGCCAACGCGGCGATCTGGCAGGGTGTCGGGAAGATCTATTCTCGGCTCGGCAGACAGGAGGAGGCGGTGACGGCGTTCCAGCGGGCGGTCGACTGCGACCCGAAGGACGCCCGGTCCTGGCTTGCGCTCGGCCTTGCTTCCCTTGAGATGGGCCGCGTCGACCGGGCCCAGGAGATCCTCGGCAAGCTTTTGGCATTGAATCGGGATTTGGGAATGGAGCTGGTGGAGGCGCTAAAGAAGAGATAAGCGGGAGTTTTGCCGGCTCTCCCCGCGGCGTGCGGGAAGGTGCGCGAGAAGTGCCGTTAGAAAAGCATCCGGAAGCTGACGATCAAGGCGTTGGCGTATTGCTCCAGGAGGGAGACTTGATTGAGCGCGATCTGGTAGCCGATACCGCCCGAGAAGGAGAGGCCGGCGCCCGCAGGGAAGGGCCCTAGGAGAAGCTGGGGGGTCACGAAAAGGCCGGGCGTTCCAAAAAAGAGGAAACGGGTGATCGTCGGCCCCGAACTGATTTCCACCGAAGGGCTGATCCGGCCGATGCGATACTGGAGCGCTAAGCTATAGAGAAAGAACGTCGCCAGGTTTCGGTTGTCTCCGTCAGCATATTGCGTTCCGAGGTTAAGCATCATATCGAAATTGCCCCATCCTTTGCCGAAGAGGATCATGGGGGTCCAAACCCAGTGATCGGATGGCTCCCGGGCAGGGATCGTCCCCGTCGGAGAAAGCGCCCCGAGATAGAGCGAGAGAACGTAGTTGCCCTGGTCCTCCGGAGCGGACAGGATTCGTCCCTTGATCGCGAAGTTCTCTCCTCGAAGGCCGGTTAAGCCTTCTCCGGTTGGGGTGTAGAGATATTGCGGCAGACCGATCAGGACCTCGAGGGCAGGCAGGGGCAAAAACGAGATTCCCTTGCCGTTGCCGAAATCCCATGACTTGTTCCCGTTGCTTTTGGTCTGATCGTAGACGTCGTAACGAACCTGCGACAAAAGGGCGGGAGTGATCGTAATCAGAGGACTGACCCACTGCGGCTGCCTTTTGCTCGATGCCACCGTCATTTCACGCCAATGATCCAGCCCGGATCGGCTGGTGGTCACCGGAATGCGGTCGTTCTCCAGATCTTCTGCCGCGATCTCGTCTCCTGGCCAGAAAGCACAAGCGTCTGTTCCTTCCGCTAGCGTGGGCATGAGCCCCAAGAGGTCGGCGAGGAAGAGGAAGGTAAGCCAGGCGGGCACGGAACGGAGCAGACGGGAGCGCGGTTGCATGAAAGCTACGGGGTTCGCCGCGCAGCCGTCGGGTTCCCGAATTCATGGAGGAGCTCGCGTTCCAGGCTTTGCGAGAGGGCCGTGAGGGGAATGGAGTCGAGCTTGTCTTCGAATGGGTTTTCGAGATTGCGTCCGATTTGATTCAACATCAGCAGGATGAGCGCGACAAACGGGGAGATGACGACTCCCCAGGGCCCGGTCTCATCGGCGATCCCGAACGGGAGAAGAAAGCTGTAGGTGTAGGTCAGGATCTCCAGGAAGCGGTCGTATTGCTGAGGGAAGGGGGTGTTCCGGATGCGCTCGCAGCCGCCCTGGACATCCGCCATGCGCGTCAAGGTGCGATCGAGCGCCAGGAACTGGAAGCCGGAGATCGCCTGCCGCGCGCAATTCTCCGATACACGGCGGCTCATGTGGGCGAGAAGAAAGCAGCTTGCCCTTGGTTCCCTGGCCAATTGCTTCGCGAGTTCCGGAGAGGGGAGAAAAGGGAGAATCTCGGTCCGTTCCTCTTCCCCGCGTAATTCCGTTCGGAGGGCGTGAACGAAGGCGACCTGAAGGAGAATGAGCTCCCTTTGAACGGGTCGTGCGTGCGGAAGGTCGGTCACGTCCAGGAAGCTCTTGACTTGGCGCAGCCACGTTCGGGACGCGTTCACGAGATGACCCCAGAGAATGCGCGCCTCCCACCAGCGGGCATAGGCCAGGTTGGTCCGAAAGGCGAGAACGACGCCGATCAAGGCCCCCATGAGAGCCAGCGGCTGGTCCGGCATGGCGATGGCCCTCAAGATGTGGGTGCGGAGGTCGGCCAAGTAGGCGAGCAAGGAGAGGACCAGGATCAGGAAGAGTGGCTTGCGAATGGGGGAGAGGCTGCGTCGCCAGATGCGGTCGAATTCGCTGAGCATGGTCACCTGTGGGTCGGCCTTCCTGGGAAAGGGAGGCGGCCGTCCCTCGAAGGGTGCTGCGGGAACATGAGCCATCAGTATACCCGCATGGTCGAGGTCGGGAAAGTTTTCGACCTCGCGCACGGTGGAGAAGGCGCGAGAGAGGTCGATAAAACCATTGACAGACATAGCGCGGAGGGCAAGCTATTGCCAATACAAGGGGGCGGGTGGATCGCGTCGACTCGCCTCCGTTGTTCTGTTTCGGTTTCCCTCTGGTAGCATGACCGCTGTAGCCTATTCTCGATGGTATTATTGGGAAAAACTGCCTCTGGGAGAGTTGTCGGCTGCCTTGGCCCTTCTGGCTCTGGGCTGGTTCTTGCGATGGTGGATCAACCGTTGGCATGGGAAGCCGATTCCTTGGCGGACGCCGGGCGAGCCGGAGGGCTGGAGGGAGGGAATCCTGAGCTCCCTGCTTCCCCCGGTTGAGGTGGGCCTCTGGGGGACCGCCGTCGTCATGACCATTTTGGCGGCATCCAACTATCTCCGCCACTTTACCGGGCAGGGGCTGCCTCGCCTCTCGATCGTGGTCGGGGTGGAGGCTGTCTGGTCCCTGGCTTTCTGGTGGTTTCTCGCGCGGTTTGTCACAATCGGCCTGGGTTGGCTTCGCCGGAAAACCGGCATAGGCCGCGGGGAATGGGCCGTCGTGCTCTTCCCCAGGCTCGCCCGTTTCTCCTATTTCCTTGCTCCCGCAATCGGCCTGATCGTGGTGGAAAGCTTCCCGCTCCATCACTTCTATCGGGTCCTTCTCCATAAGGTCCTGGCCATTTATGCCATCACCTTGGTCGGACTCGCCGCCGGGCAGAGCGTGGCGGTGGTGGGCGATTGGCTGCTGCGCCGCCATCCAATGCGCAGCTCCGATCCGACCGCCGATCTGCGCTCCCGGAAGCTTCACACCCAGGTGCGGGTGGCGACCCGGGTGCTCTACTTCGTCATCGGGTTATTGACGTTCTCCTCGGTGCTGATGCTCTTTTCCGAGGTCCGTCACCTGGGCGCGAGCTTGCTTGCCTCCGCTGGCATCATCGGCGTGATCGGCGGTCTGGCTGCACAGAAGACGATCGGCAACATCTTCGCCGGGATGCAGATTGCTTGGGCTCAACCAGTGCGTCTCGGCGACGTCGTGGTCGTCGAGGGAGAGTGGGGGACGATCGAGGAGATTACCCTGACGTACGTTGTGGTCGCGGTCTGGAATCAGATTCGTCTGGTTCTTCCGATCACCTATTTGATCGAGCATCCTTTCCAGAACTGGACGCGAAACGCGAGCGAGCTCCTGGGTATCGTGCATGTCTACGTCGACTACACGATGCCGGTGGAGGAGATGCGGAAATACCTCCTGGAAATCTGCCGGAAGAATCCGCTGTGGGACGGGCGCGTGGCGGTCACGCAGGTCACCCACGCGACCGAGCGAACCATGAACGTCCGCCTGCTGGTGAGCGCGCAGGACTCCTCGAAAGCCTGGGATCTGCGCTGCGCGGTTCGGGAGCAGATGATCGCCTTTGTCCGCGAGCGATTTCCGCAATGTCTTCCCAAAATCCGCGCGGAGTGGGAAGCTGTCGGGAAGGAAAGCAGGGGCGACCTTCTCGATGGATAGCACGCGGGATCAGCAGCAGGGCAGGCCGCTGGCTCCCCGGGCACGACCGGAAATCCACCGCAAGGTGCGCAAGCTGTTGCGCCGCCTCTCGCTACCGAGCGCGGCGCGGGTGCTCGATGTGCCCCTTGGGCCCGGGGCGATGGCCGAGCAGTTGCAGCGCGACGGATTGGCCGTCTGGGGCGCGGACCTCGACTTGGCGCAATCCGACGGGCTCCACCCATCGATCCGGCGGGAGCGGGCCGACCTCAACGGAATCCTGCCCTTTCCGGACCAGTTCTTCGACCTGGTGCTTTCGCTCGAGGGCATCGAGCATCTCGAAAATCCGTTCCAATTTATCCGGGAAGTCGCCCGCGTCTGCCGTCCGGGCGGCTATCTCCTCCTCTCCACCCCGAACATCTGCAATCTGGAAGAACGGTTGAACTTCCTGGTTCGGGGTGCCTTTTACCGCTATATTTCGGCTCGGGCCTTTGCCGAGCAGGGCAGCGGCTTCGATCACCAGAATCTCATGACGTGGGTGGAGATCCGCCAGATCCTCGATTGGAACGGCTTTTCCCTGCTCGGGCTCTTCCGCGACAAGATCAAGTGGAGGCAGCTCCTCTTCCTGGGCCCGCTGGGTCTGCTCCTCTGGGGCTTCGGCAGGCTTCAGAGCCGGGCGAGGAGAGAGAAGTATTGCTGGAGGGAAACGGAGTCGGCTCCGGTGCTCTTCGGCGGCAGCACCCTGATCGTGCTGGCAAAAAAGGGGTGAGGCGGGAGGAATGAGCACCGAGGCGATCTACCGGGCGGTACTGCCCCGGCTGCGTTCCCACCTCCCTCCGGATGGGCGCCACCTGGATGTGGGGAGCGGGTCAGGCGAGCTCATTCGGCGCGTGCGCGTCGGGTGGAAAGGATCGAGTTTCGGCTGCGACTACACCTCCGAGTGGATGAAGCTCCCGGGCCAAACCGTCGACGTCGCCGATCTCAACAAGGATCCCCTGCCCTACGAAAGCGCCTTTTTCGATGCGGTGAGCTGCACGGAGGTCGTCGAGCACCTCGACGACTATCGCCGGCTTCTCCGGGAGATCTTTCGGGTGCTCCGTCCGGGAGGAATCCTTGTCCTGTCGAGCCCGAACATTCTCAATCTCAAGTCGCGGCTCCGCTTCCTCTGGTTCGGTTTTTGGAACCTGTTCGGGCCGCTCCCGTTCTCCCGGAGGATTCGCGTCGACACCGATGGGCACATCACGCCGGTGCACTATTTTTACCTCGCCCATGCCCTTGAGGAAGCGGGATTCACGGAGATCGGGGTCACGGTCGACCGCTGGCAGCGCTCCTCTCTCCTCGCCCTGGTCCTTCTCTATCTGCCGGTCCGGCTTCTCGGAGGAGTCGCCTATTCGCGCGAGATACAGCGTCATCACACCATCGATGCCGGGAACCAGCCGCATGTGGAGGCGGTGAATTCAGTGCCGCTTCTTGTGGGCAGGACATGCATTGTCTGGGCAACGAAGCCCGCCTAGGCGGCAGGCCCTCTGCTCCGAGACCGGGAAACCACGTGACATCCAGGGCAAGATGAAGCGATCCCGAATCGCCGTCGTCAGCCTCTTTTATGGCGAATCCGGAGGTGCCGAGCTCTTCGCCAGCGAGGTGACCGATCGGCTGGCGGTATCGGGGGAATTTGACGTCCATGTCCTGGCCCATCGCTGGAAAGACAGGACGGGAAAGATTGCATTCCATCGCATCGACTTCCGAAAATGGCCGCGATCCCTCCAAAAGCTCTCCCTCTCTCTTTCGGTCCGGAAGGTGGCGGCCGTGGAGGGCTTCGACCTGGTCCATAGCCATGAATTGCTCGACGTTGCCGACGTTCTCACCTTCGGTGCCCCGGTCGCCCTCTGGCCGAAAGTTCAAGGGAAGAGAGGGGTGCGGCTGCGAACGGCTATCCCTCGTCGCATCGAAAGACGCCTGCTTCTCTCCGATCGGCTCCGGTGGATCCTGGTGAACTCGAATCAATCGGCGCGGTGGTTGAGGGCGGAATACCCCGAACTGGCCGGTCGGCCGGTCGGGGTGGAGACGGTGTACCCAGGGGTCGATATCCGGCGGTTTGCCCCTCTGAGTCCGCACGAGCGAGAGGCGGGCCGAGCGGAGCTCGCGGGGCGCTTTGGATGGAATGCGTCCGATCCAGTCGGCCTGTTCGTGGGAAACTACTGGGATCACAAGGGCTTGGGCGCCACGTTGCGCGCGATTCGGATTCTCCGGGAGAAGGGCTGCCCGGCAAGGCTCCTGGTGATGGGGAACGACCGGAAAAGGGAAAGGTGGCGTTCGATGATGGTCGGCTTGGGCTTGAAAACAGGGGACGTTGCGTTTCTCGGGGAGGTCGCCGAGGGGAGGGAGTCCTATTTCCAGGCCGCGGACTTCCTGGTCCTCCTTTCCCGCTTCGAAAGTTTCGGGACCGTGGTTCTCGAGGCGGTGGCTTCCGGGCTGCCGGTCATCTTGAGCGGCCGGGTTCCTGCCCGGGAGATTCTGCCCCAGGGCGGGGGGAGCGTGGTCGAGGATCCGATGGATTCCCTCGGGGCGAGCCAGGCGATGGAGGCGTGGATCCGAAACCCCGCGGCGAGGGAGAAGCTCGCCTCCCACGCGACGCAGGTGGCCAGGGCCTATTCGTGGGAAGCGGCTGCCGAGAAGACGGCGGCGGTTTATCGCGACTGCTTGGCTCGCAAAGGGGAGTGAGAGGAACAAATCCGAGCAACATGGCTTGCCGGGTCACCGAAAACGCCCCGGAAATCACTGCTTGCGAAGCAATCACGGTAGCCGCAGTGGACAGTCCGACCAAGGGGTAAAGTGCCCAGTCAGGCGCCAATCGGTAAAAGGGGTTGTCGATC
>JAQTUK010000120.1 GCA_028710285.1 Methylacidiphilaceae bacterium | reverse complement strand
GATGTTTCCCTTTGTCGCCGCCCGCATCGCCTTCGGCTGGTCCTCGGCGTTTGCCGACATGTCCGGCGCGCTGCTGGAAGGCTTCACCCAGAGCTATAGCCGCATCCATGGCGCGGTCTCCGAGGGGCTTCGGAGCGCTGGGCAGGACGCGGTCGGTCGCGTATCCAGCTGGGTTCAAGCGGTCGGATCACGCCCGGGAGCCTCCCGGTAGAAAGGAGATTACCCCGTCGCGTGGCCGTTTCTTTGGCGAACTGACTCTCCTCCCGCTAGGAAGCCAAGGGAACTGGGTGGCGGCGTCAGGTTCGCAAAGGAACGCCCGTCTGCGGCAGACTGGCAAGTCTCTTCTGGTCCACTCCGTTCGTCCGCGTTGACGCGTCGCTCGCCCGGGCCTCCGACTGCCGGTCCGCGGAGAGAATCCGGGAGCGCATTCGTGCGGCCAAAGCCATTGGGTTTTCCTCTAAGTACTTGCGATCCTGCGGCAGAGGGACGAGGCCCGTCACCAAAAAGCGGCTCCATTCCAAGAGACTCAAGTTGCGCCGGCGAATGCGCCAGCAGTCTCCCAGCAAGCGGGTAATCTCCGGCGGGGAAGGTTTCTTCTTCACGCCCGGATGCTGGCGCAATTGGTTTGCCGCGCCGATGAGAGGTTCGCAGAGGGCGCGGGTTGCCCAGGGCCAGACGCTTTGAATCAGGCGAATTTCGGTCTCCAGAGTGGGCCACCCCATGTAAACGGTGCGGCAGCGGCGGATCAATGCTTCGGTCGCATCGCGAAGATCGTTTTTGGTGATCGCGACGAACAGGTTTTTTGGATCGGCGCACAGTTCTCCGCCAAGCTGAGGGATCGTGATGGAGCCCTCGTTGAGAAAATCGAGAAGGAAGCTGTCCACCGATACGTCCGCCTTGTCGAGCTCGTTGAGAATCAAGACCGTCTTCCCTTCGCGGGAGGAGGAGATCGCCTGCGGCAGGAGGCCCGCGACAAGCCCTTGACCATCCAGCGCTCGGTCCCGCAGCAGCTCCTCTTTCCCGCAGCCGGGGAAAAACTGGAATAGATAGCGCTTGGCTCCCAAGACCCGAGCAAGAGCCTTTCCGAGGAAGGTCTTGCCACAGCCGGGCGGCCCATCGAGCAGGACCGCGCCGAGCGATTCGCCCTCGCCCATCGAATGGACGGCGCATTCGACGGCTAGGATCGCCGCAGGATCGGTCAGGATATAATCCGGGGGAAAGGCGATCCTGGGAGCCGGCTCGAGCGACACTGGTTCGACCTCTGCGGGTCCGTTTGCCGATGGCCTCTCCATTGACCTATTGCATAGGACATGGAACCAATTCGTTTTTCCGTTGTCGCGTTTCCCAAGGAAAGCAGCGTTTGCCAAGCCCCCCGGCGGCAAGAACTGGTCGAGTGGTTGGAAAAGCGGCGGCAACCCGCCTTGGATGCCGATCTCGTTCGGAGAGAAGCCGAGCGTTTCGGGGGACGCTTCCCCGAGCGAAGGGAGCCATTCGACCGGGATCGGCGAGGCTGATTCTCTTGCTTCCTTGCCAGAAGAGCTGAGTTTCTCGGTCGAACGATGCATGAGGTCAACGGGTTCGCCCTCCTGAACGAGGCGGAGGCGGCCCTGGTCTTGGGCCGCGGCTCCACCGGAGGAGGAAAAGTCATCCGGCTAGCGCCCCCGTCGCTCCGCCGATCCGGACTAGAAGCTCTGTGCCGGGAAGCCGACTCGGTTCGCGGCCAAGCGCGGCGGGCAGCGCGGAATCCAGAACTGGGGAATCTATTAGCTGAGCGGTTGGCCCGAGCGCGAGCCGCACAGGACGCCAGGAGCGACAGCGCAGCTTGCTTGGCGACGGCGTTGGCCCTGCGCGATCCCCGTTGGCAGAGCAATCCGGAAGTGCTGGCGCACCTGGCGCGGGTTACCGATGGATTGGGGAGACCGTCCGCAGCCGATCCCGAGCCCGGCACCGAGGAGGAGGCCATCCAGGGCGACCGCATTCCCTCCTTCGGGGAGTTCGTCGCCAGCATTCATCGAAGCCTGCCCCGCGAGCAGCGGAGCGTCTTAGCCAATCTCTACGAGGAGCTGGCGGGAGCCTATCAGAGCCGATGCGATGCGCTCTGCCGGTATGGGGAGGCGCTCGGCGCGGCAGATGCGGCGCTGCAGCGAACCAACCCGTGGTTGGCGAAGGGCTACTACCGCCCCATGATGGACAGCCGTCAGAGGATCCTGGCGGATGCCCAAGGCCGGATTTTCTTCGAGTATGTCAATCCGGCCGCCCCGACCCGGTGGGCGCGAAATGTCGCGAAAGGGATGGCCCTGGCTTGCGGAAGCAGTGCCGATGCCGCCGACCGCCTGGCGGAGCGGTTCCATTTTCTGGACATCGTCAGCGGAGAGATTCGGGCCGGGGCGCAAGACGTTGCCTCCCACTTCTCCCATGTTCTGGGCAGCAAGAAAGTGACCGATCCCTATGCGCGAGCCTTCGCCATCGTGTTCTGGTCGGTGAAGGATTTCCTGGACAGCCGAAGCGGCAACTATCCCGAGGTCGCGCAGGGCGCTGCTCTGCGGGAAGCCGTCGGCAAGGCCGCCGCCCTGCTGGATCTGCCAAACCAGCGGGCGTTGGTCGAAGAGGAGCTCAGAAAAGCGGACCGCCGGGAGGCCGCCCAAGAGCGCCGGGTAGAGGCGATTCTTTTGAAAAGCGGATCGAGCCGCGCGGGAGCACAAACGGCGCCCGTGGCGCAGTTCCGGCGAGGGTGCGACCGGGGGAGATGATCTCGGCTGTCCTACGAAAGAAGTCGATGAAGCTCGCGGCGGAGCATTCCGCGCAATCCAAAGAATCGCAGAGGAGCGCCATCGATTGGGGGAAGGAGATCACCGCTTATCAAGCCGCGTTGCGTTCTGAAAAGCTGGCACTCCTGGCGGTTCCTATCGTCCGGGAGATCCTGGTCGACCGGCTGCTGGCCATGCACGAGCCGAGCCGGCAGCGCCGGGTCAACGCAGCCGAGGTCGTTGCGCTGATTGCCCGCCTTCGCTCGCGGCAGAGCCTTTGTCGGGAGGTCATCCTCGCCGCCTTGGACGGGTTGCGGCTCAACGTATTCTGGTGGAATGCACTGCGCGAGGCGGCCGAGAAAGACCAATCTCCCGCAGGCGCCTCGTGGCGCCAGTGTCGCGCAGCCCTGGCCGCATCGGCGGAGCCTCTCTTGGTGGCGGGCTTGCTCATCGTGCAGCGCTTCGTGTCCGAGCAACGGAAGCCCGAGATCCGGGATGCGATGCGCAGCGACGGAATCATCGGGCTTTACCGCGCCTTGGAACGGTTTGATCCGTTGCGAGAGAGCTCCTTCCCCCAGTACGCCGCGTATTGGGTTCGCAATGAGATCGCCACGGGAGCGCTCCGGTCACGCGTGGTGTCGCTGACCGGTCACAGCCAAAGGAAGGGGCGGAAGGATCAGAACCATTTCGCCGACGGCGACGTCCTCCCATGCCCCGAGCTGCAACTGCTCAGCTTGGATGCTTCCGGGCCAGACGCCGACGGCGACGGAGAAGCGGGCACCCTCCACGAGATTTTCCCAGATCACAAGAGGGAACCGCTGCGCTCCGAGGGGAAGGAGCTGACGCGGGAGTGGCTGGAGATCCTTCGGGACTGCCCTGCCCCTTTGCGCCCTTTTCTTGTGCTTCGCTACTACTATCCCGTCTGGCCAGTGGAGAACGATCGTGCCTTCCGAGGCGCCGAGGCCTTCGAGGCCCTTGCGCCGCTGGCGCGCGAAAGGCTGCTTGCGGGAGCGTTGTCGCAACTCAAGGGCAAGGCGCCCCAGGGCGCACCTCGCCCTTCCAGGGAGGCGAATCGTTCCTGAGGGGGGGAAAGGTCCGGCCCAGCCTTGCCCTCCTCAGTGAAAAAGCCGGCCTACCCAATGGACAACCGCCTCCATCGCGTCCCCCGTCATGCTCCATCCGTTGCGAAGCCAGGAATGGATCGGCTCGGGAGCAAAGCGGTCGGCCGCAACGGCGACAAGGAGCGCACCGGCTGTGTCGACGAGATAGTGTCCAATCTTTTGACGCATGCGTTCTGCTATCCTCTGATAGGAAGTGCTGAGGCTTCCACGGGCTCCCTCTCCTGCTTCTCTCCCAGTTCGTGCTTTCTCATGGCCTTGGCCGACGCGGCTCTGTGCGCGCAACCCATGAGAAGCGCATTCGATTTGCCATAAGTAGGGAACGACAACAAGGAAAGAGCGATGGATGCCAGCTTCCTTCTGATCCTGTATGGAGGACTGCTTCTTGCGCTGCGCGGCGTACCTCCTCCGCCATTGCCCACGGGCAGATTCCTCTTTTCCCTATGGTTCCTGGTCACTGGGCGTTGGTGGCCGCATGGAGCGCTGCTTTACCGGAACCCAAAGGCAAGCTGGGTCGTCGGCGGCTGGTTGGCGGGAAGCTTCCTGCTCGGCCGGGCGAGCCTCTTTGCTCCCCACTCCCCCCTCGCCTATTCCTTGGAGCAGCTCGGCGACCTCGCGGCGGCACTCTGCCTCCTGTCGGGCTTTGGTCTAGCGGCCTTCCAATTGCGATCCCACGCGGAGAGGGAGACCGGCAAGGAGCAGCACGAGCCCTCCCCTCCCCCCCGTGCGCTCGTGACGCTTCGCGAGGATAGGGGGATTTTGCGGCTGCCCGGCTACTCGGCGCAATCGATTCACCGGCTGTCGCCAAGACTCTATCGGATGCCGGGCGAAGCGGCCGCCCTGCTGGAGAAGGATTGCGTTGTCAGCGTCGCGCCATGGCCGCCCGAAGCGGATGCCGTCGAAGCCGCGTTACAGGGTCTCGAGGAGAAGCTTGCGCAAACCGAGACTCGGGCGCTTGCTCTCGGAATCGAGAACAACCGGCTGACGGAGGCGCTGCTCCAGTTGGAAGCAAAGCTTGAGGATCTGGAGAGGGCTCGCCATCAACTCGTCCAGGATGTGGCCCGCATGCGGGCGGAGAGCCGTCTCGGGAGCCAGTCCGACTTCTATCGGCTTTCCGAGGCTGAATTGATCCAGGCGCGCGAAGTCCGGCAAAAGGAAGCCTCCCTGATCGAGCAAATTCTCGCCGTCCGCCAGAAATCCGGGACGGCAGAAGCCGATGGGTTCGCCTAGCGGTCCTGTCCTGCGAATCTCGTCCACCTGCGCGGAAGCCTCCTTCGTCGCCGGCGCGCTACCGGTAACCTACCGGCTTCTGCTCGGCATCTTGTGCGGAGGGTTTTCTGAGGGGAGCGCAAACCGTCCATCGGCACCGGGTGCAGAGGTCAAAGAGAGTGACTCGGCGCCAGCCGACGTGAAGGAACGGGAAGAGCACGCGGAGAAGCCCGCGCGCCAGCGACCGCCCGACGGAAAAGCGGCCGAAGGGGGCAAGACGCCACCCCAGGAGCCAGTGAATGGGCCGGGAACGAATCCTCGCCTCCCAGAGGCCACACCAGGCAGGATAGAGAAGCAGGAAAAGAAAGTCGCCCCGCCGCCCCGCGACCCAGAGTGAGAGAGCAAGCAGAGTCCCGGCTTCCGACAGGCTGGCCATTCCCCTTTCCCAGAGCGCCGGACGGCGATGCCTCGGCTCCTCCTTGTCCTTCCTCCGGGTCATTGCCTTTTTCATAGGGTAGGCGGCGCTGGCCTTCCCCGTCGTCCTAATAGGATCGGTGGTTGCGCGATGGGTAAGGCACAAACAGCTCTTTTCTGCCTAGTGTCCGCGGCGTTGGCCGAGGCGGGATGCGGATCCGCAGCTCGCCTTGCTTTTGCACCCGCCTGCGCGGTCGACGTCTCCTGTCGCGCCAGCGACCCTCTGCTCTCGTCCCAGCCGGTTCGGGTCCGCCCTTCGCGGTGCGGCTTCGTCCTTACCGAGTCGCTCCGGTTGCACGGCAAGAGGGTCCTGCCGGCAGGCACCGAGCTCCGTTCGGCACGGATCTTTGTCCAATCGTTGCCTCCGCGCTACGTGGTCGATGGGCTGCGGATCGATCCGAAGTCCCCTTTCGTACCAGCGACCGGCAACGTGATCGACGAGGAAGGGGTCTACTGGGCGACTCTCAGCAATGCGCGGATTCCCCGCGCGTCGTCCTCTCCCTGATTCCATACGTCCTATGAAGGATACGGAACAATGAGCCATCATGGGATGCTTCCCGAACCGATCCGGCGAGCGCGCTTGGCACGGAACGAGCCAAGCGAGCCCGCTTCGGCATTGGCCGATTCGTTGTCGACTGATTCTCCGGTAGGAAATCCGGGTGGCGGTCCGGGCCAAGACCGGGCGCTTCGTGAGGAAGGCCCTGCACCAAGCCTTCCGCCCTCCGAGGAGGGTCCCGCGGATCTGCCGGATCCGTCTTTCCAGGAGGTTTCCCGGAAAAAGGAGTCGGAGAGTGCACTGGAAACCGCCGCGGAGGCCGGGCGGCCCGCTTCCCGACCCGCTCGGACGCCGGGTCAAGGAGTCCTGCCTCCTCGCGAGTCACCCATTGGGACCAAGAGAAGAACCGCCCCCCTTCTCCGAAGAATGCGGGAAGGCCGCTCGGCGGACACAAACGGAAAAGCGGATCGACAGACTCTCCCTCAGCCTCAGACGGTAGCATTCGATTCCTCGACCGATCGCCTCTGGCGCTTGGCTGGCCTAACGATGGTCGGGGTGAGCTTTCTCTACTTGCTGCTCAAGGCACTGCCGGCGATCTCGGCTCCTTCCTGGTGGAGGGCGGGAACCAAGGAACTTCAGTGGATTCAACTACGACAAGAGGGCGAGGAGATCCTCTCCAGGGCAAATACCCTCGACAAGGAATTCGCGACGCGGACCCGGCTCGCTCCCATGGTGGCGGCGGTGGCCTTCTCCTCCGTGCCCTCGCTGCTCGTCGACGAGGTGGAAATCCTCGCGCCGTCCTCCGCGCAAGCGGGACGCGTGCGAATCGCCATTCGCAGCTTCGACTCGGACGGCATGGGGGCCATGGCGACCTTCGGGGCGATGGTCGGCATGGCGCTGGAGAGGAGCACGGGGCGAAAAATTCGGCTCAACCCGACCGGGCTGAAGATTCCTTATTCCTTGGATCGCGGGGACTCTCATGGTGCCGAACCGATCCGGGCGACGCTGAGCGCTCCCTTGCGCTGGGAGGATCTGCGGTGAGCCGCAAGACGCTAATCTTTCTTGGCACCTGCCTTGGTGTCGGTTTGAGCCTTTTCTGGATCGCCCAATGGATTCCGGAAGAGGCGATGAAACGGGTTGCCATTCAGCAGCGGAGCGAGGCGGCTCAGCGTTTTCTTCAAAAGCACGCCCAGGAGATCGAAGCGGCGCGATGGCGTTTGACGCAATGGGAGGCGCGCACCGCAGGCTCTGCCGAAACTCGGCTGGTCGATGCCGTGAGCCGCTTCCAACGCCGGCGGGATGACGTTCGTCTGGTGGGCCTGAGCCAA
>JAQTUK010000119.1 GCA_028710285.1 Methylacidiphilaceae bacterium | reverse complement strand
CCACCGCGGTCACCGAAGGAATTCCGGCAAAGGCGGTCATCCTGAACAATCAGCACCTGGGAATGGTTGTGCAATGGGAGGATCGTTTCTTCGCCGGGAATCGCGCCCACACCTTTCTCGGCGACCCCAGGAATACAGACCGTTACTATCCCAATTACAAGAAGATCTGCGAGGGTTTTGGCGTCCCCGCGGAGGAAGTTCGCCACCTCGAAGAGCTGCGTCCTGCGCTTGAGCGCCTCCTCTCGGCCGAAACCCCCTACGTCGTCGACGTCCATGTGCCCTCCACCGAACATGTCCTACCGATGATCCCGGCGGGCATGACCGTCCGCGAGGTTATCCTGGCACCTCTTCCCGACGAGGAGGATTCGACGTCCGCCGGGTGCCAAAGAGCCTCATCGCCCGGACGACCCCCAGGACTCGGCTGACTTCATGAGTGCGCAACAGGTCGGCCTGGCCGAGAAGGGCGAGGACCGCGAAAAAGGGTTCGGCGCATCGGACTTCCTCCTCGAAGCATTCGAAGGCGTGGGGCAGCGCGTGGCAGACCGGCCAACCCAGTTCGTGCAGGCGGAAGGTTCCCAAGAAAATTTCCATTTGCCGCTCGATCCGTAGTGCTCCGTCTCCGAGGTTCGGATAGTAAAAGCCTAGGCCCGGATCGATCCAGAGCCTGCGCACCCCGGCCTTTTCCACCAAGCGACAGCGAGTTTCAAAATAAGGCAGCAGGTCGCCGATTGCATCGTGAGAGAGGCGAACCGGGCGCGGATCGCGCACGTGACTGCCTTCCACGAAGTTGAGGATCAACCCCGCATCCTCTTTCGCAATGAGTGGAAGGATCTCTTCCAGCCCCTCCGTTCCCGTGAAGTTGATGACCGCAGCCCCGGCGCGTAGAGCGGCCTGCGCCACCAACGGGTAATACGTCTCGACGGAAACGAGGAGTTGCCGAGCGATCAACCCCTCGAGGACGGGGATCAGCTTGCGAATCTGGGCTTCGGGTTCGACGCGAACCGCGTAATCGAGCGAGGACTCGGTCCCGACGTCGAGGATATCCGCCCCCGAGTCGACCAGAAGCTGCCCTCGGCGGATCGCGGCTTCCGGTGTAAGGGCAACGCTCTCTCGATACCAGGAGTCGGGGGAGAGATTGATCACCCCCATGAGGTGGGGAGAGGAGGCCCTCGTTCGGCCGCCAAAGGTTCTGCCCCGGAGATCGAACGCATGGGTCGACCGATCCAACAGCGGGGCATATCGCTCGGCAAGGCGGACCAGATCGAGCAGCGAGAGCACGTCCGTCCTTCCCCCGTACGAGCTACAAAACCCCCTTCGTACTAGGGATGTCGAGGACCCGCCCGTCCTTCTCCACGCTCATTGCCAGCGCGCGCGCCACCCCTTTGAACGACGCCTCCAGCAGGTGATGCGGATCCCTTCCGGCGCGGATCTCGAGGTGGAGCGTCAGCATCCCGTGAACGGTCAGCGCTCGTAGAAATTCCTCGAGCAGCTGCGCGGAAAACGAACCCGCGTAGAGGAGCGACAGAGGGGGGAGGTCCGCGGTTCCCAAGGCCAAAAACGGCCTGCCGCTCAGGTCGATCGCCACCTGCGCCAAGGCCTCGTCCATCGGAATCAACGCGAATCCGTAGCGGCGAATGCCTTCCCTGTCGCCGAGCGCTCTCCTTACGGCTTGCCCAAGGCAGATGCCCACGTCCTCGACGGTGTGATGGAAGTCGACCTCGCGATCGCCGCGCGCACGTACCCGGAGGTCAAAGAGCCCATGCCGAGCAAAAAGGGAGAGCATGTGATCGAAGAACGGAATCCCGGTCTCGCACTCCGCCCTTCCGGAGCCATCCAGATGGAGCGAAAGGAAAATCTCCGTCTCTTTCGTCGATCGCTCGACCGTCGCCGTTCGTGGAGACATGACCCAATACCTGTAGCAGAAACCGCTTCCTTCGCAAAGGACAATGGCCGCGCAAGCAGGAGCGCCGACAAGAGCCCGCATCCCCTCGGGCCCCCGGCAAGAGCGGAGTCGCGTGGACTTGGAATCGGTCGCCTGCCGCCATAGAGTGGCGGTGGTAGGACTCTCTCCATGGATCTTCTGGAGAACGAACGCATTCTCGCCGTTGCCCTCGCCCGCCATTGGCTGGAGGAACCCCGGCTGCCCGCGGTGCGCGCCGCCTTGGCGGCCCTGCCCGAGGCGAACGCAGCGGATCTGCTCTGCGAACAGGGGATCATCGATTCTGACCAGAGGATTGCGCTGCAGCGGCAAGAGACGGCGCTCCGAGAAGAAGCGCGCCGGGAGCCCTACGTCGATCAATGCCTGATGGAAGCCGCCGAGCAGGGGGCATCCGACCTGCACTTGGCCCCGTTTCATCCTCCTCTCTGCCGTTGCCAGGGGTTGCTCCGAAGTCTGGGAGCGAGTTGGGGCACGCTCTCCCCGCGACAAGTCGAAGAGATGGTCGAGCGGATTCTTCCGTCTCGCGATCGCCCTGCGCTGGACCGCAGGGGATGGGTCTCCCTCCCCTACGGTCGAGAGTGGCCGGTGGCCCGGCTTACCGTCGGCCAAGATGCCAAAAGCTACTTTCTGAGCTTTCGCTTGCCATTGCCCGAGCCGATTGAACTTCGTGAGATCGGAATGGAAGAGGCCGCGGAGCTGGCTGCGATCCCATCGGGGCTGGTGGTCGTTACGGGCGGCGCTGGCCAGGGGAAATCCACCCTTTTCTCGGCCCTCGCCCGACGCATCCACCGGGAGCGCGCCGGAAGGCTCGTTCTCTTGGAGGAGCTTCCCGAACACGACGGGAAGGGAGATGACCGCGGTGTCATCCGCGTCGCCTTTTCCAGCCTTCGGGCAGACCGCGATGAGGTTCTTCGCGCGGCCTTCGCTCTCGACCCCGATGTTCTCCTCCTCGATGCCTCCGTCGGGCGGAGAACGCTTCGCCTGCTGGTCGAGGAAACCGCGCGGACCGGCGCGCTCGTGGTGGCCACGCTCGGTCGTCGAAGCGTAGCGGAGGCTCTGCGGGACCTTTGTGAGGAACTGCCCAAAGGGGCGAACCGCTCCCTGCTCATCCGAACCCTGCGGGCTGTCCTCGCGCTGGAGCTGGTGCCGTGCGCAACCGGAAAAGGGCGCGTAGCCGCATGCGAGATCTTTCGGAATGTTCCGGTGGCGGGAGTCGCCTTGATGAAGGCGGAGCCCTGCCACCTAGAGAACGTTCTCGCCGCCGGCGATGGATCTCATTTCCAGCCGATCGACGACTCTCTTTGGCGGCTATTTCAACAAGGCCTCGTCACGATGGAAGCCGCCTACACCCGCTGTCGATACCGGTCGCGATGGGTGGAGAGAATGCACGTGCCCAACCCTCCCAGCCCCTCGTGAACGATCTGGACGATATTCTGGGATCGGCCCTTCAAAGGCGAGCGGCTGCCATCCACCTCTTCGAAGGGGAGGTGCCCTCCGCGCGGGTCGACGGAAAGCTCCACCCCTTGCCATTCGCTCCGGTCTCGCGCCACCAGGCCACTCTTTGGCTGCAGACACTGACCGGCCGCGACGGCTGGAGCGAGGCGGAGCGCACAGGGACCCGTCGAATTGTTTTTACCGGACCCACCGGAGTTCTCTTTCGCGGCCAATTCCTTGCAGGAAGGCAGGGCCTTGGCTGCGTCCTTTTTCCCGTCCTTCCCCCACCACCGATCGAGGAACGAACCCTCCCTTCGGCCCTTCGTCATTTGGCCGACCTTCGCGGACTCGTCGTTCTTGCGGGCGGGATTGCCGCGGGCAAGACCACCCTTCTCGGCAGCCTGGTCGCCTGGCTGAGCCGCACCCAGTGCTGGCGTATCCTCATGCTCGAAGAGGCGCCAGTCCGCTTCTCCTATCGCCCGGAACAAAGCTGGATCAGCCAGTGGGAGATTCCTCGCCATTTTCCCGACATGGCAAGCGCGCTCGCCTCCGCTCTTGATCTGGACGGAGAACTGGTGGCCATCGATCCCCTGCGCGAGGCGGCGGCCATCGAGGCCGCTCTGGATCTCGCGGAATCCGGCAAGCTCGTACTCGCCACTCATGAGGCCGAGGGAGGAGTCGCCGCCGCAATCCCAAGCTTGATTCGAACGCTCGACCAAAACGACCAGCGTTCGGCTTCCGAACGTCTGGCGGCAGCGCTGCGCCTCGCCGTTTCCCAGACCCTCCTGCCCCGCCGGGACGGGCAGGGAGTCTCCGTCCTCTACGAGATCCTTCCCGGTCACCCCGCGGTAGCGGCTGCGATTCGCGCCGGAGCGTCCGCCTCCTTGGGGGAGTTCGTCCAAGTCGGCCCCGAGGGAGGGAAGCGGGTCGACGACGCCATCCTAGAACTCTGGAAGGCCGGAATGATCAGCGCCGAAGAGGCGGTTCGCCACGCCAGGGAGAAAGAGCGCGTACTCGTTCATCTCGAGGGAGGTTGAGCGCGCTTGCTCCTTCCCACGCGGACGGGGTCGCCAGTCCCGCAAGCTCGCACTCGGAGTGGCAGGATTCGAACCTGCGACCTCTCGCTCCCAAAGCGAGCGCTCTACCAGGCTAAGCTACACTCCGTCTTTCCCAGGCAAGCCGACCTTCCGCTTTCCGGCATCGCCCCTACGCCCAGGAATACCTTACGGTCGGCATCAAAAATGACAAGTTGCTACTTCTATTCCGTTTTGCGATGTTACACTCTCGACAAAGTGTAGAGTTTTCTCCGACGGCTGTCGGTATTTCCCGGAGAAACGAAGTTGGCACGACTTGTGCTCATCGGGAAGAGGAAGTAAACGAAGAAACCATTGGATTCATGAGTCTTCAAATCTGCGATCTGCATGCAAGAATCGTCGAACGGACAATTCTCCGTGGGATTTCCCTCGAGATCCGGCCTGGGGAGACCCATGCCATCATGGGCCCGAACGGGTCCGGGAAAAGCACACTCGCCAAGGCGCTGGCCGGCCATCCTGATTACGAAATCACCCAGGGCTCCGTTGTCTTGGACGGCGTCTCGCTCCTCGAGCGGGAGCCCGACGAACGGGCAAGAATGGGGCTTTTCCTTGCTTTCCAATATCCCTGCGAGATCCCGGGGGTCAGCATCGCCAACTTCCTGCGTGCTGCCGCACAAGCTCGGCTCCCCGAAGGGGAATCCCTCTCCGTGACCGACTTCTACCAGAAGCTCTACCACGAAATGGATGCCCTCGGCATGCAGCGCACCTTCAGCTCCCGCCCGTTGAATTCCGGATTTTCCGGAGGAGAAAAGAAGAGGGCCGAGATCCTTCAAATGGCCATCCTTCGTCCCCGCTACGCGGTCCTGGATGAAACGGATAGCGGCCTCGACATCGATGCTCTGAAGGTGGTGGCCGCTGGAGTCAATCGGCTGCGCGGCCCGGAAGCGGGCTTCCTGATCATCACGCACTATCAGAGGCTCCTCGACTATATCGCGCCCGACTTCGTCCACGTCATGGTGGCGGGCCGGATCGTCCAGAGCGGAGGCCCGGAACTCGCCTTGGAGCTCGAGAAGCGTGGATACGGCTTCCTGGAGGAGCAGTACGGATCCGCGGAAGTTTCTCCCCTGGCGGAGGCCGGTGCTCGGGGTTAAGTTCAAGAAAAGGGAGGCTTGATCATGACGGAACATCAGGGCGCTACGGGAACGGATCTGCTCCAACTCGACAGGAACGTGGGAGACTTTCACTTCGAGGTGAAGTATGCCTACGACGCGGGGGCGGGTCTTTCCGAGCGGACAATCGATTACATCTGCGATGCGAAGAACGACCCGGACTGGCTCCGTGACTTCCGCAAGCGGGCCTTGGCGACCTTCCTCCGAGAACCGCTCCCGACTCATTGGGCAAGCAAGGAGTTGGCGGAAATCGACTTCTCTCAGATTCGATATTATCTGGCCCATGGTCAACAGGCCGGCAGGAGCTGGGAAGAGGTTCCGGACGAGGTGAAACGCACTTTCGAGCGGCTCGGCGTGCCCGAGCAGGAGCGAAAGTTTTTGGCGGGAGTCGAAGCCCAATTCGACAGCGAGGCGGCCTATTCCAACATGAAGGATGCCCTCCGCGACCAAGGAGTCCTCTTTGTGGGGAGCACCGAGGGGCTTCATAAGCACCCGGAAATCTTCCGCAAATGGTTCGGCAAGGTCATCCCGCCGGGCGACAACAAATTCGCCGCCTTGAACAGCGCGGTCTTCAGCGGCGGCAGCTTCATCTACGTTCCTCCCGGAGTCAAGGTCGGCCACCCGCTGCAGGCCTATTTCCGGATCAACGCGGAAAGCTTCGGCCAATTCGAACGCACCCTCATCATCGTCGACGAGGGAGCCGAAGTGACCTACATGGAGGGTTGCACGGCCCCCCGCTTTGATACGGCAACGCTGCACAGCGCTGTCGTCGAGTTGGTGGCCCTTCCGGGAGCCAAAATCCAGTATATCACGGTTCAAAATTGGAGTCCCAACGTCTTCAACCTGGTCACCAAGAGAGGGATCGCCATGGAGAACGCGGAGATTCGCTGGATCGATTGCAATATCGGCTCGCGTCTGACCATGAAGTATCCCGCGGTAATCCTGCGCGGCCGAAAGGCGCGCGGAGAGGTGCTCAGCATCGCGCTGGCCAACAGCGGCCAGCATCAGGATACGGGGGCCAAGATGATCCATCTCGCCGATGAGACGACCAGCAACATCATTGCGAAGAGCATCAGCATCGGCGAGGGGCGTTCCAGCTATCGGGGCATGGTGAGGATTCCGAACCATCTCAAGGGTTGCAAAAACAATACCGAGTGCGATGCCCTCCTCATCAACACGAGTTCCCGCACCGACACCTACCCGGCTATTACTCTCCGCGGGAACCGGAGTTCGGTCCAACATGAGGCGAGCGTGAGCAAGATCAGCGCAGAACAGATCTTTTACATGCGGCAGCGCGGCCTGCCGGAGGCCGAAGCCATGAGTTTGAGTGTCAATGGCTTTGTCAATGATCTCGTCCGAGAGTTCCCGATGGAGTACAGCGTCGAGCTCAAGCGATTGATCGACCTGGAGATGGAAGGCTCCGTCGGTTGATCCACGATCGAGGAATGGATGTGGACCTGCCCAAACGAGTGATCACCGCAATGCCCAACGGGGGCACCCAGCCCATCCGGCTTCCCAAGTGGTGGAAGGAAATCCGAGACGAGGCATGGGTTGACTACGAGCGCTTGCCCATGCCGAGCCGCAAAGACGAGCGGTGGCGCTTCAGCGATCTTGGAAAGCTGGCGCTGACCGGTTACACGGCGGGGACCCCCGTCCCGGAGGGCATTCGGGAAGAACTCCACAACTTCTTTCACCGCGGGCAGGCGCCCGGTCTTCTTTTCGCCAACGACGCCCTTCTCTTTTCCCGGCCTCTTTCTCTGGAAGCGAAGGGGAAAGGCGTTATCCTGGCTCCTCTCCTCGACGCCGCGGCCGATGCAACAGACCTTCTCAAAAGCCATCTGTTCCAGGAGCGGGTCGCGCTAGGTGCGGAGAAGCTCGAAGCCCTCCATCGCGCCTCCGCTACGGCAGGAGCCTTCTTGTACGTCCCCTCCGGGGTCGAGCTGGAGCAGCCC
>JAQTUK010000118.1 GCA_028710285.1 Methylacidiphilaceae bacterium | reverse complement strand
TGGATGAATCCACGCTCCGAGTCGCAATCGGCCAGAGCCGCTTCATTCCCGATTTTGTGTCGGTGAACAAGGAGCTGCTCCCACCGAGGGCGGCTACGTCGGGCTTTCTCATCCTCTTCGATCCGCCGTTCGCCCCCGAGCAGAACTTTGCCCTGGTGTGGAAGCCGAAATGAGCGGGCAAACCGATGGGTAGGGATACCGATCGCCATGAATCGAATTCAGCCGCTTTTGCGAAAAGCCCGTGAATGGTTCCGCCAACACCGGGACCTGGCGGTCTTCGGGGGAATCGGTCTCGCCGTCCTCCTGCTCCTGGTGGGTGCCGACTACGGAGTGAATGCCCTCGTGCATCAGGTGGTGGAGCGCGCTCGCAGCCTCTACCGGCAACGGCAAGCACCCACGCGTCTGACAACGATCTCCCAGAAGAGGGTTCCTACGCAAAAGGAACAGGTCCTCGTCGTGCAGAAAGGCTCCGCCAGCCCCGCGCCGTCCGCCGTGCCGCTCGAGATCGCCAAGGCCCATGAAAAGCCGCCGCAGCCGCCCCCAGCCCCCATTCAGATCCATCCACCGCCGACGGAAAAGGAGAAGAACACCCTGGGCCCGCTCGAGGCGGCTCCCCCCAGTCGCCAGGCACCTGTCCCCACCGGGCTGGTCAATCAACATGCGCTGGTCGATAGCATGGGAGAAAACACTCCAATCGTCACCCGGGTGGCCAAGAAGCGTTATCTCTTCCGCAACCTGGCGGATTCGGCCGTCGAAACGAGCGCCGGAGGCAAGGGGGAGGAAAACGAACGCTCTAAGATCAACCTCGAAACCTTCGCTCCCCGTGGCGAGATCATTGAAGCAGCTGCGACCATGTCCGCCTTCAGTTCCAACACCGACATCGACGTCGTGGCTGCGGTCTGGCTTCCCTTCTACTTCCAAGGGAACCTTCTCCTGGAGCCGGGGGACCGCCTTCTGGGCATGTCCAAGGGAAACTCGGCCTTCCCGAGACCGGATGCCCGTAAAGTTCGACCGCATCGTGCTCAAGGACGGACGGACGCTTAGCCTCGACGGAGTCGCCCTCCACACAGACGGCACCGAGGGGATCAAGGGCTACCGGATCAGCGAGCTCGGCAAGCAGATGGTCGGCCCCCTCTTGGGAGCTTTAACCCAGGGCGTCCTCAGCTCGCTCATGATGCAAGCGTCGCTCTTCACGATGAATCCCTACATGGGCATGGGCTATGGCGGGTACGGGGCATTTCCCTATGGCGGCATGACGCCCAGCAGCTCCATCAACGGAAACCAGATGATGCAGCAGGGCCTCATGATGGGAGGGATGATGGGGGGATCGCAGGCGGTCAACCAGCTCATGCAGATCGTCAACCAGGATGTCGGCCAGTATAAGCCGTACACCTTCGTCCCAGCGGGGACGCGCTTCCGCGTCTACCTCAAGAACTACCTCGACGTTTCTCAGGCCGACTATGGGAAGTGATTTTTTCTGACGAACCGCAAGGAGGAACATGCTAGGTAAACCCTTACTTCTGGCTAGCGGCGCCGGAATCTGCTCGCTGGCGCTCATCGGATGCTCTTCGCATGAGCGAACGGCGGCAGTTCCCGTCGACCCCGCTCTGATCCAGAACAGCTACGACTACACGAAGCCACGCGATGTGCACGATAAGACCAAGCCGGTCTACATGCTCCCGGTGATCAACACCGGCTGGGCGAAAGCCGAGGTCGATTCGAAAACGGGCCAGTGGGTCGGGGGCCACTACGTGGGAACCGTTGTCGACCAGGGCCATTGGGCTACGCTCGAGGAGGCGGAGCTTTCCGGGAGACCCTACATGCGGGCTGACAACGGGCAGATGATCGTTCCGAATCCCGAAAACGCGAACCCGGGGACGGGGGATAATGGCATGGAGATCGACCTCACCACCATGCGTAATCGCCTCGAGAAGCTCGAAACCACGATGGCGGACGCCATCCCAAACCCTCCGTCGCGAGAAGCCATTGCCGCCAATGCGCTTCAACGGAAAAAAGGAACCTCCTCAACAAAAAGCCTCCCCTCGATCCAGGTGGGGGAACCGGAGACGGAAGGAGCGGCAAAACCGCTCTCCGGCCCGAGCCGGCGCAAGACTTCCGCGATAACGGTGGGCGAGGAGGAGCCGGTGAGGAGATCTCCTTCTCAAAATGGATCCGGAGGCCAGTCAGGCGCCGTCCTGGAAGTCCCAATCGGCAAGGCAGGTCAATCGATGGCGGTGAAAGCGCCTCAGGGCGATTACGTCGTCCTGCAGTTCCTTCCCAACCGGGCGGTAAAAGCGGTCTATCGAGGCCAGACGATTCGTCGGCTCGCTCCGGAGGGAAAGGATGTGGTGCAACTTACCTTGCCGCAATAAACCCTGCCAGATGCTCAGGTGGACTGCCCTGCGATGGCCCGCTTCGCCGGACGGCCGGCCTGCGGGCGACCCTGGTGCTTCGCGGGGTCGAGCACGGGCTCGATCTCGCGGCACACCGTTTCGACGTCGATTTGCAGTCGCTCGCAAAGCTCCCGCAACAGATCGGGAACCTTCTGCGGGCGCTCCGCCTCCAGTTCGGCGCTAAAGAGCAGGTCGACGAGAAGCGCCCGTTGCTTGGAGGCGTCGAGCGCGCGGGCAAGCACCACCGTCTCCTCGTGGGTTCCCAACTTGAGCTGTTGCCGTTCAAAAACGCCGGCAGCCACCAGCCGCGGCACCAGCCGAAGGACGCATCCAAGAACCAGATCGTCGAGCACGACATCGATCCGCTCGCCCACCTCTTGGCTTGCTTGCGCCACGAGGGAGCGGCAGCTCAATCGGATAAATTCCGCACGCTGCTTCTCGTTCTCCCTTCGGACATTTCCCTCAGTGAGGTCGGCATACGCCTTCCGGGCGAAGGAAAGGCCACGCCGTTTGAGCGCCAGGAGCGCCTCCTCCTTCAGCAGGAGCTCGTGAATCGTCCCCACGGGGCTTCTGGCAAGGAAGAGGCGCAGCTTCCCATCCTTGCCACGACGTTGGAGCTCTTCGGCCAGAAGGGCGCTCCACCTCCTTCCCGCCTGATCCCATGGGCACTTCGCCTCAAGATCTATGAATCGCGACCCTTGCGCCAGCTGTGCTGTCCCCAGGATGAACTCGTCGATCGCATCGGCATCGGGCACGACTTCTTTCCCCTCGGCCTGAGCCTGGCGGCATCGCCGTGCCCAGTCGGCCTCACGCTTTCGCGCAAAGCAGTCGGGATCGGTGCAGACCATCGGATCGCCAACGTCGGAGTAGAGATCCGGCGCATTCCCCGTCCGCCGCGGACAATCCAAGCAAGAGGGCGCGTCGGGAAGGAGGTCGGTGCTGTGAATGGAAAAGTCCGCCTTCTGCAAGTCCAAGAGATAATGTTCGAGGACGAGCTTGGCCACCTCCGTTGTCGAGAGCCGCTTGGCCAATGCTTCTGATGTGACAAGGGAACGGAGTTCCGCCAAGGGAATCCGAGCGATGTACCAGCCCATTCTCCTGCCCATCCGTCCGGTCCGGACCGCCTCCTTGGCGGCTTCCGGGAGGCGATTGAGCAGGAGCATCCGGGCGATGTAGTCTCTTCCTTTGCCCACCACGGAAGCTGCTTCTCGCAGGCTCATTTTGCCGACGTCGATCATTGCCTGGAGGCCGGCAGCCTCTTCGATGGGATTGAGACCCGAGCGCTGCACATTTTCCATCACGGCGATGCTGATCGCGGTCTTCTCGTCGAGATCGCGGATGAAGCATTCGATCGTGGCACGCCCGATCCGTTGACAAGCGCGCCAGCGCCGCTCGCCGGCAACGATTTGATAGCGACCGGAACCGCGCGGGGTCACCAGAATGGGATGCAGCAGTCCGTGACGTTCGATCGATTGCGCCAACTCGGCCAACCCTTCTTCCGGAAAGTTCTTCCGTGGGTTGTGCGGCGATCGGACAATCTGGCCGATGGGTAGTCGCTCGACCACGGGGTTGTTCATTCGGCCTCCTCCGCAAACTCCTCCTCCAGAGAGGGGAACTCGCGTAACTGATGGACTCCCACTCCGGTGGGGAGTGGATGGATGGCATAGCAGCGTTCCTGGCGTAAAAGACCCAACCGCATCGACTGCAGGGCATTGCTCAAGATTCGCTCGACCCGCTTGGTGGTCAGGCCCAGTTGTTTTGCGACCTCCCGGGCTCCCATGGGATGGCCCTCTTCCCCATCCAAGCCGAAAGAGAGGCGGACGACGCCCTGCGCCTGCGGATCGAGTTGCGAAAGAAGCATTTTCATCTCGAGAAGCCGATCCTTCCGCTCCCAATCTCTGTCTTTCCCCTCCGATTCGGGGGCAGGCAAGAGGTCCAGACCAGACCAGTCCTCCTCCTCCCCGGCACCCCCGGGTCGGGCGTGGAGGCTGATGTCTTCCCGATAGACGCTGACGATCGAGGCGACCGAGGATTCCGAGCAGCCCGATCGTTGCACCACCTCATCCCAGTCGAGCCCTTCCTCCACCAGCCTCTCCATTTTGCGATAGGCCCGATAGAGCCAGGCGGGACGGCGGACAGGGCTCCGGTGGGCTTGGGCAAATTCCCGGACGCGATTTCCGATATGGTGAACGGCGTAGTCCAAAAACCGGATGCCTGCGCCGACATTCCATCGGGCGAGGGCGTCCACGACTCCAATCCAGCCCACGTTTTCCGCATCCGGCCACTGATCCGGCCGCCCTGGCAGGTAAAACCGCGCGGCTTCCCTCCGGGCCCTTTCCGTGTGCTCGCAGAGCCAGCGCAAGCCATCCGGATTCCCAGCCCGAGCCGCCAAGACGTGCGGCCCTTCCTCGGCAAACTGCTCGGCGTATTCCTTTGCGTGTTCTCTCTCGCGCGCGGTCCACTTGCGTCCTCTGCTTCTCCTGGGAACTTCCATCTTTCTCCCTCCTCTCTTCTGCCTCCTAAAACAAACGACTGCCTACCTCGCCGCTACCTTAAACAGAAATTCACAAAGTTCTATGTTACGTTTTTGTGACATTTCTTCTCTGTTCTCCTTCGCATCTGGTCGACCCTGTTTCGAGCAAGGTCCATCAGAGACGGTTCATGAGATGAGGGCAGGTGTTTCCTCGATTCCAGGACGGGATTCACCGGGTACACCAGGGGTGTTGCGTCGGCTGCCCTCCTCCGGCCTTCAGTCGGCGAGATGGCGGTTAGAAATGTAAAGAATCCTTACTACAGAAGCTTCTGCATAGGTTCCGAGTCCGTCGGGATCGCTTACTGCATCGCAATTTGTGCGCGTAAACAATTCTTGTCTGTTAAGATGCAGCGCCGAGGGCCACTCTTGCCTGCGGCCCTCTCGCCCTCAGAATTCCCGCCCCGGATGACAGCGGGAGCCCGATCGGCCCACAAGCAAGCCATGAACCGAAAATTGCTTGCTTTGCTTGGCGCTCTTCTTCTTGGGTTGGCTCCCGCTTCCGGCTTCGCAGGGGTGGCTCCGAAGCCGCACCCGAGGGACCCATTGGATCATGGAGTCGAAAGCCTCGATCTCGCCGCAGAAAGGATCGGGCAACAGTGCTCCCGCCACGCGCAGCGGTGGAATCGCGCCATCCTGCCGTTTTGCCTTGCTGTGGCCATCGGGATCGCTGCGTGGCGCGTCGCGCGCGGATATCCGAGCGGCAAGTCGGCGGCCAACGTCGCCCTCTACCTTCTCCTCGCACTCCTTCTTTCCCTCAAAGCGCCCGAGGCGCTCTTGCACCCGACCAAGGGCCTTCTTCCTCGCGCAGCCCGACTCGCCGCCCTGCACCTGGCCCGCCTTTCGCCCGAAGGCGCGCACGGAATGAACGCCCGACAATGGTGGAGAAGCTGGCTCGGCTCCCTGGAGAACCCGGGAACCTGCAAGCTCTCGCCCACTTATGCCCGGGAGAAGGTCCTCGGCTTCCCCGAAGGGGGGTCGACCGCCCACCGCTTCCTGGTCAATCAGGCACGCGAAGCGCTGGTCGGCACGGTGGGCCAGGATGTCCTGCCAGGGAGGAAGCTGGAGAATGCCCTCGATAGCCTTCTCCTCTTGGCCGAAAGAAAATTTCTGAAGCTTCTGTTGCTCCTTTGCCTGATTCTCCTGGGCATCGGCTTTTTCCTTTTCTCCCTGCTCCATCTGCTTTTTTGCGGGGGAAGCACCCTCCTTTGGGAACTCCTGCTGGCCGTGACTCTGGTGGCGCTTCCGCTCCTCCTGGTTGGAACTCCGCCGCGCTTCTTGCGACTCTGGCTTCAACTCTTTCTCCTGGCTTCCTTGTCCCCGGTGATCTGGCACCTGCTCGCTGCGACCTCTTATCTTGGCCTGACGACGATTTTCGCTTCGATCTTCGGGGAAAGGGGCCTCTTCGGGGAGCTGCGCGAGACCGGGGCAGAGATGCTCAAGGGATGGATCAGCAAAAAATCCCTGCTGCTCGCTTTCTGGTCTCTTGCACCAGAGATGCCCCGCATGATCTTCCTTGGACTTTACGAGAGGATGGCAGGATTGGTCGGATTCTGCACGGTAGCCGTCGCCGTCTGTTCCACCCTTTTCCTGGGGGCAGTTCTGCCGATGGTCGGCCTATGGTGGGCGATACGTCGCAAAGGACGGTGGGCCGATTCCTTGATCGCCGGTTGGACCGATCTGCACCGGGAAATTGCTCTTGCCGCCACCGCCCTTGGGGCTTGCTTTGCCGCATGGGTCGCGCGTCTCGAAAACGAAAGGCTGACCCCTGCGGTTGCGGCCGATGCTCCCGTGGCGGCTTCGCCCACCGTCCTCTCCAGACCCCATTCTCCCCCGAGACAGCGCGCGCAAGCAGACGGCGGAGAGGGAGAGGCTAAATCCCTATCCTAATAGGATTCGGTGGAGTGTCGAACGGAGCGGGGACGGCGCCTCCCCCCTTCGTGCGGACGGGGAAAATGGCTGAGGAAGCGAAGGAACGAATTCCGAGAGGAGAGTCCACGATGACGAAGATGCGGATCATCTGTCTTGCTGTGCTTTGGGGAGTAAACGCATCGGCCGCTCCTCCGCCCATTCATCCCCAACTTCCTGCGGATGATCCCCTGCCGACGCCGAAGAAGAAGGTTGTTGAGACGCCGAGCGCCGCGAAGGGCGGCGAGCCACACGCGCCCGGTTCGTCCATGACGGCTCCCGTGGCGCCATCGGAACCGGAGCAGAGCAACCCTTCCAATCTCGGGGGAGAGGAGATGGGCAGCTCCGACGCAGCCGGCGGCGGCGACTCCCCGCTTCCCGAGACCGGGGCTTTGGGCATCGTCCTCGATTTTCGGACACGCGAGTTGATGGAGCTCAAGAGGATCGCGCGCGAGCTAGGCGGCAATCTCGTCATCTCGATCGAACCCCGCGGCATCACCCCGGCAGACCTCATCATTCCGCTCAAGAGTTCCGGTCTTTTCGAAGTCTCCGCCAAGGACAGCAAAACCTTCTTGGTCACCTCCAGCGGAGAAGGCCAGAAACGCGAACTGGAGCGCGAGATTGCGGCGCTGGCGCGAAGGCAGGCGGCTCTCTTGCGCAATATCGAAGTCCTGGAAGCCATGCGAGCGGAAGGAAGAATTCCCGAGACCAAGGATGGGGAAGGGAAGAGCGGCAAGCCAAGCGTTGCCGAACA
>JAQTUK010000117.1 GCA_028710285.1 Methylacidiphilaceae bacterium | reverse complement strand
GCCGGAATTCCTTCGGTGACCGCGGTGGCAAGCTCTTGGATATTCATGAGGAAGCTTCCATCGCCGTCGATATCGATCACTTGCCGATCCGGGAAAGCCACCTTCGCCCCTAAGGCCGCCGGAAAGCCGAAGCCCATCGTGCCCAAGCCGGAGGAAGAGAGAAAACTACGCGGCTGAGTGAATTGGTAAAACTGGGCCGCCCACATCTGATGTTGCCCCACGCCGGTGGTGACGATCGCCTCGCCTCGTGTCAGGTGGAAGAGCTCTTCGACGACCTGCTGCGGCAGGATCGCTCCAGGGATGCGGCGGTAGGAGAATGGGTAGCGTGACTTCCACTCGGCGATTTGCGCATGCCAAGCCTGGTGATCCTTCCTCGGCCGCCGCTCGGCTTCCAGCATCTCGTTCAGCCGGTCTAGCGCGTCCCGGATGTCGCCGAGAATCGGCAGGTCCGCTCTCTTGTTCTTGTTGAGTTCGGAACTGTCGACGTCCACGTGGATGATCTTGGCGCGCTTGGCAAATTCCTCCACGTTGCCGGTGACGCGGTCATCGAAGCGGACTCCCATGGCTAAGAGAAGGTCGCACGCGTCGGCGGCATAGTTCGCGTAGACCGTTCCGTGCATTCCCAACCACCGGAGAGACAAGTTGTGCGTTTCGGGAAAGCAGCCGATTCCCATGAGCGTCGTCGCCACCGGCACGCGGGTCTTTTCCGCGAAGCGCCGCAACGCTTCCCAAGCTTCTCCGGAGAGAATGCCTCCGCCGACGTAGAGCAAGGGGCGCTCTGCCGTTTCCAGCGCCACCAGAAGCGCTTCCAATTCCTCGTCCGACGCCTGCGGCACCGGTTTGCATCCTCCGATCGATCGATTGGAGTGTTGCGAATGGACGGGGGCCTGCTGGACATCCTTCGGAATGTCCAGCAGCACTGGACCGGGACGCCCTGTTCGCGCGAGCAGAACCGCCTCCTGCACGATCGAAGGGATGTCGTCCGCCGAGATGACCAAGTAGCTGTGCTTGACGATCGGAAGCGTTAGCCCGAAGACGTCGGTCTCCTGAAAGGCTCCTCGGCCGATCATCTCCCGTTTCACCTGGCCCGTAATCGCGATGAGCGGTACGGAATCCATGTAGGCGTCCGCGATCCCGGTGACGAGGTTGGTCGCTCCCGGGCCGCTCGTCGCCATGCAGACCCCTACTCTCCCGCTGGCTCGGGCGTACCCCCCGGCCATGAAGGCGCCACCCTGCTCGTGACGGGGCAGAACCGTCCGAATCTTCCGGGAACGGGTCAACGATTGATGCAGAACCATGCTCGCCCCGCCGGGATAGGCAAAAACGGTATCGACGCCCGCCTTTTCCAAAGCGGCCACGACGGCGTCGGCGCCGTTCTTGTAGCTCTCCCCCGGGTGCTCAGCAGGCCGGGAAACGGGGCTGTCGTGCGGGGCAATCTTCTGCAAGTCCTTGCGGCTCATGTGATGTCTATCGCCCGGAGGATGTTTGGTTGCTCATCTTTTCCTCTCCGGGAAGAGGAAGATATAGCATAGACCAAGCGCCGATTCTCGTCCAGGCGGACTTTGGGGAACTCTTGGCTCAGGGACTGCTCAGGAATCCGGATGCGGAGAAGGGGTGCGCGCCTTCTCTTTTGATTCTCGAAGCGGCTTCTTCCCCCCCGGGTCATTCTCAGATGCATTGGATCGAGAACCGAGGAAAAACCTACCCGCCTGCTGAGGGAAAAATCGGGCGCCACTCGGCTGTGTAGGGCAAGAGCGTCTGGTGTGATGCCCGATCAAGGGAGGATTGACCGAAAACTCAGGCGAAGAAAAAAATCCCGCCATGGCACTCATTACTTGGACACCAGAACAGTTCGCCACGAATGTATCCGTTCACGATCAAGAACATCAGGCTCTCTTCGAGAGGCTAAACAAGCTGGACTCGACGCTTGCCTCGGGAGATCGTGGGGCAATCGGCGCGGCCTTGGACGCGTTAATCGACGTGGTCGGGAAGCATTTTGCCTCGGAAGAAGCCAACATGGAGAAGACCGGCTATTCCGGCCTTGCGGCCCACAAGGCGCAGCACGACAAGCTAGTCGAGACCTGCTTGGATCTGCAAAAGAAGTTCCATGCCGGTGCAGCGGACGTGACTCCGGAGACAACCGCCTTCGTCAGGGACTGGCTGTACAACCATATCCCAAACATCGACAAGGCTTATGGCCCTCACATGAACGGCAAGGGTATCGCCTAGCAGACAGAGTCATTCCCTGGAAAGGGCGCCTCCTCAGCAAGGCAAGTCGAGTCGAGAACAACGGCGGGGTCGGGCAGGATTGGGCTGCCCGGCCCCGACATGCTTTGACTAGCGCGCAGGGCCTCCGGGTCGAAGTTCGTCTCTGCGCATCACGCGGCCTCCTCTTTCCGAGCCGAACTTTACGAGGTAACCCCGGAGACGAAGAAGAATTGGCGCGGCAGTCTTGACACGCGTTCGGAGCTTCCTTAATGTCAGCTCTCCCGTGAAAACTTTTAGCGCGAAACCAGCCGAGGTTCGGCGTTCCTGGTATATCATTGACGCAGCAGGCCAACCGGTAGGTCGGATTGCGGAGCGCGCGGCAGTTTTGCTTCGCGGCAAGCACAAGCCCGATTATACGCCTCATGTCGACACCGGCGATCATGTCGTCGTGATCAACGCGGGGCGGGCCATCTTTACTGGAAAGAAAGAGGTGACCAAGACGTACATGCGGTATTCGGGCTTTATCGGCGGTCACCACTCTGACACGGTGCGGGACGTTCGGGGCAAGAAGCCCGCATTTTTGATCGAGCACGCCGTCAAAGGGATGATTGCTCACAATCGCCTGGGGCGAAAAGTTTTCCGCAAGCTTCATGTTTATGCGGCTGCAGATCATCCGCATAGTGCTCAGCGGCCCGTAGCCGCGCCGACTCGCTGACAAGGTTATGACGACGCAAAGTGAATGGAAGGCAACGGGTCGACGCAAGACGGCGGTTGCCTCGGTAAGGCTTCTTTCCGGGACGGGGACGTTTCACGTGAATCGGCGGATGCTCGAGGATTATTTTCCGGAGGCAGCCCAACGTCTGGCCGTCTACAAGCCTCTGGAGCTCAGCGAAACGCTGAAGAAATTCGATTTCGAAGCCCGCGTGCGAGGCGGCGGCTTGACCGGTCAGGCCCATGCCTTGTGCCTGGCGTTGAGCCGGGCCTTGATACGCTGGCAGCCGGAAATCCGGGCGAAACTTAAGGATGCTTCCCTCCTGACGCGAGATCCTCGCATGAAGGAGAGAAAGAAATCCGGTCAACCCGGCGCGCGCAAGCGGTTTCAATTTTCGAAACGGTAGGCCTGTTGTCTCTCCCAGGAGCGCCTGGGCAGGCGGAGTGCTCCTCTCTTTCCGAAACGGACAGCACCATGGGTTCGTACCGAGTTGCCGTGGTCGGCGCGGCGGGCTACGCCGGGGAGGATCTCGTTCGGCTTCTTTCCCGTCACCCAGGGGTTACTCTCTGGCTCCTGACCTCCCGTATGCACCGGGGAAAGCGGGCGGAGGAGGTGATCTCGGGACTCCCAGATGCGGCAGGGGAGCTCGTGTTTGAAGAGCCTGAGATCTCACGGCTATGCCAGGCCGATCTAATATTTTTGGCTCTGCCACACGGGACCGCTGCGGAATATGCGGTCCCGCTGCGTGAGGCGGGCAAGATCGTCATCGATCTAAGCGCGGATTTTCGTTTGCGCAATCCACGGCGTTACGAGGTCGATTACGGGTGGTCTCATCCTGCTCCGATGCTTCTTTCCAAGGCGGTCTACGCTCTTCCGGAGCTGCGCCGGCAACGGATTCGCCAGGCGGACTTGCTTGCGATGCCTGGATGCTATCCGACAAGCATTCTCCTGGCTCTCTATCCCGCTCTTGCTGCCGGCTGGCTTCGTGAGGAGGGCATTGTCGCCTGCTCGCTCAGTGGAACCTCCGGAGCGGGGAGAAGGCCGGAAGTGCCTCTCCTATTCAGCGAGATGAGCGAAAATGCGCGCCCCTACGGGGTGCCACGCCATCGTCACATGGCCGAGATGGAGCAGGAGATCGACCTGTTGGCAGGCCGGAAGGTGGATCTCACCTTTGTCCCCCACCTGATTCCCCTTGCCCGGGGCATTCTTTCGACGATCGTCTGTTCCCTAGGAGTGGACATCCGTCCGGAGGACGCGCGTGCACATTACCTCTCTTCCTATCGAGACGAGGCTTTCGTTCGCGTGTTGCCGCTTGGGGATCTTCCCGCCATCCGCCATGTCGTCCGGACGAACCGGGCGGAGATCGCTCTGGAGTGTGACGTGGCGCGGCGTCGTCTCTTTCTCTTTTGCGCGATCGACAATCTGGGAAAAGGCGCGGCCGGTCAAGCTGTGCAAGCGATGAACATCCGCCTCGGGCTTCCCGAAGAAGAAGGGCTCTTGTGGTGACAGAAGACATTACCCCGGTCGACGAAGGGAGCATAACGACGCCGCGCGGCTTTCTAGCCGCCGGAGTCGCTTGCGGGATCAAGGCCCGCGGCGAGAAAGACCTTTCGCTGATCTGCTCCGAGCGGGCCGGGCGAGTGGTTGGACTCTTTACCGAGAACCGGGTGCCCGCCGCGCCGGTGCTGCTTTCGCGCCGACATGCCGCTCTGGGCGTCGGACGCGCCGTTGTCGTCAACTCCGGCAACGCAAATGCCTGCACGGGCCCGACCGGGATGGCCGACGCCACGGAGATGGTCAAGAGAGTGGCCTCTGGAATTGGTTGCCCGCCCGAGGAGGTTTTCGTCTGCTCGACCGGCCGGATCGGCACCGCGTTGCCGATGGCGAAGGTGCGAAGGGGGATCGATCGGGCGCTCGAGCAGCTCAGTCCTCGGGGCGGGGAGGATGCCGCCCTGGGAATTCTGACGACGGATACCTATCCGAAAAAGACGGCACTGAGGGTTAGCCTGGGTGAGCGGGAGTTGTTTCTGGGCGGCATCGCCAAAGGCGCGGGCATGATCGATCCTCATCTTGCGACGATGCTTTGCGTGATCACGACCGACGTGGATATTTCGCAAGAAGCGCTTGCCGCCGCCGCGCGCCGGGCCGTGGCCGACAGCTTCAATCGCATCTCCATCGACGGAGACTGCTCGACCAACGACACCGTCCTGGTGTTCGCCAATGGGCTGGCCCGCAACCCCACATTAACTCTGGAGAGCGGAGACTTTCGTCTCTTCCAGTCGGCGCTTTCGCTTCTCATGGGCCGATTGGCGCGCATGATCGTGGAGGATGGCGAGGGAGTGTCCAAGGTGGTTGAGCTTCTGGTTCAAGGGGCTTCCGATGATCGCGACGCGGAGCGCGTGGCTCGAACTGTGGCTCATTCGCTTCTTGTCAAGTGCTCGTGGCATGGGGAGGACCCCAATTGGGGCCGGCTCTTGGCCGCGATCGGCTATTCGGGGGCCGTGGTGGACGGAGAGCGCGTGGATGTGTTTTACAACGGAGTGCAGGCGGTCGCGGGCGGGGCGCGGCGTTCCCGTACCCCCGCACCGCTTCTGCGAGAGGTCGTCCGCTTGCCCCAATTTACGATCCTCATCGACTTGGGAATCGGCTCCGGGCATTTCCGGCTTCTCACCACCGATCTGACCGAACGCTATGTTCGGATCAACAAGGGGGAATAGCCGTGGCTTTTTCTTGTGAGACGCGAGATCCGTTACTACCGTAGTGCTGCGCCGCCCTCCGGGGTATCCTATGACACCTGCCGATAAGGCTAAGATTTTTCTCGAGGCGTTGCCCTACGTGCAGCGCTTCCGCAATGCACGCTTCGTGGTGAAGTACGGCGGTGCGGCCATGGATGACGCGGAACTGGTGCGCCACACCCTTCGAGACGTGGTGCTGCTCGAGGCGGTAGGGATTCAAGTGGTGCTGATCCATGGAGGCGGGCCCGCGATCGGCCGAGCATTGAAAGAGGCGGGGATCTCCTCTTCCTTCGTGGACGGCCTGCGGGTCACCGACGCGGCTACCATGCAGGTGATCGAGCGGGTGCTCAGCCGTGAACTCGGCCCAGCCATGGTGGAGATGCTCGATGGCCTGGGCGGGAAGGCGCGGCAAGTGCTCGGCCAAGAGGTGTTTTGCGCGAAGCCATTTGGGATGGCGGGCACCCGTGGAGACAAGATCTCCCTGGGATTCGTCGGCGAACCGGCATCCGTCAGCGCGAAGTCGATTGAATCGCTGTTGGCCGAGCGCGTCATCCCCGTCGTTTCTCCGCTGGGACGAGGAGAGGATGGTCACTTGTACAACATCAACGCCGATACCGCCGCCGGCTGCTTGGCCGGCGCATTGCGAGCAGAAAAGTTGGTCTACCTGACGGATGTCAATGGCGTGCTTCGGGACCCGCAAGATCCAAAGTCGACGATCTCGGTCCTGACTCCGAAGGATGTCGCCGTGCTCCAGGATCGGGGGGTGCTGAAGGGAGGCATGCTGCCCAAGGTTCAGTCGGCCTTGACTGCGCTCCGGGCCGGGGTCGGCAAAGTCCACCTGTTAGATGGACGAATTCCCCATGCGCTTCTCCTGGAAGTCTTTACCGATTCGGGGGTTGGCACGGAGCTTGTCCTGTGAACCGGGATTTCGACCCTTGCTTTTCCCTCCGGCCTGACGCGCTCTCATGACCAGTCGCACACCCAAGCTTGGGACAGCAGAGATTTTGGAAGGGTATCGGCAATTTGTCGTCCCCTCCTATGCCCGCTTTCCCGTGGCCTTCGTGAGAGGAAAGGACTCCTACCTTTGGGACGCCGAGGATCGTCGTTACCTTGACTTTTGTGGCGGGATCGCCGTGAACGTCCTGGGGCATGCCAGCACGATCGTTGCAGAGGCGCTGGAGGAGGAGGCGGGTCGGCTGGTTCACTGCTCCAACCTCTATTATCATCCGATGGGGGCGAAGCTCGCGGAGACCCTCGTGCGTTGGATCGGCGCGGGAAAGGTCTTTTTCTCGAACAGCGGAGCGGAGGCAAACGAATGTCTTTTCAAGCTCGCGAGGCGTTTTGGAGAGCCGCGTGGCTCATTTGAGATTTTGACGGCGCAGGGCTCCTTTCACGGTCGGACATTGGCGGCGATGGCGGCCACCGGCCAGGACAAGGTGAGGCAGGGATTCGGACCGCCGCTGCCCGGCTTCCGGCACGTCCCCTTTCTCGACCTGGCGGAGATGGAACGAGCGATCGGCCCGGCGACGGCGGCGATTCTCGTCGAGCCAATCCAGGGCGAAGGCGGGGTGCGTCCTGCTACCCAATCGTATCTCGAAGGCTTGCGTGAGATCTGCGATCGTCATGGGCTTCTCTTGTTTTTTGACGAGGTGCAGACGGGGGCTTATCGTTCGGGCCGGTTTTTGGCCTTTCAGCGTCTCATGGAAGGCTCGGGGAAGGAGGCTGGTTTCCTGCCGGACGGGATTGCGATGGCAAAGGGGCTGGCGGGGGGATATCCGATCGGAGCAACCTGGATTCGGAAGCCGTATGCCGATCTGCTCGGCCCGGGATCCCATGCGTCGACCTTCGGCGGCTCGCCCCTGGCTTGCGCGGTTGCCCTTGCGGTACTGCAGCACATAGAGGAGCGCGGGATCGGCAAGCAGATCCGCGAGAAGGGGGAACGGCTGCGCA
>JAQTUK010000004.1 GCA_028710285.1 Methylacidiphilaceae bacterium | reverse complement strand
TTCCTGGCGGAGCGAGAGCTCCAGGAGCCAGAGATCTTCCGCCCCATGCGAGACCACGAGCGTGCCCGCAGGCGGGTTGCCCACGAAAGCGACCAGCCCATCAATCGAGAAGGAGACGGTAATCGGCGTTCGCCGATAGAACTGGCCGTCCCAAACATAGACGAAGTTTCCTTCGGCGGTTGCCAAGAGAGCGCTCTGAGGGACGGCGAGATGGGAGGCGTCGTTTCCGAGCGGGGTCGTGAATTCGATCCACGTTCCGACCGGGAAGGCGTTGGCAGGATCGGGAAACTCGATCAAAAGCTCGGCTTGGCCGGTCACCGAAACCAGCTCCTGATCGATTTGGAAGATCTTTCCCTCCTTCTCGGGCCCGGTCCCATCCTGGCCCTTGTGACGGAGCAGGACTGGCTTGCCGACCTTGAGCTTTTCTGCCGTTCTCGGATCGATGAAGACTGTGGCGTAAGCATTGCCGGAACGGATCGAGCTGCTCGACTGCGCGCGTTCGGACGCTCCGCGGTAGACTTGCGCACTTCCGCTGAGCTGGGGAGCCAGGCCGTGGACGATCACGGGCGTCGTTTCGAGCCGCAAGGCCTTGCGGGTGACCTCACCAAGGCGGAGCCCCTGTTCCGGAACGAGTTGCGGGGGCTCCTCCGCCTCCTTCTTCGGCCGGGCGTCTTCCAAGACGATCTTCGGCTCCTGCGGAGCGGGAAGGTCGGGCGGGTTTGACCGATCCGCCGCTCGGCCCAGGGAGGATAGGAAGGCAAGCCATACGCAGAGTGCGCAGCCGAGTCGGGGCGAGCGGGTCAAGAGGGAGATCATGATCCCAGGCAGCCTTTTGGGGGAGTCGATTTTCCCTCCCGCTGCCGACATCGGATCTGCGCGGGAAGAGGGCGCTGGTTGGCCGTCGCGTCCATCATGGCCTTCGAAGATCAACGAGGGGCGGAGGTCGCTCCCGCGGTCAGGTTTTCCAGGTTGAGGAGGGCTGTTTGCAGATCCAAGGCGGCCGTGTAGAGCGCCTGGGCGGAGGAGAGATACTGGCGCTGCATTTCCAGGAAGGTTTGGACCGGGATCGCCCCGAGCCGATATTGACGGTCGGCGAGCTCGGCGGCGCGCTGAAGCCGGGAAATGACATCGTGCGACTGGCCGGCAAGCTGCTTGCGAACCGTCTGGTAGGTGGCAAAGGCGGTGGCGACCGCGCTTTGAACGGTCCAGAGTGCGGAGCCATGCAGCGCCTCGGCCTGTCGCCGCTGCGCCTCGGCGGTCAGGATGTTGCCGCGATTGTCGTTCCAAAATGGGAGGCCGCTGGTGAAGACGATACCCGGCCCTTGGTCGAAGTTCGTTCCTTTTTCCCCGATCCAGAACGGGCCGACCGAGAAATCCGGGAGCGCAGCAAGCTTGGCCGCGTCGAGAGACTTGGCGGCCCGTTCGATTTCGGTCAATCGCATGAGAAGCGCGTAGTTCCGGTTTTTCGCTTGCTCCTCAAGCGCGGACAGGGCGAGGGAGGGGGCTTCCACCGGCGGAAAAATGGTATCGGGAACGGGCGTTGCCGCGGGTCGGGCGCGTAGTGCGTTGATCTGGGATTGGATCGCCCGCCGGTTTTGCTCCAGCTCCCGTGCCAGTCTCTGCAAGTCGACAAGGCTCCCTTCCAGGATGCGCAGATCGAGATAGCCTTGCACCCCGGCGGCCGGGCGCTTGCGGAGGAAGTCGACCAGGCCCGCCGCGCGCTCCGAGACCTCGCGGGCGATTCTCGCATTCGCCGTGCCGACCCCGAGCCGGTAGGCCAGAGTCCGGACCTGGATGGCCAGGCTCAAGCGAAACTGCTGGAGGCCGATCTCGGCGACGCGGACGTCCTTTTCCGCGATCGCCTTCGCCAGAGACATCTTTCCGGGGAAAAAGAGGGGTTGGTAGATCGCATACTCCTGCATCCAGCCCGTGGTCGTTCCGCCTCGTGTCGGCGTGCTATACCAGGGTCCGGCGAATCCTTCGATCTGCGGGTAGGGGAGGATCCGCGCTTGAACCGCCTGTCCCTTGGCGGCTCCGATCGCCCCCTCGTAATAGGTAATCTCCGGGTTGCGCGCCAGGGCTTCGGCGACGAGCGCATCGAGCGCGCTTTGCGGATCGGCGGCAAGAGCGAACCCACCCGCGGCGACGAAGAGCAGAACAGAAAGAAAAAACCGAACGCCCATCATTCAGGGAAAAGCCTTGGTCGGCAACTCTCCTCCCGTCAAGAAGAAGAGGTCGAGCCAGGCGGTCGCCGCGTCCATCCGGGCGCCCAGCGCGGCGCGGAAGGCGGAAAGATACTGTTGCTGGGCCGCAAGGAAGCGGTGGACGTCGATGGCGCCAATTCGGTATTGCCGCTCGGCGAGCGCGGCGGCCTCTCGAAGCGAGACGATCAGGCTCTGGGGCTGAAGCGTCAGCTGATTTCTCGTTGCCTCGTAGGCGAAAAGGCGGGCGAAGATCAGGCTTTCCACATTCCGCTCGGCGGCCGGGAAAAGAGCCATCGCCTGCTCTTCCTGGGCCTTGGCGGTAGCCAAGTTGCCCCGCTGGTTGGCCCAGGCCACCCCCTCGATTCCGGGAACCTGCGCTTTGCCGACCGGGAGGCCGACCGTGATCGTGAAACCGGGTCCCGCATTATAGTTCACTCCTTGATAGGCCATCCAAAAGGGTCCCATGGCAAAGTCGGGATAGCCGGCGATCTGCGTGGCCTTCCGCTGTTGACGGGCCCGATCGATCAAGACCCGGTGGATTTGCAGGAGGACGTTGCGGCGCTGCGCCTGCGCCAGGAGGCGGTCGAGGGAGAGCGGAGGAAAGGATTCCCAAGGAAGCAGGTGCTCCGGCACGGGCGTGTCCGCCGGTCGCCCCAAGTAGGCATTGAGTTGCGCGACCAGCGTCCAGCGGCTCTCCTCCAGCCACCGGACTTCTTGCTGGAGCCCGATGAGGCTCCCCGACAAGATGCGTGCGTCCAGGTATCCGAGGATGCCCGCCTTGGGGCGTTTCTCCAAAAACGCGACCACCGAAGCGGTCCGATCCTCGATCTCCCGAGCCGCCCCCGCGCTGGCCACCGTGACGGCGACTTGCTGGGCCAGGGATCGCACCGCAACCTCGAGCGAAAGGCCGAATTCCTCCAGGAGAAGCTGCGCTAGCATGACATCCCGATGCGCGACCGCCCTTCGAAGAGAGACCTTTCCCGGAAAGTAGAAGGGTTGGAGTACCTCGAACTCCTGCTGGTACCCCAAGGCCGTCTGGCCGGCTCCCCCTGCGCTCAGATAGGGCCCGACGAAGGCGATGACCTGTGGCTTGGGCATCATTCCGACCTGGACGAACTGACCCTCGGCGGCCTGGATCGCCGCTTCGTAGGCGCGATAATCGGGATTCTCGGCTCGCGCTTCGGCCACGAGGGAACGCAAGACGTCCTCCCGCGGCGATGTCGCTTGGGAGGGGGAAGCCGACGCGAGAAGAAAAAGGGAACCGAGCGCGAAAGGCTCGGCGATTCGCGCAAGGAAGGCGCTCTCCCTTTTCCCGCCAAGACGCATCCCGAATCTATAGAGAGGAAGAGAAGAGGCCGGAAAGCTCTTTTACGCATGCTTTGGGTTGCGGCAGGGCCTGCTCCGGCCACTGCTTGACGTCCGTTCTTTGCGGGGACTACAAGAAAACGGTGAGCTTCCACTTGGTCTTGTTGCGGCACGGGGAGAGTGTCTGGAATCGAGAGAATCTCTTTACCGGCTGGATCGACGTCGACCTGTCCGAGCGCGGAAAGGAGGAGGCGCGCCGGTCGGGAGAGCGCCTGCGGGACGCCGGTTTTCGATTCGATGAGGCACATACGTCGGTCTTGAAACGATCGATCCGCACCCTCTGGATCGTGCTCGACTTGCTCGATCGGATGTGGCTTCCGACCGTCTGCGCCTGGCAGCTCAACGAGCGGCATTACGGCGCTCTCCAGGGGCTCAATAAGAAAGAGACCGCGCAAAAGTATGGAGAAGAGCAGGTCTTGCTCTGGAGGCGTTCCTACGATATCCGCCCGCCCGAGCTACCCGAGGCCGATCCGTCGCACCCCTGCCACGATCCCCGTTATGCCGCGGTTCCTCCCGGCTCCCTGCCGTCGGGGGAGAGCCTGAAGGACACCCTTGGGCGAGTGGTCCCCTATTGGGAACACGAGCTCGCGCCTCGAATCCAGGCGGGCAAGCGGCTCATCGTGGTCGCCCACGGCAACAGCCTGCGGGCCCTCGTCAAGTATTTGGATGGGATGTCGGAAGAAGAGATCGTCCAGTTCAACATTCCTACGGGGATTCCGCTGGTCTACGAACTCGATTCGGAGTTGCACCCGGTGAGCCGCCGCTACCTGGCTTCGGATGAAGAGGTGGCGAGCGCATCGGCGAATGTCGCCGCTCAAGGACGTGCCCGGTGAGCGTGCCACCCGTCGCACCTCTGGACGTTCTCGGGGGAGGCGTCGGGAGGAGAGTCGCTCGGATCCGAGGGTGGGGCGTGACGTCCGGAAGCAGGCGGGCGAGATGAACCCGATCCAATTGGAGATCTTTCGGGCACTCTTTGCCTCCGTCGCGGAGGAGATGGGATACGCCCTGCGCCGGACCGCCTTTTCCCCCAATATCCGGGAGAGGTGTGACTACTCCTGCGCGGTTTACGAGGCAAACGGACGACTTGCGGCTCAAGGAGATCACATGCCCGTCCATCTCGGCTCCATGCCGGTTGCGGTCCGGAGGGCCATTCAAGCGGTGCCAATGGGTCCGGGTGATGCGGTGATCCTCAACGACCCCTACGAGGGCGGGACCCATCTGCCCGACCTGACCTTGGTGACTCCCGTCTACGGAAGGCAAGAGGAGAACGGGCCCCCACGATTCTACGTCGCCAGCCGAGCCCATCATGCGGATATCGGAGGGATGACGGCGGGCTCTATGCCTCCCTCCTCCGAGATCTTCCAGGAGGGCTTGCGCATTCCTGCTGTCAAGCTCGTGGAGAATGGGCGGTGGAATCAGGCGCTGCTCCAGATGATCTTGGCCAACGTCCGCACCCCGGGAGAACGCGAGGGAGACCTAGCCGCCCAGCTCGGGGCGAACCGGACGGGAGAGGTTCGGCTCCAGCAGATGCTCGACCGGTATGGACAGGAGCAGATGAATGCGGCGGTCGATGCGCTCATCGACTACACCGAGCGGATGGTGCGCAAGCGGCTGTCTGAAATTCCGGATGGCACCTATGAGGCTGTGGACTATCTGGATGACGACGGTTTTTCCGAAGAGCCGATTCCGATTCGTGTGGCCATTCGCAAAAAGGGCGAGGAGGCGCTCGTCGACTTCACCGGCTCCGCACCCCAGGTGCAGGGAAACGTCAACGCAGTGTTCGCGATCGCGCTCTCCGCGGTCTCCTATGTCGTGCGCGCTCTGCTGCGGGAGGACGTTCCGGCGAACGCGGGCCTGCTGGCACCCGTTCAGGTCGTGGCTCCGCCCGGCACGGTGGTCAACGCGCTTTTTCCGGCTGCGGTCGCCGCGGGAAATGTGGAAACTTCCCAGCGGCTGGTCGACGTGCTCTTGCGAGCGCTCAGCCAGGCTCTGCCCGACGTGATTCCCGCCGCGAGCAGCGGGACGATGAACAATTTGACCCTCGGAGGGGTCGATCCCGAATCCGGTTGCGCCTTCGCCTATTATGAGACGATCGCCGGGGGCATGGGGGGTGGACCGGCAGGAGACGGAGACAGCGGGGTTCACACCCACATGACCAACTCGTGGAACACTCCGGTGGAGGCGCTGGAGCACGCGCTGCCGATCCGCGTCGTCACCTACCGGCTGCGGCGGGGCTCCGGAGGAGTCGGGAAACCTCGAGGCGGCGATGGCATCATTCGTGAGATCGAGTTCCTGGCCGAGATGGATGTTACGCTCTTGTCCGAGCGGAGGCGCTTCCCCCCGTACGGGTTGCAAGGGGGAGCCAACGGGGTGCGCGGCGAGAATGTGCTGATCGACGAAGGTGGGGAGGTTTCCTTGCCCGGAAAGATCAGCTTTCGGGGCAGACGAGGTCAAATTCTCTCCATTCGAACTCCGGGAGGGGGCGGATGGGGTCGGCCCGATTCCAAGGGAACGGCTTAGCCAGCCACTCGAGGCCCCTTTCGCATGGCCTCGAAATAGGCGGCGAAGAGCGGACGATAGCGAACAGGATCGCGCTCCGGATGGAACTGCACGCCGCGAACGAAAGGGTAGCCATCCACTCGAACCTGCTCGACGATTCCGTCCAGTCGGCACCAGGCCTCGGGAACGACCCCCGATCCCAGCCGGGCGATCGCCTGGTGGTGAGAACTGTTCACCAGCGGGAATTGGATCTCGACCCCCTCGGCGTAGACAAGCGGCTGCGCGTGGGAATCCTCCAGGTTCTCGTGGCCTGGCACGTCGAGATGGAGGGTTCCGCCCAAGGCAACGTTGAGGAGCTGCGCGCCGCGACAGATCGCGAGAACGGGCAGCCGGCGAGCCAAGGCCGACTGCAGCGCGGCAAACTCCCACTCGTCCCGCTTTGGGTTGGGCGAGCGGATCTTCGCCGGGGCGTCCACCTCCTGTCGGAGGAAAGCGGACGAGATATCGGTGCCGCCGGTCAGGAGGAGTGCTTGCCAGGCTTCCGGTGAGATCTCTTCCACTCGGGCATTGCGCAGCACAACGGCCTCGGGAGCGAAGATCCGCTCAAAAATGAGTTCGTCCTTGGCGCGGACCCAGGAGGCGACGGTGAGCATGCGAGCCTTTTTACCACGGAGTCCGGACTGTGGGCCAGTGGGCGCTTTCCCGACGAAAAGGATCTTTTGGATCGTCGGTCATCGAGAAAAGCGGAGAATGGCGGTCGTTGCCGTGAAGAACTCTCTTTCCGAAGAAGGGATCTTTGTCATCCAGGAGCACTTCGCACGTACTCACCATTTTGACTTCCGCCTCGAACGAAACGGGGTGTTGAAGAGCTGGGCCCTGCCCAAGGGGGTTCCGGAAGAGACGGGGGTGCGGCGACTAGCCGTAGAAGTCGAGGACCATCCGCTTTCCTATGCCGGCTTTTCCGGGATCATTCCTCCCGGGCAGTACGGGGCAGGCGAGGTTCGCATCTGGGATCAAGGCACCTACCGCAGCGAGGAATGGAGGGAGGACAAGATCACCTTTGAACTGCGGGGAAGCCGGATTTCCGGAGAGTTCGCTCTCATTCGCCTGAAGCGGGGGAGTGGACGGAACTGGATTCTGCTTCGCCGAAAGCGGTAGCTCCGAGGAAGGGGGACGTTCCCCTCCCGGCTAGGGCGCCCGCCTTGTATGGAAACGCGCTTTCCGTTAGCCTTTTCATTGTGCCGGAAAACGAGACGATGATCGAGGAACGGGAGCAAAGTTGGGCCTGTCTCGTCGGATTTTTAGGGATTGCCACCGGGATCTTCGAATTCCTCCGTCGATCCGGCGCCCTCGATCCGGAGGGGATCTCAGGCCGGATGGGATTGGATCCTGGCTATGTGAGGGGGTTTTGCGAAGCCGCTTTTGCCTTCGGCTACCTCGAAGAGGAGGATGGTCGGTTTTGCCTGGCGCCGGAGGCGGGCCATCGACGGGGGACCAAGGACGGCTCCTTTCTGGCGTCTGCGGTTGACGCGGTCTTGGCTCCCTCGGTCGCTTTGCGCCTGCTGCCTCTCTTTCGGACGGGAGATCGACCGGGGCCGGGAGCCTTGATCGATCCCGAAATTCTCCCTTGGTTCGGACAATTCTTGGAGGAGAAGCATCTTTCCCTCTTCGAAGAGCAGATCTTCCCTGGGCTGCCGCTCTTTGCGGAGCTGGCGCAGCGGGAGGGCCTCGTCCTGGATCTGGGATGCGGAAACGGCTGGCTTCTTCGCCGCTTGCTTCTCCGTTTTCCTGCGTGGCGGGGGATCGGCATCGACCGTGAGGCCGGCCGAATCGCCCACGGAAGACAGGCGGTCGAGACCGCGAGCCTCTCCGAACGAATGGAACTGGTCCAAGCGGATCTTTTCTCCTGGCGCGGCTCGGAGCCAGCGCACCTCATCCTCGTGAGCCGGGTGCTCCATCATCTCTGGCCGGAGCGCAAAAGGTTCTTTGCGCATCTGGAGCGGCTCGCGCGGGCAGATGGGTGCATCCTTCTCTGGGAGCCATGCTGGCCGGAGGCGCTCGCATCCTTGCGCGATCCTCCTCGAAGAAACCTTTCTTTTCAGAACCTGCACGAGTATGCCCAGGGGGCAAGACTCCTTACCTCCGCCGAGGTGAGAGCGGGAGTCGAGGAAGCAGGCTGGAAAGCGTCGGTTCACTTGTTTGCCGGTGGCACGGAAATGGTGGTGCTGGGCAGAAGAAAGGGAGCAGGATGGGAAGCTGGGCAAAAGAGTTAGCGGAAGTTCACGCCAAACACGTATTGACCCCTTGGGCGGTCCAGAAGCGGGCCGCGGGCCCGGTGATCGTCCGAGGCGAGGGAAGTTTTCTGTACGATTCGGAAGGGAACCGCTACCTCGACTTGAGCGCGGGCCTTGTGGCCGTCAATCTTGGCCACGGGAAGGAGCAAGTGGTCCAAGCGATTCAGCAGCAGGCGTCCCGCCTCTGCTACTCCTCCCCCGCCTTCTTCCATGACCAGCGGGCTCTCCTTGCGCAGGGCTTGAGCCAGTGCGCACCGTGGCCGGAAGGAGCCAGGGTCTTCTTCACGACGGGAGGCGCCGAAGCCAACGAGGACGCGGTCAAGATGGCCCGGATGATCACCGGCCGGCACAAGATCCTTTCGACGTATCGATCCTTTCATGGTTCTACCTTGGGGGCGGGCACGCTCACCGGGGAGTATCGACGGTTTGCCGGCGAGCCAGGGATTCCGGGGGTGATCCATTTCTGGGGACCCTATCTTTACCGCAGCCCATTCTTTTCGGCGAACGATGGCGAGGAGAGCGAGCGTGCTCTTCGCCATCTCGAGCTCGTGCTCCTGCATGAGGATCCAAGCCGGGTGGCTGCGATCCTTCTCGAGCCAGTCGTCGGCTCCAACGGGGTTTTGGTTCCCCCGAGCGGATATCTCTCCGGAGTGCGCGAGCTTTGCCACCGCCACGGCATCTTGCTGATCCTCGACGAAGTCATGACCGGGTTTGGCCGGTTGGGAGCGGCCTTTGGAGCGAGTCGCTTCGAGATCGTCCCCGACATGATCACATTCGCCAAAGGGGTGACCTCAGCCTACATACCCCTCGGGGGGGTATTGGTGCGGGAAGGCCTTGCGGCGACCTTCGACGAGCAGCCGCTCTGGTGCGGCCATACCTACTCCGGCCACCCGCTCGCGATGGCCGCCGGGCTGGGCGCCCTGGCCGCCTATCGGGATGAGGGTCTCTTCGAGCGCGCGGGCTTGATCGAGGAGTGGCTGCGGCGCTGGCTGCGGGAGCTGGGCAAGCAGAGCCCACTCGTGGGCGAGGTCCGCGGATTGGGCGCCTTCTTCGGGATCGAGCTGGTCCGCAACCGGCAGACGCGCGAACCGCTTTCCCTCTGGCACAAGCCGCTTTCGCAGGAGATTTGCTGGCTGCAGCAGCAGTTGCTGGGGCGAGGGGTTTATGCGTTCTGCAAGCACAACGTGATCCTTGTCGCCCCGCCGCTGACCATCACGGAGGAGGAGTTGCAAGGTGGGCTCGAACAGCTTGGAGAAACCCTCAGGCGGCTATGGGAAGAGCCATCGTTCGATCTCAGAAGGGGTTGATGCGGATAGATCGGCAATGATGAGGTCCGCCTCCCGAAATACTTCGGGAGCACGGGTGGTCGTCAGGGCCACCACCTTCATCCCAGCGCGCTTTCCGGCTTCAACCCCGGCGGGCGCATCTTCGAAGACGACACAGCGATGGGGAGGGACCCTCAAGCGGGCGGCGGCCACAAGGAAGACCTCTGGATCGGGCTTGCCGCGACTGACATCCTCGGCGGCGACGATGGTGGGAAAGAAGGGGCGCAGCGCGAGCTTCTCGAGCACCAGATCGATGTTCGCTCGCTGCGTGGAGGACGCAATCGCCGTCGGGACCGCTCGACTGGCTAGCCATTGGGCCCACTCCCGCGCTCCGGGGCAGAGGGTGATCCCGGTTTCGGCGACGATTTCCCGGAAGTGCACCTCCTTGCGTACGCCGAGCCGGGTGATCTCTTCCGGATCCTTCGTCCAGTGGAGAATCTGCGGAATGATCCATTCGTTCTTCATCCCGAAGGTCTGGAGGAAAAATCCGGGGAAGAGGGGGAGTCCTTCTTCCCGGGCGAGGCGATGCCAACTCTCCTCGTGCTGCCGGGTGGAGTCGACCAGCACTCCATCCCAGTCAAAGAGTACGGCCCATCGAGGCGCGCACGGGGCAGATTCGTTCGTTTCCATCGAGGAACTGCCATGGAGAGCCAGCCACGGGCCAAGACGTCAATCCTTTTCCTCTCTGCGCTTCGCGTCGAGGGCCGATCGGCTGCCAATCAGGCGATCCGCTCCAGCTGCTCGTTCCGGAGCCGAAAGCGGAGCTCGCCCTTCCCGGGGCGGAGATCATCCAGGCGAAGGCAGGCGACTCCGCCCTTATCGAGAGGAAGGTTCCCGGGTTGGTTCGCGCCGACGAGGGCGGCCAGATGCTCGGAGAGGCTCGGCATATGGCCGACCAGGACCACCTCGGAATCCGCCGGCAAGGGTTTGAGCAGGGCCAGGATCTCCTGGGTGGATTTGCCATTCTCCAACTCTTCCTTGATTTGGACCTCCGCAGAATCGCCGAGAGCTTCGGCAGCGATTTCGGCGGTCTGGCACGCGCGCACGAGGGGACTGGACCAGATCCAGGCTGGTCGCGCGCCGAGCCGACGGAGCGCTTTTCCGGCGGCCTGGGCTTCCCGACGGCCCTCCTTCGTAAGCTTCCGCTCGGCGTCGGTCGCCGCCTCTCGGGAAGCGGTGGCATGGCGGAGCAAGTAGAGGATCATGGGGAAAGAGTATCCGAAAGACCGGCGAGACGAAAGCATCGGCGATCTCGCTTTCGTTCCAGGACGAAAAAGAGTTTGGCACTTGCCTGGGAACGACATTGGCGTGCATGCTGATGCGAGAGTGCAGGCGAATGGATGAATGGAGGGCGAGTCATGTCGGATCACGTTTACAAGGTCATTGAGGTCGTCGGGACCTCAAGCGCGAGCGTAGACGAGGCGGTGCGTCACGCGATTGCTCGGGCGTCGAAGACGGTCCACAACCTGTCGTGGTTTGAGGTCAAGGATGTCCGGGGAGCGATTCATGACGGGGAGCCTCACTTCCAGGTCGAGGTGCGGATCGGCTTTCGGCTCGACACGTAAAGCGGCTTGGCAAGGTTTCGAGGGAGTCCCCGGGAAGAGGCCGGAGGCGGGCGAGATCGGGCGGCCGGTCGGGACGCGGATCAGTACATCTTGTACGGGAGAAACTTCCCGCTCATCTCGATCTTCACCCGATCCCCCTGGGGATCCGGCTCGCGGTCGATCCGCATCCGGAAATCGATTGCGCTCATGATGCCATCGCCGAACTCCTCGTGGATGAGCTCCCGGATCGCCGTCCCATAGACCGAGAGGATTTCGTAAAAGCGATAGAGTAGCGGATCGGTAGGGATGCTCGTGGGAAGCGAGCCCTTGTAGGGAACGGCCTGCAGGAGTGCTTCCGCCTCTTCCGGTAAATCCAAGAGGCCGCGCAAGGCCCGAGCCTGATCGGCGGTAAGCGCCATTTGGCCCAGGCAGGCCGCCGCAACCCACTCCTTGCTTGCGCCAAGGGTGCGTGCGATCGATTCCCACCGGAGACCCTTCTGGATCTTTGTCGCAAGAACGAGTTGGGTGAGCTCCGATCGGGTCATGGTGGTTCCCTGTTCGCGAAGGGTTCTCCCCGCGGCAGCTGCGCTCGAGAGGACTCGAACCTCCACGGGTTGCCCCACAAGCACCTCAAGCTTGCGCGTCTGCCGGTTCCGCCACGAGCGCGTGCGTCCGACGTGAAGGTCACTTTACGTTCGGCCGGAACTTCCGCGCAACCAAAAAGCCACCGCAATCGGGAAATCCGTGGGCCATCGCACCGGCCTATTGTCATCGCCGGTACTGCTTGGTAAGACAATGTTTGTGAGGAAAGAGGGAATTGTCGTTCCGAGTGTCTGGCGGCGGTGCGGGTCGGCGATCGCTGTTTTGGCGACCGCCGCATGGCTCTTCGCGGCAAATCCGGGAGAGGCCGCTACCGCCTTCGTGAGCGTGGAGCCCGTCGGAGTCGTGGCGATCAACTTGGAAAAGATGACGGTCACGCGGCGTTTTTCTCTCCACAACTCCGGTCCTCGAGGAATTGGGGTGACTCGGGATGGCCGCTATGTCGTCACCGCCAACAAGGCAAGCCAGGACGTCGCGGTGATCGATCGGAAGAACGGCCACGTGATTCGGCGAATTCCGATTGGTCCCAAGCCCGAGTTCCTCAAGTTCAGCCTGGATGGACGCCACTTCTTCGTCGCCCACGAGCCGGCCTCCGAAGGGCCTCCCCCCAAGGGACCGCAGACCGAGGCCGAAAAGAAAGCTCAAGAGGCGGCTGCTGAAAAAACGCCCGCGCAGATCGTGGAGATCGACGTGGCAGGCTGGCAGGTCGTGCGGACCTTTCCTGCGAGCTTGGATACGGAAGGGATCGAGCTCTCGGCCGATGGAAAGAAGCTTCTCTGCGCCAACGAATCGGAAGATTCGTTGCGCGTCTACGACTTGGAGACCGGCGCCGAGGTCCGGCGGGTGGATCTTCGTCCGTACGGCAGCCGCCCGCGAGGGGTCAAGCGCTCTCCCGACGGCAGCGAGTACCTCGTCTCGCTCGAGAGTTCCAGCAACGTGGTCATGCTGGACAGGGAGCTGAACTTCGTTGCCTCCGTGCCCACCGCGGCGGGGCCGTATGGAATCTCGTTCGATCCGGAAGGCAAGCATTTCCTTGTCGCCGCCTCCCGTGCGCAGAAGCTCCAGGTCTTCGATGCCGGGAGTCGGAAGCTGGTCAAAGAGGTAAAGGTGGGTAGGAGGTGTTGGCATTTTACCTTCACGCCCGACGGCGAACGGATTCTGGCTGCCTGCGGACGTTCCAACGAGGTGCTGGTTTTCGACGCGAGAAGCTACCGGCTGCTCAAGGTCTTAGGCAGCATCCCGCTGCCTTGGGGGATCGTGACCTATCCAAGGGCCTACGGGAGCCTGGATCTCCCCTAGTCAGACGAGGAACGCGGCCGCCATTATCGGTACCAGGCTTTCCACTCCACGTGAAGAGTGGAGCTTCCTAGCGGGGCGGAGATCCGCTGGAAGTGCCACCAGACCGTGCTTCCCTGGACCCGATAGCCGGCCGGAAGGACGCGGACCACTTGATTCGTGAGAAACTCCTGGAACGTCGGCGGAGGACCACCCCCCATCCCGAATGCGGGAGTCTGGCGAAAGGAGGCATACATCTTTCCGAGGTCGACGACGATCCAGTAATCGTCGATCGGAGGACGCCAGCCGCCCCACTGGATCGTGTCTTCAAAAAAGTCGATCTTTCGGCCGGGATCACGTGGCAAGACCCGCTGGAGCGCATCGGTCCGGAGCTCGATTTCTTGTCCGCCGGGAAACCGTATGTTGTCCCAATATTGGTTGCCAATTTTCTGCACGGGGATCGGGCGGCCGTCGATCGAATCCCGGTATTCGAGATAGGGCTGCTGAGGGATCTCGTCATGATAGACGGGCAGCACAGCCGCCGGGCCGAAATTACGAAAGCGGGTGAGGAAGATCTCCCGCAGAAGGGGCTCCCGGCGGCCGTCTTGGGAAGAAGCAGAGAGATAAAGGGTGTAGTACTTCCGCGTGGAAATGAGCTGAATGAATTGAGCGCGGGCGGTCGCGGCCGCCTGGAGGAACGCAAGCGCACAGACCAGCAGAGCGCCACCCGCGCGGAGGAAGGAGTCGTGGCGCTTCCCGCAGGAGTTCCCCAGGGAAGGGGGCGAGGTGGCCGTAGAAAAGACCGGGATGGCCGTCTCGGAAACTCCTCGCCCCCTGCCTGGCTTCATGCCGACCGCCTCGGCCGCGCTGCGGCTACCAGTTAATGAGCTTGGGGTCGCCGTGGTAGATCGAGCGGACGAAGGCCAACACCTTCCAGATTTCATCGTCGCTCATGACGGTGCCGAAGGGCGGCATCGGAGCCACGACGTTCTCTCGCCCGATCCGCGTGAACCCCTTCTTCTGGAGTTCGACGCTACCATACTTGATCAGCTCGAAGAGCGTCTTGTCCTCGCTGCCGTAGACCCACGTATCGTTGATGACGGGCGGACACATTCCCCCGCCTCCCATCCCGCCATGGCAGCCGTTGCAGCTTCGGCTGAACCAGAGCTTCCTCCCTTCGGCAATTGCCTGCTGATTGCCGGTGTAAGGGTTCTTCATCGCACCCCCGGCGGCGGAGGCGGGCTGCTGTCCTGCGGGTGCGGGTGTCGACAGGGGTGCTGCGGGCTGCTGCTGCGCCCCCGCGGCGGTCAGCCAGAGGCCGGCCAGGCCCGGCAACAGATAACGTGTCCAAGACGTAGTGCGTTTTCCTCTTTTCATGATCTCCGGTGTTTATCGCCTCGGATTCCACCCGAACCTATCGGGCGGGAGGCGCGGTCTTCTTCGTCGGGCTACTCGCTCGTTCCAAGAGGGAAGCGAGAGTTTGATAACCCCTTTCCTGCGCGAGGGCGAGCGCGGTCTTCCCAGCAAGGTTTCGCTGGTCCGGACGGGCGCCCGCACGCAGAAGAAGTTCAACGATCGGCTGCCGGTTGCGAGAGACCGCCAGCATGAGCGGGGTGATCCCTGCCGGGTTGGCAGCGTTGGGATCCGCACCTTTGTCGAGCAGCGTGCGGACGACGGCTTCCGAACCGGAGGTGGCAGCGAACATCAGGGGAGTGTAACCCCCCGGGCCGCTCCTCCCGTTCACCGGTACCCCATGAGCAAGCAGAAGCAGGGCGAGCTCGGGATCGGAGCCGCTCGCCGCAAGCGCCAGGGGAGACCAGCCGTCCTTGGCAGTTGCGGAGGGATTCGCTCCGTGTTCGAGCAGCAGGCGGATCGTGTCGTGATGTCCTTTGGAGATCGCAAAGAGAAGCGGAGTCCAACCATCGGGGTCGGGCAGGTTGGTGTTGGCTCCCTTGTCCACGAGAAGCCGGGCCATTGGCCATTCTGCCGTGCGGACGGCGTTGAGCAAGGGAGTAAAGCCGAGGTTGTCGGGCTCATTGATGGCTCGCGGATCCTTGGCTAGGAACTTTTCGGCGGCCGGAAGGTCATCCGCTGTCACGCAGTCCTGCAAGGAACCGTGTTCGGTCGTCTCGGCCCGGGAGGGAGCGGGGGGAGGAGGCAGCGGCTTGTACATTCCTTCGTGGGCGGGGAGATCGCCGTCGACGATGCATTCGGGACAGTGGACCAGCGGCACGCCGAACTCGGTCAGGATCTCCTTGATTTCCGTCTTGTGCTCTTCCATCGCGCGGTTGAGACCGTCGCGGAGGCTCTTGTCTCCCTTGGGGACGGCGAGCGCCATCGCGTATTCCAGCGGAACGGTCTCCTCCATCGTGTTCAGAGGCGTGATGTCGAGCGGAGCCTTGGCCTTGGCGACATAGTAGCCGGCCATGGGACCCCAGATCGCGCAGGCATCGAGCGTTCCTTGGATCACCTGCTCGACCTGCTCGGCGGGATGCTGTTCCGGGTGTACGCGCGAATCGTAAAAGATGTAGTGGACGACCGTGTTGTGCTGGATTCCATGGTTTCGGAGCGCATCGCGGGCGGCCGAGGCCTGGAAGACGCCGATGCGAAGGGTCTTGAGAATCGGGTCATCCAGGGACCGGATGTGGAGATTGCGGTCCTTGCGGGTCACGAGAACAAAAGCCGACTTGTAGTAAGGCTTGGTCGGGAGAGCCAACTCGAAGTCGGGCGGCATGTCGAAGAGGAGATCGCAACGGCTCGCGTTCAGCGTGGCTCGGACCAAGCCTCGCTCGTAGTAGGTGTACCAAAAGTAGTCGAGGCGTTTGCCCATGGCCCGCGCCAGCAGCTCGGCGAGCTTATTCTGAAATCCCTCTCCGCGGCTATTGGAGAGGGGCATGTTCCCGGGGTCGCCGCAGACCCGCAGGGGAAGGTCGGCTGGCTGCGCGGAGACCAGACAAACGGACGACAGGAAAAGGAAGAGGGCGGACCACCCCCATTGGAACAGTCCGCCCTTTCCCGTTAGATGCATGGATCTAACCGATCTGTCGAATTACTGCACGCAGAACGTGTAGAGCGTGCCGCCCATCGGCACTTTCTCGAACCCATTCTCGAAGGCAAGACCGGCAGCGCCGAGCGCGCCGTAGGGATCCGCCGGGTCGAGGCCCGCGGTGATCGCGAGACCGATCCAGCCTCCGATCCCGGTGAGGATCGAGATATACTGCTTGCCGTTGACCTCGTAGGAGATCGGGTTGCCGATGATGCCGGAGCTCAGCTTCTGCTGCCAGAGGACCTTGCCGGTCTTCCGATCGACGGCCTTGAACCATCCGTCCAGGGTTCCGTAGAAGGCGAGGCCTCCGTCGGTAACCAGGGCGCCGCTCCAGGTCGGGAAGCGCTCCGGAATGTCCCAGCGCGCCTTGCCCGTGATCACGTCGAACGCCTTGAAGCGGCCAAGAATGCCCGGCTTCTCCGCCTTCATCAGGACGTTGGCGAAGACGTAGACGCTCCCCTGGTTGGTATGGGCGCGCTCCATCGGCTCCAGGGTCATGCCCCAGTTATTGGTCGGCGCATAGAAGACATTGGCTTCCTTCGGATCGACGGCGACCGGCTGCTGGTCTTTGCCGCCTTGAGCCGAGGGGTAGGCCTGCACCGCCTTGCCGATCTCGAACGGAGCGTGCTCCTTCACCTTCACGGGACGCCCGGTCTTCATATCGATCTTCTCGGCCCAGTTCGCCGTCACGAACTTGTTGGCGCGAATGATGCCGCCGTCCGTGCGGTTGAGGACGTAGCAGAATCCGTTCCGGTCGAAGTGGACCAGGCAGGGCTTCTTGGTGCCGTCGACGTTGATGTCGACGAGAACGTCCTCGTTGATGGCGTCGTAGTCCCACTGATCGAACGGGGTCAGCTGGTAGCCCCACACGGCTTCGCCGGTGTCGGGCTTCCGGGCGAAGACAGTCATCGACCACTTGTTGTCCCACTTCCAGGGCTCGTTGGCCTCCTCATAGGTCTTGGCCTCGGTCCGGTAGCTGGGGCTCCAGAGACCGGGATTGCCCGTGTTGTAGTAGACCAGGTCGAGCTTGGGATCATAGCTGTACCAGCCCCAGGCGCAGCCTCCGCCCCGCTTCCACTCCTCGTCGGGGTAGGTTTTGACTCCGAGATCCTGGCCGGCCTGACCATACTCGGGGTGCTTGCTGTTGAAGTCGGAGCCGAGAAGCACGTCGGCGTCGGGTCCGGAGCTATAAGCCTGCCAGACCATCTTGCCCGAGTTCAGGTCGAAAGCGGCGAAGCGGCCGCGAGCGCCGAACTCATCCCCGCCGTATCCGGTGAAGACCTTGTCCTTGACGATGATCGGGGCGGGAGTGCTCGTCTCGCCCTTGTTGACATCCGCAAACTTGGTCTTCCAGAGCTCCTTGCCCGTGTTGGCGTCCAAGCAGACGACATAGCCGTCGAGGGTGTTGAAGACGACCTTTCCATCGGCGTAGGATGCCCCGCGGTTGACCGTGTCGCAGCAGGCCACCGAGACTGCCTTGTCATCCTGTCTCGGTACATACTTCCAAAGGACTTCGTACGACCCTCCCTTGGAGAGATCGAGCGCCCACACGATGTTGGGATAGGCGCTCACGACGTACATGCGGTCGCCGATGACGAGCGGCTGACCTTCATGGCCGCGAAGCGCACCCGTCGAGAACGACCAAGCCATGTGCAGGCTTTTGACGTTCTGCGTGTTGATCTGCTTCAAGCTGCTGTGCCGGGTGTTTGCGTAATCCTTCCCTGGAGCCGCCCAGTTCTTGGGATTCTCCGTGAGTTTCAGTACATCGTCGTTGGAATAAGCCGACGGAATCGCCGTCGCGGTGCCGACCGCCAGTGCCAGGAGCATCCCGGCAGAGAGCTTCTTCCTGCTTTTTGGGAACCTCATTTGGTTAACCTCCTCCGTTTAGGTTGCGGGAGTCTTGCCCTACGGGCATTTCTCCTCAAGCTGCAAGGGAGGCGATAACTTCTTTGCGCGTGACGGTCAAGCGCAAAAATGGCGCTGCTGAGTAAATCCAATCAAGGGACAAAGGCCGCAGGGACAAGGCGCTATCGATACCAGGCCTGCCACTGCACGCGCATGTGGTAATATTCGGATTCCTTCCAAACGTTTTGGGAGTGCCACCAGATTTTGTTGACTCCGGTTTGATAGCCTCCCGGCGAGATTTGGACGATCCGGTTCGAGAGGAACTGCGGGAAAGAGAGGCTGGGGGCGGGACCGCTTCCTCCCAGGCCGAAGGCGGGAAGCTGCTTTTGATACGCGGCATAGATTCCACCCAGGTCGACGACAATCCAAAAGTCCTCGATGGGAGGACTCCAACCGCCCCATTGGATCAGATCCTGAAACTCGTCGATCTTCCGAGCGGGGTCGATCGGCAGGACGCGTTGCAGGGAGGAGACTTCCACGACAGCCCGTTCTCCCCTCCGCAAGTGGAGAGACAAGGAATAGCGATTGCCGTCCTTTCGGACGGAGAGCGGAATGCCGTGCGCCCAAGCGCGGTATTCCATGTAGGGCAGATAGGGGAGTTCGAAGCTGAAAATTTCGAAAGTGCGGCCTGCCCCTCGGTTCACGAACTGCCATTGTGCCTGATACCGGACGTAGGGTTGAGCGGCCTGGCCTGGGCCCGCCGCTGTGGATAGGGAGAGCGTATAGTACCGCTTTGCCGACACGAGCTGTACCGGAATGGCTCTCGCTCGGACAAGAAAGAGCCCGGCTGAGAAGCCCAACAGGAGCGAGAGCAGGCGAACGACCAGGAAAAGACGCGGTTCTCTGCGGAGGCCGGGCGCGTGGCTCATGGGGCAATCTTACCCTTCCTAGCACAGGTGATTTCTGCCCGCCAACGGAAAGCCGATCAAAAAAGAAGACCGAAGCCTTGGCGTTTGCCCCCGTGGCGCCGTCGCTCCTTTTCGCAAGCTAGCCTGCGCCGATGCCGTACTTTTCCATCCGATAGCGGAGGATGTCCCGAGTCATGCCAACGAGGCGGGCGGCTTGGGAGATATTGCCTCCCGAGGCTTCGAGGGCCTGTTGCAGCAGCCGTTTCTCGATCTCGGCGGACGAGAGCCCTTCGCGAAGGAGCATCCGGATTGCTTCGTCGGAAGTGGCCAAGGGTTGCGCGGCTCCTCCCGCGAGATGGCCTGGCCAGGCGAAGTCCGCGGCAGTCAGCGCTTCCTCCTTCGACCAGAGAACCGCTTGCTCGATCGCGTGGGAGAGCTCGCGGACATTTCCCGGCCAGGGATATTCCCTCAGGGCCGATAGGGTTTCCGGGGCGAGCTTCTTGCCGGGCTTCCCGTAACGGGTGGCATGGAGGCGAAGGAAATAGTCCGCCAGAAGAGGGATGTCACCCATCCGCTCGCGTAAAGGAGGCAGCTCGAGATGGACGACGCGCAGCCGGTAGTAAAGATCGGCCCGGAAGGCGCCATCGCCGATCAAAGTCTCAAGATTCCGGTTGGTCGCGGCAAGGATCCACGGGTCGACCTTGCGATCGCGGATGCTGCCCAGCCGTCGAACGGTCTTGTGCTCAATGGCCGTCAGGAGCTTTCCCTGTAAGGGGAGGGGGAGGTCGCCGATCTCGTCGAGGAAGAGAGTGCCCTTGTCGGCGGCTTCCATGAGCCCGAGCTTCGCCCCTTGGGCTCCGGTAAAGGCTCCCCGCTCGTAGCCGAACAGCTCGCTTTCGACCAGGCTTTCCGGAAGCGCCACGCAGTTGATCGCCAAGAATGGGCGTCCCCGTCGAGAGCTCTGTTGGTGGAGGAGCCGGGCAACGACGTCCTTCCCGGTGCCCGTTTCTCCGGAGACCAGTACGGTGGGGAGTCCTTGACTTCCCTCGAGCCGGCTCAACCGGTCGATCTTTTCCCGAAGGGAGAGGATCGCCGGCGACTCCCCGATCAGGATCGGCTCATCGAGGCTTCGGTAGTAGGCCAGTTCCTGCTTGAGGCGGACAGTCTCCTCGACCCGATCGACCAGGACGCAAAGGCGATCGAGGTCCAGGGGCTTCTGAAGGTAGTCAAAGGCGCCGAGCTTCATCACGGCGACCGCGTCTTCGATCGAGGCGTAGGCGGTGAAAACGAGGGCCGCCAGGGTAGGATGGATGGCCCGCGCGCGGCGGAGGAGCTCAGGCCCGGAGAGGCCGGGAAGGCGAGCGTCGAGCAGGAGCAGATCAGGAGCGGTGATCTCGGCTTGCCGGAGGCCTTCGTTGCCATCGAAGGCCTGGGCAACCTCGTGGCCTTGTGCGGTGAGAAGCTCGCGAATCGACCGGGCCAGGTTTCGTTCGTCCTCAACCAGTAAGATGTTGAGTCCCATCGCCCTCCTCGGTTGCGGCGGGGAAAAGCAGGGTCACCCGCGTTCCCTTGCCGATTTGGCTGCTCACGCTCACCTCGCCTCCATTCTGCGAAACGTACCGCTGGACGATGGCCAGGCCCAAGCCCGATCCTTCCGGCCGCGTCGTAAAAAAGGGCTCGGTCACCCGAGAGAGATTTTCCTCCAAAATCCCCTCGCCGTCGTCTTCGACCTCGAGGTAGAGACGTCGATCCGGTTGGACACCGGTGCGCAGTCGGATCTGTCCGCCCGGGCCGACGGCGGCGAGCGCGTTGGCCAGGAGTTCCAGAAGAACCTGTTCCATCTGGGCGGGATCGAAGCGAGCGGGTGGGAGATCGGCATCCAAGCAGAGAGCGATCGCGATCTCCTTGCCTCCCCCTTTGGCCAGGGAGGGTGCGATGGCCTCGGCGAGCGCATTGAGGCTACCCAGAATCGGCCTCGGGGTGAGGGGCTTGGCGAAGGTCAAGAGCTGGCCGATTCGGCGATCGAGCCGGTCCGTTTCGGAGATGATCTCCCGGAGGGTATCGCCGGTGGAGCCGGAGGAGCCGGGCTGCAGGAGCGGCACCTGCGCCAGCGCGCGAATGCTGGCCAGTGGGTTGCGGATCCCGTGGGCCACGGCGGCGGCGGTGGCCCCAATGGTCGCCATCCGCTCCGTCCGGACGATCTTCTCCTGCGAGGCTTGCAGCTCGCTTGCCATCTGGTGGAAGGCCAGGGCGAGCGCTCGAAGATCTCCCGAGGAAGGGATTTCCGGAAGGGCTTTGCGCTCCCCACGGCCGATGCTTCGAGCGGCTTCGACCAAGTTGCGCAAAGGACGGCCAATCCCTTGGGAGAGCCAGAGAGAGACGAGGGCGGCCAATCCCAGGCCGGCAAGGAAGCAGAGAGCGACCAGGAGCGTGGCGGTCTCCTTGAGCAGGCGGGCCTTTTCCCCGGCGCGCTCGATCGCGCCCTCATGGAAGAGGCGAGCGAGGGTGCGCAGCGACTGGCGGAACGGACCGTCGAGGAAAGCCTCCAGGGAGTCAACCCCGGAAAAAGAAGCGGCTCCTTCCGGCCGTCCCGGCCGCTCAAGGATCTCCCGGCCCATTTTCTCGAGCGTAAGCGTGTTTTGCTCGACGGTGGCAAGGCCCTTCCTTTCCGCTTCGCTCCGCGGCAGGGAGTGGCAGCGGACCAGGAGTTCGCGCGCTTGACGCGCGAAAGCGGAAAACTGGGCTCGGGCCTTTGGATCCTTCCCGCCGAGAACATCGGAGACTTCCGCAACTTCCCGCTGGGCGAAAAGCTCGAGATCGGAGAGCAGGGAGATCTGCAGTAGCTCCTCCCCCACCTGCTCGATCTGTTTCTGTCCGCGGAGCGCCAGCCAGGCGGCTTCGACGGAGAGGGCGGCGACCAAGAGAAAGAGCACGCTGGAGGCGAGACGAATGCGGGTCGCGATTTTCACGGAGGCCGGTTTCGCGCCGATCGCATTCCCATCGAGAGCCCGCCGGCAAGGTCGGTCAAAACTGGAGGCGGACTCCTCCCCAAACACCAAACGGCGATCCGGGCGTCACGAACGGTACAATGGTTCCGCCGTGGGGAGCTCCCGTAAAGACATTTTGGCTGATGAGCCCCGCGCTTGCATACTGTTCATCATAGAGATTGGTCGCAAAGACGAAGATCTGGCAATGCTTGTTGAGCGTATAATAAGTTTGAAGGTTGAGCACGGCAAAGCCGGTCAGCATTGGATAGACATTGGCCCAGTCCCCGTAGAGCACGCGGCTCGAATAGTACTGGAAGTCCATCGAAACCTGCCATTGCGGCAGGAGTTGATAGGTGATCCCCGCCTTGATCATCTGCTGCGGCAGGTTCGGCAACCGGTTGCCCGGTTGGACGGGCACTGCCGTGCTCACGGCGTTCTGCAGGATCAGCGGGCTTTGAAAGGTCGCTTCCAGGAAGGACCAGTTTGCGAACCAGGTGAGCTTCTTGTAGCTGCCCTGGAGGGTGACCTCGACGCCCTGGTTTTGCTCCGTGCCGATGTTCTGGAAAAAACCGGCGCTCGAATGGCCGGTCTGCTGGAACATGATATTATTGGAGAGGTTGCTCTGATAAAAGGAGAAGGCCCAGTCTATGTTCCCCGGAGCGAGTTTGCCGCGGAAGCCGCTCTCAAAGGTCTGCACCAGCACCGGGGCGAGGGCTGGGTCTCCGAGTTGGGCCACCGGCAAGATCACGGGGATCGCCGGATTGGCTCCCGTGATCTCGCCCACCATGGGCGGCCGAAAGCTCTCGCTGTAGTTGAAGAAGAAGGTGAGATCCTTGAGCGTGGGGTCGGCGACTCCGAAGGCGGCGAGCGGCTGGAGGGTAAAGCCGGCGGCGGGGGTCACCTGTTGAAAGCGCTCGGCCGCCGCCAGGGAAACCGTCTCCCCGCTGCTCTCGACCCCTGTGCCCCCGATATTCATCTGGGCGTAGTTGTCCCTAAGCGCGCCCGTTAGGTGGAACCAGGGGGTGGGCGAAAAGGTGTCGGTCAGGTAGAGGCCAATGTATTGGCTGAACGTCGGCACGGAAAACTGATCCTGGAAGGGGTAGCCCGGAATCGTGATGTTGTTGTAGTTGGCTCCCATCGCAGCCGGGTAGAATCCGGAGCCGAAAAAACATTGCGCCCAATCGTAGCTGGCTCCCGCCACCGCATAGTTTTCCATGCCGGCGAAGCTCTTCTCCCACTGGAGCTGGAGCCGGGCACCCGCGCCCGTCTGGGCGATCGAGCCGAAATCCCATTCCCCGGCCGGTATGGGCATTCCGCTGGCATTCAGCGCCTGCGCAGCCGGAGGATAGTTGAAGCCGAGGAACTGGTCGACGTTGTTGGCGACATTGCCGTTGCTGAAGTTGTAATTTGACTCCCGGAAGTAGGCGTTGCCACCCAAGGTGAGCTCATCGGTGAGCTTTTGCGAGGCGAGCAGGTTGACCATGTTCAGATTGTCGTATTGGGGATTCGGCCCGGTATAAATCATCGAGTTCCCGCCGGTAGCCAGCATGTCGAGGGGGGTAGGGCCGAGGATGTTGATCAGGTTATCGGCCCCGATGTATTCGACATGAACGTCGGTCTCCTCCGTATGATATCCGACCTTGGCGAAGAGCTGCTTGACATAGCTTGAGCTCTGCTGCCGCCAGCCGTCCTGGCTCATCCAGTTGCCGCTGAGGAACCAGTCCCAGTTGCCCTTGTATCCTCCGTGCTGGAACTCCAGGTCGTTGGTGCCCCAGACCCCCGCGTAGTCCTGAAGCATCGAGCCGGGGCTGGTTCTCCCGTTCTTGGTCTGAAGAACCAGGGCTCCGCCCAGGGTGTTCTGGCCATAGATCGGATTCGAGCCCGGGACCATCTCCATGTTTTGGATGGCGAGCTGCGGGACGTAGTCCCAGAGCAGGTTGTTGGTGAAGGGCTCATTGATCCGGACGCCGTCCAGGAAAACCGAGATCCCGACCGGTGTTCCGGGGACGGGGGAGGCGGCGAAGCCGCGGTAGTTGATATTGGGAAGGAACGGATTCCCGTTCATGTTGACCTCGTTGACACTCGCCATGTTCCGCTCCAGGAACTGCGGCAGGCTGAACTCCTCCTGCTGCAGCCAGGTCTTTCCCTGCTGGATCTGATAATTGCCCGGCAGGTTTTGCAGCGGCTGTCCCATGCCCGGCAGCGGCGTGACGGCGACTACCTCGACCTCGGGCATTTGGGACATCGCCTTTTCGAGATCGGATTGGCTTTTGGCCGGAGGCTTCGGTTGCTGAAGGGCGCTGCGGAGCTTCCGGTCGCTTGGGGTGTCTTCCCCCGGTGGCGCTGCTTCCCCGGGTGGGCCGGACGAGTCCGCTGGCGGTTCGCCGGGCGGCGTGCAATGCCCTTGCGGGGCGGCAACGGCGCCAAGGAGGAAGAGGACAACGCGCAGGCAGAGCAGGGAGCGCCGGCGACTGGTTGCTTCCATGGTGGACAAAGTCCGAGCAGGATTCGTGCCGATCGCTGCGTTTCGCACTTTGCCGCCGGGCCGTCCCGTCTTCCCTTGCGGCGTGCGGGCAGGGGAGAGGGGTGCTCGCGCCATGGCTGGGGCATCGTACGCACTGCCTGGGAAAATTTCGCGCAGAAGAGAGCCGAGGCCCCCTTTTCCCCAAAACCCGCGGCGCGGTGTGCCCGGGATGGAAAGGAAGGGGATGCGCCTCAACCGGAGATCGCCCCACGGGAATCCTATGAACAAGCAACAGAAACAAGGAACGGTGCGGGTGACCATGAGTTTCGGGGATCTGGCTCAAGGGGCGCGGGAGGTCTTGTCGGAAGCGGTCAAGAGCTTCTCACGCCAGATTGGGCAGGAGGGAAGGCGACAGGAAAGCGGGGCGCGAATCGAGCGGGCCAAGGCGGAGGCCGTCCGTCGCTCTCGGCAGGGGGGAGCAAAAGCGGCGGAAGGAGTCGGAAAGGGAGATGCCTCATTCTCGTCCGAACGGCTGCGGCAGTGGCGCCGGGAGTTTTTCGGTCATGCCCGCCGCTTTGGCTGGGCGTCGGAGCTTCTTCAGTCGGAGGATTGGCGGAAAGCGGGGCGGGCCCTGGCCGAGGAGCGGCTGCGGGACTCGGCGATCCACCTCGCCCAAGCAGGATTGCGGGTAGGATCGCAGGGGCTGGGAAGCGTGATCGGGGGGATTCTCGGGGCCGAGACGGGCCCAGGGGCCGCCGTGGCGGCCTGGGCGGGGAGCACCTTTCTCGGCGCGGTGGGAGACCGGGCCGCTTCCGCGCTGGATGTGCATCTTTCCCGGGCGAGCCGGCGGCCGCTCGCGGGCGCGAAGGGGAGGGGACGCTAGACGACCCGTTTGAACGCGGATGCGGAGATGGGGGGCAGCGTCAGGTTGAGCGAGTGGGGCTGCCCCTGCCACGGGAGCCAATCGGCCTCAAGACCGCCCAAGTTCCCCATGCCGCTCCCTCCGAATTCGCAAGCGTCGCTGTTGGCGATCTCGCGCCAATATCCGGCGAAGGGAACGCCGACCCGGTAGCCGATGCGGGGGATCGGGGTCAGGTTGAAGACGCAGAGAATCTGCTCCCGTTCATCTTTGGATCTCCGCAGAAAGCTGACCACGCTGCTTTCCCCGTCTGTGAAGTCGACCCATGAGAAGCCGTGGCCGGTGAAGTTGTCCTCGTACAAGGCTCGCTCGTGTACATAGAGCTGGTTCAAGGATCGGACCCACTGGAGCAGCTGGTGGTGCAGCCCCTCGGAAGCCAAGTGCCAGTCGAGGCTGACTTCGTGGTACCACTCGTTCGGCTGTCCAAACTCGTCGCCCATGAAGAGCAGCTTGTGGCCGACGAAGAAAAACATGTAACCGAAGAGCGCCCGCAGGTTGGCGAACTTCTGCCAGTCGTCGCCAGGCATCTTGGCGAGCAGCGAGCCCTTACCGTGGACGACCTCGTCGTGGGAGAGGGGAAGAATGAAGTTTTCGTGCCAGGCATACCAAGCGCTGAAGGTCAGGCAGTGCTGGTGGTATTTCCGATAAATCGGATCGAGTGAGAAGTAGTAGAGGGTGTCGTGCATCCATCCCATGTTCCACTTGAATCCAAAGCCCAAGCCACCCATGTAGGCTGGGCGGCTCACCATCGGATAGGAGGTCGACTCTTCGGCGATGAGCTGGATGCCGGTAAATTCCTGGTAGAGCTGCTCGCTCAGGGAGCGGAGAAAGCTGATCGCCTCGAGGTTTTCGTTTCCTCCGTACCGGTTGGGGATCCACTCCCCCTGTCGCCGGGAGTAGTCGAGATAGAGCATCGAGGCGACGGCATCGATCCGAAAACCATCCACGTGGTACTTCTCGAGCCAGAAACGGGCACTGCTCAGGAGGAAAGAGCGGACCTCGTTGCGGCCGTAGTTGAAGATGTAGCTCCCCCAGTCGGGATGAAACCCCTGGCGAGGATCGGCGTGCTCATAGAGGTGGGTGCCGTCGAAAAGCCCTAAGCCGTGCCCATCCGTGGCGAAGTGGGAAGGGACCCAATCGAGGATCACCCCGATCCCTTGCTGGTGGAGATATTCGACGAAGTACATGAAATCCTGGGGAGTGCCGAAGCGGCTGGTCGGCGCGAAGTATCCGATCGTCTGATAGCCCCAGGAGCCGGAAAACGGATGCTCCATGATGGGCAAAAGCTCCACATGGGTAAAGCCCATCGCCTTGACATGGGCGGCCAGCTGGGGGGCGAGCTCCCGGTAGGTGAGGGGCCGATGGCCCTCTTCCGGGACCCGTCGCCACGACCCGAGGTGCACCTCGTAGATCGACCAGGGAGCGTTGATCGCGTTTCTTTGCTGCCGGTTTTCCATCCATTCGCGATCGCTCCACTCGTAGGAAAGATCCCAGAGCACCGATGCGCTCCGGGGAGGCACCTCCCACAGGAAGGCGTAGGGATCGCTTTTCTCGGCGGTGAGGCCATGGAGCTTCGAGCGGATGAAGTACTTGTAGAGGATGCCGCTCTCGAGCTCGGGGACAAACGCTTCCCAAACGCCGGTCTGGTCCTCGCGGAGGGCCATCGGGGTTGCATCCGGATCCCACTCGTTGAAATCTCCCACCAAGGAGACTTCCTCGGCGTTGGGCGCCCAGACCGAAAAGTAGGCGCCTCTTTGCCCCTTCCAGGAGAGCAAATGGCCGCCGAGCTTCTCGTGGAGCCGGAAGTGGTCGCCTTGGCGGAAGAGATACGTGTCGGTCTCTCCCCAAACCTCGGGAAGCTCTTTTGGACGCACGGCGGCCTTCGCGGCGCGCCTTTCTTCTTTCGTGTCGGCCTGCCTGTCAGTGTCTCCTTGCCTCATAAGTTCCCATTCTCCTCCCATTTACGGCTGCTTTCCAGGAGTTCTTCGATGCCGCGCAGCGGAATTTCCATCCACGCCGGCCGGTTGTTCCTCTCGTAGCCCACTTCGTAGACCGCCTTCTCCAAGAGAAAGAAGTCAAGGAGAGTCCGCCGCGTGTCCGTTGCCGTCGGCAGGAAGGGTGCGTGGCCCGCAGCAGAGAAGTAGCCTACCAGGAACGCCCGGGTCGCCTCGCGCCGCCAGCCGTCGGCGACGGCGATCTGGTGGAGCCGTTGCTCCGCCGAACCGCCGCCCAGGAGGCTGGGAGCAAGGGCAGCGTAGTGAAAGGAGCGAATCATCCCCGCCACGTCGCGGAGAGCCAGTGTCATGCGCCTCCGTTCGGCAAGCGAGCGCTCCGGCTCTCCCTCGAAGTCGATCAGGACGAAATCGTCATCGGTCACAAGGACTTGGCCCAGATGGTAATCGCCGTGGATGCGGATCTTGCAGAGGTTCGGCCGCAACCCCAGCAGAGATCGGAAGCAGGACTCGATCCGAGGAAAGAGTTGGGCCAGCCGGGAGCCATCCCCCTTGCGGGAGGCCAGCGGGGGCCCCTCCGGCATCCCGAAGGATCGCCGGAGCAGGCCAAGGGCCTCTGCGACGAGGAGGGGAATCTCCTCTCCGGTCCATGGCTGCGGTCGAAAGGCCGGGTCGTCCGGCGGACCCGCCATCGCCAGGTGGAATTCCGCGGTTCGCGTCCCCAGAAGCTCCCAGCTCGGCCGGGAAACGCGATTTTCGGGAAGAGGCCCTTGGACGCCGGATGTCGTTCCTGCGCTCTGGGTCAGAAGCTCTCTGACCGTGGTCAGGGCGAGTTCCCAGGCGTCGCAGCGGTGGGGAACCGTCTCGGTCAGCAAGCCGAGCAGGACAGGAGGGCCGTTCTGCGGCTCGTAGTCGAGCCGCCCGCCATAGCGGGGCACATGGGGCCAGTGGAGGATTCCCGAAAGCCGCTCGTGCATCTCGACGTCCGGATTCGGACCGCCTTCGAGCTTCCGGTAGAGCTTGAAAAAGAGCCGATTCCCGAAGAGGAGCGAGCTATTGCTCTGCTCGCGGCCGAGAAGACGGGACTCCGCTGGCAAGTCCGCCGACCCGCACAGCTCCGTCAGAAGAGGACCTCTCCTTCCCCGCAAAATCCCTTGCGGTCCAAGCAGCTCCCTCTCTTCGGCCAAGAGTTCGAGCAGGGAACGGGCGAAAAGCGGATCCCCGGTTGCCTCCCAGAGGTTTTGCGGTGAGGCAGGGGAGAGAGGGCCGATCCGGTCCCCCTCCGCAAAGCCCGCAGGCTGGGCTTCCCCGGTCAGCCGGACGGGCAGGGAAAAGAGCGCGGTCTCTCCCGCGGCAAAGCGGACCTGGAGGAGCAGGAGCCGCAGCCCCGCCTCGCGAGGACCGAGGCGAAAGGCATCCGCCACCCAGACCTCCTCGATGCCACGCGCCTTTCCGGCAAACCAGCGGCGGCGCAGCAGAAAAGGAGGAAGAAGCTCTCCCGCCAGCCGTCGTCCTTCGGCGGAAAACCAGAACCGTTCGGCCAGCGGATCGGAATCGGAGGGCACCTTTCTATCCTTGCCAAAGAGAAGCCCCGCTGGCTAGTCCGGCGCATATTGGGTCACCCAGAAAAGATGAGCCGGGGAGACGGCGGGATCGAGTCGGACGTAGTTGCTTCCGTCATGCCAGGTATAGCTCGTGTCGGAGAGCAGGTCGTTGACCTGAAAGGGCTTCCGCGAGTCGATGCCAAACTCCTCCGCCGGGAAGCGTACCCACCCCGATTGGGGTTGGGCATCCATGTTGACCACGATGAGAATCACGTCTCCGCGGTCGGGACTCGCCTTGGCATACGCGAGAAGCCATGGGTTGTCGATCTCGCAAAACCGGAGGTTGTTGGTTTGCTGCAAGGCTCGGTGGGTCTTCCGGATATGGTTGAGCCGGGCGATCTCGGCCTTGATGTTTCCCGGCGCATTCCAGTCCCAGTGCCGGAGCTCGTACTTTTCCGAGTCGAGATACTCCTCCTTGCCGGGCACGAGGGCTGCCCGGACGCAGAGTTCGAAGGCGGGACCGTAGATGCCGTAATTCGAGGAGAGCGTTGCGGCCAGGATCAGCCGCTGCAGGAAGGTGGAGCGCCCTCCCTGCTGGAGGTAGACGGGGAGGATATCGGGAGTGTTCGGCCAGAAGTTCGGCCGGAAGAACTCCCGGACCGGCGGGGAGGTCAGCTCGGTGAGATATTCCCGCAGCTCCGACGGCGTCGCTCGCCAGGTGAAGTAGGTATACCCCTGGGAGAAGCCGCATTTGGCCAGATGGTAGAGAATCTTGGGGCGGGTAAAGGCTTCCGAGAGGAAAATGACGTCGGGATAGGCCCCCTTGAGATCGGCGAGCAGCCATTCCCAGAAGGCCATGGGCTTGGTGTGAGGGTTATCCACGCGGAAGATCCTGACGCCGCGGTCGATCCAAAAGACGAAGATGCTCCGGAGCTCTTCCCATAAGGATCGCCACTCCGCGCATTCAAAATCGAAGGGAATGATGTCCTGGTACTTCTTGGGTGGATTCTCCGCGTACTGCACGGTCCCATCCGGTCGCCACCGAAACCAGTCGGGATGTTCTCGGACATAGGGATGGTCGGGGCTGCACTGAAGAGCGATGTCCAGGGCCAGATCCAAGCCGTACTCCTTGGCTCGCGCCTGCAAGCGCCGGAAGTCTTCCCAGGTCCCGAGCTCGGGATGGATGGATTTGTGTCCTCCTTCCTGGGAGCCGATCGCCCAGGGGCTCCCTACGTCGTCGGGCCCGGAGAGGGTCGTGTTGTTTTTTCCTTTCCGGTGGAGAAGGCCGATTGGGTGAATCGGGGGCAGATAGAGGACGTCGAAGCCGAGGGCGGCGATCTCCGGAAGCAGCCGCTCGCAATCCGCAAAGGTTCCGTGCCGGCCGGGCTCGGCCGCCCACGACCGCGGGAAGATCTCATACCAAGAACTGAAGAGGGCCTTAGGAGGATCGACGAGGATCTTCCGCACGCCGGGCGCCTCGGAAGCCAAGCTTCGGTCGGGAAAGCGACGAGCGAGTTCGGCCAGGGCCGGGTTCCGAGCCACCAGCCCCCGGTCCCCGATCGGCAGGGAGCGGTTGCGCAGAAGGGCGGCCCATTCTTGGAGCCGCTTCGCCTCCTGCTTCGGTGCCCGCAGCGCCGCCGCGTCAAGCAGGTCGGCGCCGATGATAAGCTCGACACCGATCTCTTCTCCTCCGTCGGCCTTTTTATGGAAACCTTCGAGCCAGGTGACGAAATGATCGACCCAGGCGACGACCTGGCACTCGTAGAAGCCGAGCTTTTCCAGGAGGAACTCCGCTTGCCATTCGTCGTTGCCGAGCTCGCGCATCGGCAGCTCGCGCCACTCGGCCTCCGCATGGTGGCGATAGCGGAGTCGAACCTCGATGCGATCGTGGCCGTCGGAAAAGACATGCGCCTGCACACGGAGCGGCTCGCCCAGAGCCCGCTTTACCGGAAACCGGGCATCGTCGATTTCCGGAAGAATGCGGCTGATCACGACGCGCCGTCTCCCGTCGGTGGGCCAGGAACGAGTTTCCATAGGTGCCGCGAAAGACTAGGTCTTCCTAGAGTTCAGAAAGGACATCTATTGAGGTGCGTGAAGAAGGAACCGGGCAAGCAGAAAAACGTTGAGTCCGATGACAACGGCGCTGATGAGCCATCCGGCTATGCCCGTCCAGACCGAATTCCGCAGCGGCCCCATCCATCGGCTGCTTTGCGTGAAGAGGAGCAGGGGGATCAGGGCGAACGCGATGCCGAAGCTTAAGACGACTTGCGAAGCCACGAGAATCTGGGTCATGTCGATCCCCAGGGCGATCGTCGCGATCGCCGGCAGCATCGTGACCAGGCGCCGGACCCAGATGGGAATGGCAAAGCCGACGAACCCCTCCATGATGACTTGCCCCGCGAGGGTTCCCACCGCTGACGAGGAGAGGCCGGAAGCGAGGAGAGACAGGGCGAAGGCCGCCGCGGCGAGCTGGCCGAGCAGGGGCCAGAGGGCGCGATAGGCTTGGGTGATGCTGTTCCCCTCGCCCGGAGGAGATCCGGCAAAAGCCGCGGCCGACATGACAAGCATGGCCAGGTTGATCATGCCGGCAATCGTCATTGCCAGGGAAACGTCGATCTGCGAAAGGCGGATCAGCTTTCGCTTTTCCTCGAGCCGTCGGGCGGGGATCCGCCTCTGGGTGAGGGCCGAATGGAGATAGATCGCATGCGGCATCACCGTGGCTCCCATGATTCCCGCAGCCAAATAGGCTCCCTCGGCGCCGGGAAGGCTGGGAAGGAGAAGGCCGTGGAGGGTTGCCGAGGGCGAGGGATGGATCCAGAAGAGCTCGAAGGCGTAGCAGACCGCGATAAACCCTACGAAGACCGTCAACAGAACCTCCAGGTAGCGAAAGCCGCGCGGCCGCAGCCCGAGGATCGCGAAGGAGATGGCGCCGGTCAGCAGGGCACCGATTCCCAGCGGAATGCCGAAGAGTAGCTGGAAGCCAAGGGAGGCTCCCAGGAACTCCGCCAGATCGGTGGCGATCGCCATCAGTTCGGCCTGCAGCCAGTAGGCGAAACGGAGAAGAGGATGAGGGAGAGCATCGCGGATGCATTCGGGGAGATTTTTCCCCGTGACAATTCCCAGCTTGGCCGAGAGCCCTTGGACAAACATGGCGATGAGGTTCGACCAGAGCACCACCCAGAGGAGCTGGTAGCCGTGCCGCGTTCCACTCTCGATGTTCGTTGCGTAGTTGCCGGGGTCGATGTAGGCGATCGCCGCGATGAAGGCCGGCCCGAGGAAAGGAACATATCGGCCGACCTTTCCGGTCGATCCGCTGGAGAGCACTGCCCCGGCGTCCTCCCTTACCCAGGCATCCCATCGACCCGTAGACTCCGGCTCGGTCGGCTTTGGATTCCATAGCGTTCCTCCCGGGCGACGGGATGGATCATTGCTCATGGGCCACGGGTCGTCCGGTTCCTTCTCTGGTTTCCGGCTGCGCGGAGGATGGGGGCGGGGCGTGGTCGACCAAAAGATGAGCGGCAAGAAGGGATGGGACGAGGAAGCGGCTTCCGGCGACCAGGAGCGAGATTCCGTCGGGATGCGTGCCGGCGACTTCGATCGCGGTGCCGGGGAGAAGATCCAGCTTCTCCACCAAGTTGAGCGCGTCCTGATCCTGCAGGGTCACCCGGCGAATGGTTCCCTGGCTCCCCTTGGGAAGGAGAGCCAGCGCGGTAAGATGCTGGTCTTCCTCCAAAGCCAGCTCCCGCGTGGGGATCGGATCCCCATGCGGATCCCGATCGGGATGGGCCAGGAGCTCCGCGACCTTTTGCTCGAAGCGCTCGCTGATCACGTGCTCCAGCGCTTCGGCCTCCTCGTGGACCTCGTCCCAGCGATAGCCGAGCGTACGGGAAAGAAAGGCTTCCAGGAGGCGATGGTGCCGAACGAGCTCCACAGCGATCCGCCGACCCGTTTCGGTCAAATGCACCGCCCGATAAGGGGCTCGTTCCACCAGGCCCTCCTCGGCGAGCTTCTTGAGCATCCCGGTCACCGAGGCCGGCCGGACCCCGATTCGGTCCGCCAGGAGCTGAGTGGTAGCACCCCGCGACGTGGCGCTCAAAAGAAAGATCTGCTTCAAATAATCCTGCTGGGAGTGGCTCAGGCTTGCCGAACCATTGCGGCCTCTCTGTTTCCCTATTGCAGCGTTCATCCCTGTTAAAAAGTTAGCCTTTCCTAATGGATCTCGTCAATGGAAAGCGCGCAAGCGGGCTTCGGCCCGAAGAGCCTCAATCCCAAGGACAAAACTCCTCCATCGTCACCATCAGTCTTTCCGGTTGAGCGTGGGCGACTGCCAGCGCGCAAAAGGAGCCGTCCGCCTGAAGCCAGCTCTTCACGGTCCATGCGGCGCCATCCGCCTCCGGAGGATCGACGGTTTCCCAGCAGGACCCCTTGCGCGAGGCGAAGCGGAAGGAGCGGGGGGAGCGGTAGAGGCCCATGCCGCAGCCCTTGAGGAATGCTTCCTTTTTCGTCCAGGTCCGAAGAAAGGCCGTCGTCTGCGCCTCCGGCGGCGCGGCGGCGACGACCCCTGCCTCTTCGGGCAAAAGAAAGCGCCAGGCAAGCCGGAGAGGATCTTTGCGCGGGAGCCTGGCCTCGAGGTCGATCCCGACCGGGAAACACGCCACCGCGGCGATCCACCGGTCGCCGGAATGGGACAGGTTGAACCAGAGGCCGAACGAGTCGGGGAGCAGCAGCTTGCCCCAAGGGTTCTTCCGGAGAGGAAGCTCGTCGGGGTGGAGATCGGTGTAGCCGGCGAGAAGGCGGCGCAAGACCGTTTCGCCGCGGGGAGGCCGGAGCCGGCCCGGAGGACGGACGTTTTCCTCTCCTCCCGCGGGCAGCATCGAAAGCCGTGAGGAGAAGAGATGAACGACGGAGGGACCG
>JAQTUK010000116.1 GCA_028710285.1 Methylacidiphilaceae bacterium | reverse complement strand
AACGGAACCGTATCCCGACCCGATCCCTTCTCGAAAGAGACATCCCTCGGTCGAAAACGCTCGGAAACGGCCTCCTCCACACCTCTCTCGCCCGAAACCTCGCAATGGTGAGAAATGGCGGCTAGAGAGCCTGCGCCCGAGTCGGTGCGATGAGAAGAGCGCTGATGGCAAGGTGCCAGGCGCGAGCGAGCGCAAGCAGTAGCGCGATCCTCCCCTTCTGCCCGTCTACCCTTCCTCCGCGTCCTTTTCGGCGTTGGGCTTGGCTTGGACCTTTTCGAAGAAGATCCGGACTTCGCTCTCCTTTCTGCCGAGCAGGTGCTGGGCGCGGAGAAGGGCATTCCGGGTCGAGAGGTTCGGATGGACGCCGAACAGCGGGAAGACATTCTCCCGGCCGATCGTCTGGATTACCCCGGAGCTGCGGAGCACCCGGATGATCGGCCTGGTGACTCCGCTGAGGAGGAGGTGGCGTCCGCTCTCGTGCATCATGCGGGCGAGCTCGTCGAGGGCGAGGGCGCAGGTCGCATCGAGATGGTGCGCGTTGCGCATCCGGAGAATGACGACTCGAAGGGAAGAATCGAGGCAGATCCGGCGGATCTGCTCGCGAAAGAGGTCGGCGACGCCGAAGAAGAGCTCTCCCTCCACGTGAATGATGCAGATTTCCGGAAGGATTCTTTCTTCGGAGCGGCCTTTTTCGCGCAATCCCTCTTCCTCGTCATAGGTGTATTCCACCAGGGTAGGTTGGCCGACCTGCTGGAGGAAGAGCAGAACCGAGACGCCGATGCCCAGGCCGATGGCGAAGTCCAGAGGGGTCAGGAGGGCGCTCAAGAAGGTGACGAGGAAGACGAGCCCGTCGGCCCGGGTCGTTTCCAGCGCGATCCGGATATCCCGCCAGTTGATCAGTGAGAATCCTGTGAGTACCACCAGGGTGGCGAGCGCAGGCATGGGGATGTAGGAAAAGAGCGGGCCCGCCAACAGGAGGCCGCCCGCCAAGAGCAGGCCGCTCCAGAAGTTGGCGAGGACGGTGGCGGGCTTGCTGATCCAGTTGAGGGCGGAGCGGGTCAGGGAGCCCGAAACGGGCATTCCACCCAAGAAGGCGCAGGCGACGTTGGCCGCACCCTGGGCGAACATCTCCCGGTTCGGGTCGATCGGCTCGCCGGAGCGGCTGGCGAGCGACTTGCCGATGCTCGCCCCTTCGATCGCGGCAAAGAAGGCGAGCGCCAAGGAGGCGCTGGCGAGCTGCGAGAACCAGTGCCAGTGGAAGGAGGGCAGGGTGACCGGCCAGAAGCCGAACGGAATGGGTTCGAGGTAGTGGATCGGAAGATGGAGCATGCGGAGGGGAAGAGCGAGGAGGGAGACGAGGAGGAGGGCGAGAGCGACGGCGGGAAGCTTCGGGAAAGCGGTCTTGAGCCACCACCAGGCGAGGAAGGCGAGGAGGCTCAGGAAGACGGAGGGCCATTGGGCCTGGCCCGCATGGCGGATCGTCTGGATCACGATGTCGGAAAAGGTCGAGACTTCCGGAATCGAGACGCCCAGCATGTGATGCGCCTGGTTGGCGATGATCAAAAAGGCGGCGCCGGTGATGTAGCCGATCACGACGGTTCGGGAGACATATTGGGTGAGTGCCGCCGCGCGAAAGACCGCGCCGGCCAGTAGGGCAACCCCGATCAGGAGCAGAAGGAAGCTCAAGGAGGGGATCTTGTCGACCTTCCCCGCCATGCTCAGGTAAGAGCTGAAGACAAGGACCGCGGTTGCGTTGGTGGGGCCGAGCACGACGTAGCGGGAACTCTGGAAGAGAGGACCGATCACCGAGGCGACCGCGCAGGCGTAGATCCCGTATTGGACGGGAAGGCCCGCGATCAAGGCATAGGCCATGCCCTGCGGAAAGGAGAGGAGAGCGACGTTGAGCGCGGCGCTCAGGTCAGCGCGCAGCTTTGCGGGGGAGTAGGAGCGAAACGTGGCTCGGAGCGGCCCGAGCTCCAAGTGGAGCCCGTTCCACTGATCCCGAAGTTGGCGACCCAGTCTGGCGGAGGCGGGCCAAAGGCTCTTCAGGAAGAGCCGACGAGCATGGTTTCCCAGTCGATTCCCCTTGTGCGGCTCCATTTTCGGTAAGCCTCCGGCAAGATTTCCGACGGTTTGATTTCGCTGCGCCCTCCCCAGAAGATATTCGAGTAGAGAACCGGAATTCCGATCCGGCGAAGGTGCTCGTCCATCGCGGCCTTATGGAGCAGCAGCCGATCCTTTTCGCGGCCGTGTGCGACCGCCATCAAGTTGACGTTGCCGAAGTCGGGGCCCGCCTCCCGCCAGTAGCAGTGGGTGAGGACCTCGAAACGGCCGATCTCTTCTCCCGCCTCCTTCTCCTTTCCCTGGGGAACCGCCCAGTGGAAGAGGCCGTTGAAGCGAGTGACCCGTTCGCCGGTGGAGAGGGGCTTCACATGCTCGAGGAAGGTCGAGAAGCGGCCGAGGATTCCCATGCGCTCGAGATCCTTCGCCACCCGGACGAATTCCTGCCGGAAGAGTCCGGCCGATCGGGCGCGCGCTTCCCACACGCCCAAGCCGATTTCCTCCGGCTGCAGCTCCTCCTTGAGGGCGCCGAGAACCTTCCACTGCTCCAGGGAGAGCTCGCGCACCTCCACCCTGTGCATCTGCGCCCGGGCCGGGCACATGGCGCCGATCTCGAGCGTCCGCCGGCGGACGTGGCCCACGCCGAGGGTGAAGATTCCCTTGGCGCGGAGGATCCGGTGGCGGAGAGCGCCGATTTCCGCGGAGAGATAGCGGCAATGCGCTTCGAGCGAAAAGCCTTGCGGCACTTTGAGGGTGCTCCAGAGCCGAAAGGAGGAGCCCGCGCTGGCGGAATCGGTCGAGCGGAGGACGACATGGCCGCTGAAGGGGTCCTCGGTCACGAGGAAGTCGAAGGCCGATCCCAGCTTCTCCTCCGGGATCTCCCAGGCGATGAGTGCTCCTGGAGCTAGGTCGTTGGCGAGCAAGGTCTGCCGAACTCTCCGGATCGTCCCGCTCTCGAGCATCGCCCGAATGCGCGCCGTGACGGTCGCAACCGGAAGGCCGGAGAGCCGGGCGATCTCTCCCATCGGCTCTTCGTGAAAGCCCGCCAGCTTATCCTCGGAGACGGAGAGGATTCGCGCGTTGATCGGATCGTCGGTGCTGACGGGAAGGGGTTCGCTCAGATCCATGGAGTTCATCCCATCCCTTTTGACAAAGAAAGAGTGGCCGCACAAAAGAAAAAGCCCGGCCGAAGGCGATGCCCTCCCTTATGGGTTCTCGAAGCGGTCGAGGATCGCTTGGGCAAAGGCTTCCGTTCCCACGGTCTTGCCGCCGTCGGAGGCAATATCCGGCGTGCGGAAGCCGTCGCTCAGCGCGGCGCGAAACGCGCTTTCGATCGCCCGGGCCGCCTTTTCCTCGCCCAGGCTATAGCGCAAGAGGAGAGCGGCGCAGAGAATCTCCGCGCTCGGGTTGGCGATTCCCTTCCCGGCGATATCGGGGGCAGATCCTCCGGCCGGCTCGTAGAGGCCGAACCGGGCCTTGCCCAAGGAAGCGCTCGGGAGCATGCCGAGCGAACCGCAGAGGGCGGCGGCTTCGTCGCTCAAGATATCTCCGAAGAGGTTTTCGCAGAGGAGCACGTCGAACTGTCTTGGATTGCGCACCAGTTGCATGGCCGCGTTGTCGACGTAGAGAAAGCCCAGCTGGACGTCGGTGTAGTCGGCGGAGATCCGGCGGACCGTCTTCCTCCAGAGAAGGCTCGACTCGAGCACGTTTGCCTTGTCGACGAGGGTTACGAACTTCTTTCTGGCTCGCGCGGCCTCGAAGGCGACGCGAGCGACCCGTTCGATCTCGGCGGTCTCGTAGACCAGGGTGTCGATCGCCCGCTCCCCGCGATCCGTCATCACGGTCCCCTTGGGCTGGCCGAAGTAGAGACCGCCGGTCAGCTCCCGGACGACCAGCAGGTCGACGCCGCGGGCGATCTCGGTCTTGAGGGGGGAAGCGCTCAGAAGCTCCGGATAACAGGAGATCGGACGAAGGTTGGCATAGAGACCGAAGGTACGCCGCAGGGGCAGAAGAGCCGCGCGCTCGGGCTGCTTTTCGGCGGGAAGAGCTTCCCACCGAGGGCCGCCCACCGCGCCAAAGAGAATCGCCTGGGAGTTTCGGCAGACCGCGAGCGTCTCTTCGGGGAGGGCCTTGCCGGCGGCGTCGATCGCCGCCCCTCCCACCAGGGCTTCTTCGAAGTCGAGGCGGAATCCGAACTTGTGGGCGGCAGCCCGCAGGATCGGCAGCGTGGCGGCCATGATCTCCGGCCCGATGCCGTCTCCGGCGAGGACGGCGATCCGATAGGTATTCATGAGGAAAGAAGGGTGGCTAGCAATGGGTTCCTACCCGATGGGAACCATGCCGGTCTTGCGCGCGTACTGGAACAGTCCTCCGGCCTCGATCACGGGCCTGGCCTCCCCGAGCGGCCTGAGCTGGTATCGGGCGTCGCCCGCGGAGAGCGTCTCCCCCTGGAGGTCGACCACGACGCGATCGCCGGTCCGGATCCGTTCGCAAAGCCTCTCGGCGCACTCGTAGGGGTAGAGCACTCCGGTCGAAACGGCATTCCGGAAAAAGATTCGCGCGTAGCTTTCGGCAATCACGATCCGGCAGCCCGCTGCCGCGAGCGCGATCGGAGCGTGCTCGCGGGAAGAGCCGCAGCCGAAGTTCCGACCCGCGACGACGATGGGATACCGGGTTGCCTCTTCCCCTGGGGCCACGAAGCGCTCTGGATAGAGGTCGTCAGGCAGACCGGAAAGGGCGTAAGAACCCAATTGGCGAAGCTCGTCGGGCACCGTGGGCACCAACATGAGATATTGGGCCGGGATGATCTGATCGGTGTCGATGTTGTCGCCGACGACGTAGGCGAGGCCGGAAATCGTAGACACTGCTTGCTCTCCTTCGAGCTTTATAGCGGGCCAGGGCGGATGGCAATCGCAAAATAGCCCGCTGCCGTGGAAAAGCCAAGCCGGACGGATCTGTCCTTGGCGCGGCGGCTGGTAAGCTCTCCTCCACCACTCCCACGGAGGCCATGGCCAGGAAAGAACGCACCCCGGAGATTCTTGCCCATAGCGTGGGGAGCGGGTTGGTCCGCGAGACGGCTGCCTCGGTAGCGGACGGCAAGGTGGAAAAGCGGAGCAAGACGCTGGACGGGCGAACCTCCTTTTGCCATTTTCCTTCCGCTATGGCATCGGATTGTCGAGAGGGAAATCCCCAGCCCCCTTTGGAGAGCCGGTGGAGGCGCCGCCATCTCCTGGGCTTGCGAGGGCTGGAGAAGGAGGAGATCCTTTTTCTGCTCGATGCCGCCGACGAGGTCGCGCGGTGCTTGGAGGCCGGGAGGGAGCTGCCCTCGTTGCGGGGCCTCACCGCGGTCAATCTTTTCATCGAGCCGAGCACGCGCACGAGGGTCTCCTTCGAACTTGCCGCCAAGCGAATGGGGGCAAGCGTGCTCGAGATCGATCAGGAGTCGAGCTCGATCCGAAAAGGGGAGACTCTCAAGGATACCGCGCGGAACTTGGAGGCAATGGGGGCGGATTTCCTGGTGCTCCGCCATTCGGCGGCGGGCGCGGCGCATTTTCTAGCCGATCGCGTGCGGTCCTCGGTGATCAACGCGGGCGACGGGGCGCACGAGCATCCCACTCAGGGATTGCTGGATCTACTCACGATCCGCCGCCGCCTTGGGAGAATCGATGGGGTGCGGGTCGCGATCGTTGGGGATATCCTCCACAGCCGGGTGGCCCGGTCTGATATCTGGGGTCTGCGCAAGCTCGGCGCGGAGGTCGCCCTCGTCGGCCCACGGACGCTTCTCCCGGAGGTCTTCTCGCGGTTCGGGGTGAGGCTGAGCTGCGAGCTCGATCCGATCCTGCCCTGGGCGCAGGTGCTGATCCTGCTGCGCATCCAGCACGAGCGGCAGCGGGAAGGGATGTTCCCGTCGCTCGGAGAGTATGCTTCCCTGTATGGACTCAACGACGATCGTTTGCGCCGCTGTCCGCCGGAGGTGCTGCTCATGCATCCGGGTCCGGTCGAGCGCGGGGTCGAGATCGAGAGCGAGCTTGCCGACGGTCCGAGTTCGGTCATCCTGGACCAGGTGAGCAGCGGGGTTGCCGTGCGGATGGCGGTCTTTGCGCAGTTGGCCCGTTTTCACCGGCGGGACGGAGGAGCAGCGTGAGCGGCTTCTACCGTTTTTCTGGCGGGCGCATCCTCGATCCGGGCAGCGGCCGGGATGAGGTCGGCGATCTCTTTGTCGCCGGCGGCCGGATCGTCGATCCCGCCTCTCTTCCGGCTGAAACGAACTGGGAATGGATCGATGCCGGCGGCCGGATCGTCGCTCCGGGACTGATCGACATCCATGTCCACCTGCGGGAGCCGGGGGAGCCGCAAAAAGAGACGATTGCCTCCGGAACGCGAGCCGCTGCGGCGGGAGGCTTCACGGCCGTGGTGGCGATGCCGAATACCCGGCCCCCGGCCGATCAGCCGAATACGATCGGCTGGATTCGGGAGCGGGCACGGGAGCAGGGGGTCGTACGGGTCTATCCGACGGGCTGTCTTTCGGAGGGTCGGAGAGGGGAGAAGCTCGCCCCGCTGGGCTCGCTGCGCGCGGCGGGGGTGGTGGCCTTGACCGATGATGGCAGCTGCATCCAGGATGCGGCCCTGATGCGCCGGGCCATGGAGTATGCCGCGATGCTCGGTCTCCCGATTCTCGAACATTGCGAGGAGAGCAGCGTCTCGGGAGGAGGGGTGATCCACGAGGGGTACTGGAGCGCCGTCTTGGGCCTGCGAGGCTGGCCGAGCGTGGCGGAGGAGCTCATCGTGAGCCGGGACATTCTCCTGGCGGAACTTTCGGGAGCCCGGCTCCATTGCCAGCATCTTTCGAGCGCGGGCTCGGTCCGGCTCGTCCGGGAGGCGAAGCGACGGGGTATCAGCGTCACGGCGGAGGTGACCCCGCACCATCTGGGGCTCACGGACGAGGCTCTCGCCGAATACGACGCCAGTTTCAAGATGAATCCTCCGCTAGGCTCCGAGGCGGACCGGGAGGCGCTGCGGGAAGGAGTCGTCGATGGCACAATCGATCTCATTGCCAGCGACCATGCCCCCCACTGCTCCTTCGAGAAGGAGGTGGAGTTCGACCGTGCTCCCTTCGGGGTGGTCGGGCTGGAGACGATGCTGGCGGTTGCCGCCGAGACGCTCGTGAGGACCAAGCTGCTCGACTGGTCAGGGTTGATCACCCGGTTGAGCACCAATCCTGCGCGACTTCTGGGGGTTCCCGGGGGAACATTGAGGACCGGGGCGCCGGCCGACCTGGTCGTGATCGATCCCAATCTCCGGTGGACCGTGAATCCGCAGGCGTTCCTTTCCCGCGGCCGAAATACCCCATTTGCGGGATGGGAGGTGCAAGGAAAGGTTATGCTGACGATGGTGGAAGGGAAGATCGTATGGCGATTGTAAGGCAGAGGGAGGCCATCCTGGTCCTGGAGGATGGAGAGGTCTTTCGCGGGCGCTCGGTGGGGAGCCGGGGAACCGTCGTCGGAGAGCTCTGCTTCAACACCTCGATGGCGGGCTATCAGGAGGTCCTGACCGATCCGTCCTATCGGGGTCAGCTG
>JAQTUK010000115.1 GCA_028710285.1 Methylacidiphilaceae bacterium | reverse complement strand
GAGCGGGCGTTGCCACGCGCGAAGCCCTGTCGCCGATCGAGCGGCTGGAGATCGCTCTCCATCCCTGGGTAGCCTTCGCCGTCATGCCGCTCTTTGCCCTCGCCAATGCCGGCGTGCCGATCGCGGCCACGACCTTTGATGTCGCTCTCACTATCGCGATTGTCGCGGCCTTCGTGGTCGGCAAGCCCGCCGGGGTGGTGCTCTTCAGCGTTCTTGCCGTGAAGCTGCGCTTGGGGATCCGTCCAAACGAGCTGTCGTGGAGCCTGCTGACAGCGGGAAGCCTGCTGACCGGGATCGGATTCACCATGGCGCTTTTCATCGCCGAACTTGGGTTCGAGCCCGCGCTTCTGGACTCGGTCAAGCTCGGCATTCTCGGCGCCTCCATCATCTCGGCGGCAGCTGGTTTCTTGGTATTGAGCCGGCTGACTTCGCGCAGAACGCGATAGCGCCATACGCGCGGCGGCTGGCCGAAGGGTCGTGCTCCATTGCGTTTACGCGCGGACACCTCGACCGACATCGCGTTGAACGCGTCGTTCATCCCGAAGAATTCCCCGGTCACCGGCATCACCTGCCGAATATCGCGGCCAACGGCGATCGGGATGCGGTTGGCGCCGCCGACGCTGCAGTTCGTCGGATCGAAACTGATCCAGCTCGCTCCGGGAACATAGCCCATTTTCCTCACCGCGGAATTGTAAGTGATTGCGTAAGAACGAAGAGACTGTTTCGTTCTGCCTACATGGCCCATTTGGGTGGGCGGGCGAAGAGGGGGAGCAGGTCGAGCTTTTGGAGTAATTGGGCTCCGAGGCGGGCACTCATCCAGAAAGCCAGGAAGCAAATCCTGACAGGATTGCGCACTCGGGTCCAGCCCCCTCGAAGTAGACGCTGGACGGGTCGTAGAGCACCAAGCTTGCTCCCTCCGGCCGAGCCTCCCGGTAGAGCTTCCTCTCGATCCCGCTCCATGCGCCATTGAGACCATCCATCGCCCGGTAGAGTTCATCCTCCTCAAGGTCCTTTTTCTCCAGGCCACAGACCTTCGTTAAAACAGTTCCCCTGGCTTCTGCCCGATGCGCCAACTTCGAAGAGGGGAAGAGGATCCGCCCAAAGATCATCGCTTTTACAAGCCGTTGCTTGCGCTCCGAACCCACTCCGGCGAGGACTTCGTCCAGGCCAAATCGCTGCCAAGCCTCCCTAATCAAGCGCCTCTTGGGCTTGCAATGCACCCAGAGGCACGATCGGCTTCTTGCGCAAAGCGGCGGCCAGCACTTCCCGGACATCTTCCGGCAGCCGGATCACGTTGGCGATCTGCCGTGTCTTGACCTGCTTGCCCACCCGGTAGGACTCTCGAATCACGTAGGAGCGACAGACCTTCCCTCGACGGCGAGTACGCACCTCCTGCAAATGCATGCCTACGCACTAGGGGATATCGTATCAGGTTGGCAGGCATTAGTTATCAGTAGGCGGTCCTACACGGATGTGTACAAGTCATTGGCGCACCAACCAAATGGTCAAAACCTTACGGAAGGTCGGCTAATCCGCGCATGGCCGAGAGTCCTGCGTCGTGTTCAGGATCGGCATGTCCACCAGCGGGAGGTTGGGGAGCGATGTTTGCCGGTGACGCATTGTCTCCTCATTGCCCCAAGAAAGGGCCGGCTTGTAAGCAAATGGTGTGGGCCAGTGACTACTTAAGGGGGGAGAATTCAGGACACCTCCCAAGTCCTCCTACCTCCCCGGACAATATTGACGGACTATCGACGGGTTAGACCGGTACCGATGGTCTATTTTGGCGTCTTCATCGTTATACATCTGCTCTTAACGATTGAGCCTACTCTAGGGCTTCTACCAGGGACAAGTGAATCTTGCGATCTGGTCGCACCCGGCAGGATTTGAACCTGCGACCAACGGATTAGAAATCCGCTGCTCTATCCCCTGAGCTACGGGTGCCGGGAGGCGAGCCGTTCTCACGGCCCTGCGCGAAAGAAGAGAAGGGATTTTTCCGCTCTTGGCAAGAAAGGCCACAACTTTCTTTGTTCGGGAGCCGTAAAAAGGCATCGGGCCGGAGCGGATGCCGAGGTATGCTGCCGCCGGGCAACCAACCCAACGGAGTAGCATGGCGATTTCCAAGAAGGACTTGTCTCGATGGCTCACGATCGTCGGCCTGGGCGCCGTCGTCCTTCTCCTGGTCGGCGTGGGGGCGGGAGCCGTTTGGCTCACCTCCTTCGTGCGGGGGAAGGGCCTTGTCGACTACGCTGCCAATCTTGTGGAACGCGAAACCGGTTGCCAGGGGAGCTTTGAACCCTTCTCCTTTGCCGGCTTCGGGCTGGCTACGAAGGGCTATCAGGGGAACGGCAATGCGTCTTCCCACTTTGCCTCCCTTCGGGCGAAGGGCATCCGGATCGAGATCGATCCCTTCGCGCTCTTCCGCGGCTCGCTGGAGATCAGGCGGATTCGGATCCAGAGACTCACGGCGGTGCTGCAGAAGGCTTCGGGCGGCGAAAAATGCATGACGGCGGACGCGGCGGTCCCAGGGATCAAGGAGGAGCGGAGTCCCTTCTTGGGACGGTTGCGGATCGATTCGCTAGGCTTGGAATGGCCGGCGAACCTGGCCGGAGGAGGCTCGGCCAGGGAAATCGATTTGCGCGGAGAAGGGACGGAGGAAGGCTGGGGGCTGCGGGCCCGCGGTGGGCGCATTCGCGCGGCGGAACTGCCGGAGCTCATCCTTTTCGAAGCGCACGGGCTCTTGGAGGGGAGGACCCTTCGCATCGAGGCCGCGGAATTTCATCCCAAGAGCGCTCCCGAGGCGCTTTTGGCGGGGACGGGGAAGCTCGGCCTTTCCTCGACGGAGCCGACCGATCTTTCCTGGCAGGTCCAGGCGTTGCCGACGGGGGCGGTGCTCCCCAGCCCGTGGAAGGATCGGGTGACCGGGAAGATCCGCGGGTTCGGAAAGGTGCTGGCGGGCGCGGGCCAGCCGTATGAAACCAAGGGAGACCTCTTCCTGGACCAGGGCGCGCTTCATGGGATCCCCTTCCTGGTTGCGCTCAATTCCCTTTTGCAGGTGCAAGATTTGCAGGACTTGTCCTTGAGCCGGGCGCAGTGCCATGTCGAGGGCAAAGGGGATTGGACGCGCATTGCCCAAATCGACATTCAATCGGGGGACACGATGGCCATGAACGGCTGGGCGGAGATCGACGGGAAGCGGGTTTCCGGAGCGCTCAACGTCGGCCTGCGATCGGGGCTCGCACAACGGATTCCCCACCTGAACGTCGGGCTCTTCCAGTTGGGGGCGGGAGGATATTTCTGGACCACAGTTCGGCTCTCGGGGACCACCGACAACGTGAAGGAGGATCTCTCCCCTCGGATCGATTGGGCTATCCGGAAGAGCCTGCCCATGCAGATCGAGCGTAAGGGACAGCAACTCCTGCGGCGGGCGGTGCCCAAGATGCCGTAGCGGGTATTTTCTAGCGGTAGCACCAAGCCCAGATCCCGTCGCCGTAGATCTGTGCATGGGAGCGCTTTTCGCCCGGGCTGAAGAGGATCAGCCCCTTGGCCCCATGCTCGATGCCCTTGGCGACCAGCTTGTCCAGGCCTTCGTCCAGCTCGTCTTCGTCGATAAAGACAGCGCCAAAGATGTGATAGTGGGAAGGAGCGCCAGCCAAGTAGACCGGAACGCCGCCCACCTGTTTGCGAATGACCTCGCTGGTCCGAGCCAGGGTAGGAGGCCGCTGGACCGCCACCCAGCGCGGGCCTGCCATCGCGGGGGAGACGAGCAAAAACGAGAGAAGCAGGAGGATGGTTGCGGTCGATGGCTTCATCGGTGCGTGCCGTGTCGAGGGAGAGGATAAGGGATGGTCCGCCGATTGTCAGGCGTTCTCTCTGTTCGGCAAGAAGGAAGGGGGCTTTTTGCGCCACAGGGTAGCCTCAGGGAGACACCACTGAAACTTCCTTGGATGCTCGCGGAGCACGAGCGGCAGATCCCATTTTCGGAGGAGGGTGAAATGGGGGAGAAGCAGCGAAGCGACCTGTTGCGAGCCGGGAAGGAGCCAGCGCTCCCGTGGGGTATGCTCGGAGAGCCAGGAAAAGGGAGAGGTGAGAAGGAGTTGACCGCCGGGGTGGAGCAGGGCGGGGAGCCGATCGAGGAGCGCGCGGGGATCGGGAACCCGATCGAGAAGATTGGCGGCGAGGACGAGATCGAAGCTCTCTTCGAAGGGAGTGGAGAGCGCATCGCCGACTCGAAATTCGATCCGGTCCGGGCAGACGCCTGCGGGAAGAGAGAATTCCCATTCCACGCTCTGATCCCCCTCCAGCGGAACCGGGCAGCGGATCGAGCCTCTCTCCTGAAGCAGGCGGGCGGACTGGAGAAAAGTCTGGGAGCGATCCAATCCCACCACGCGCCGGCAGCGCCGGGAGAGCTCAAAGCAGGCCCGGCCGACCGCGCAGCCGAGTTCGAGGGCGGTGGGATGGGGAGGGAGCTCTTCCCACCGGAATCCCTCTTGGACGCAGCGGACGGGAAAGTGAGCCAGCTCCGGAGAGGGAGCGGAACTCGGGAGCTGCCATTCGGCAGGGCCATAATGGAGAATCAGGTACTGGGCGAGGGCGGGGCTCGTCTCGTAGATGGCGGAGTTCATTTCGCTCGGCCGAGGAGCTTTCGAAAATAGGGGCCGAGCCGGTAGTCCTCGAGGAGGATCTGCGTCTCTCCGTTTCGCTCCATCCGCACCTGAGGGACTTGGATGTCCGGAGTCTTGAAGGGGGCGAAGAGAATGTCGTCATGGGTCGCGTTCTGGGGATGAAGAAAAGCCGAAGGTCCAAGCGGTCCCCCGAGGTGATCGGAGCGGCCGGTCGCGATGTGAAAGGTGCCCAGGATCTTCTCGTCCTGGATGTCCTGGCCCGCCGGAGGAAGGGACTGGGTTCCGAAGCCGAGCTCGCCCACCTCCCCGGCAGCGGGGTCCTCGGCCAGGCGGCGGTTGTAGAGAGCGATTCGGGCGGGGTCGCCGCGGAACAGGCGCGCCGCTTGGGCTCGTCCGCCCGAAACCCGGACGATTGCGGTGGTCCCGTCCTCGAGGCGAAGCGGGAAGTCGCCCTCGGCATCCTTCGGGACGAAGTAGACCTCGCCCGCCGGTAAGTTCACGATATCGGGCTTCTCCCCGCGGCAGAGCCCATGGCTCTTCTGCGCCTCCTCTCCGCTGGTTTCCAAGGTGAGCGAGAGGGGGATGCCCTCCAATCGATAGTCGATGCGGAAGCGATCGGCCCCGGAAAGACCGGAGCGGAGGATCTCCGCCTGCCGGCTGACTTCCTCGTAGTCGACGGAGAGCCCCGTGGCGAGGATCGTCCGGTTGAGGCCATGCAGGGTCGCACCGCGAAAACCGAAGGCCCTGGCCTTGGCGGTCAGCGGGGCCGTCGCCGAGAAGCGAGAGAAGCAGAGGAAGATGTCGAAGCGGGGATAGAGGTCCTGATCGAAGAGGAGACGGTTGCCGGCTGTGTCGAAGGCTTCCTGGGGTAGATCGAGATTGCTTCCTCCCGTCTCCGCGTAGGCGAAAAGATCTCCTCCCACGAGGCCGAGTTCTTCCCGAACTCCCTGTCGGAGCCCTAGAAAAAAGATCTCGTGGGCGAGCCGCGGAACCGAACGGCTCGGATCGCTCAGGAACGCATGATCCCGAACCTGTCGCGGATCGGGAAGGTCGATGAGAAGGGCAATCCGCTCCCCGCGTCGCGGCGCGAAGATGGTCCGAAGCAGGCGCAAGAGGTCAAAGGGGGGAAATGCGGGGAGATCCTGGCTCATGGCGAAAGTAAAAAGTAGGCGTGGGTCTCCTGGCAAGAAGAGGATATTCCAGGGAAGAGCGGAACGCTTCTCGGAGAGAGGCGAAAGGGATGGAGGGAAGGAGAAACTGGAAGAACCGGCGGGGAATGTTAAGGTGAGGAGGGAACAGGCCATGAAAGCGCAGGTTTTTCTTCTCATCCCCTTCGATATGGGACTGGAGCTCGACTTCCGGGAGCCAGAGACCAAGGGGCTCATGAAGCAGTTCGCCCGGCCGAGGACGGAGCCCGTCACGTTCCGGGGGGACCTGCTGGCCGAGGGCGATGCGGTGGCCCGGATCTACAATTTCGGGGTCGGCATTCTCCAGCTCTCCTTCTTGGTCCAGGGGGACTTGAATTTCTATGCGGGCCTCGCCTCCCGGATCGATCTGCTCCGGCTCGGCAACGCGCCGATTGCCGATTGGGCTCGGGCGACCGTGGGCGAGGTGATCGCCGAGGCGAAGGAGTTCGCCACCTATCCGTACGACTTCCGGCTGGAGGAGATCCAGGTCTTCCCGGTCTTGTCGCTGGAGCCGGGGGCCGTCAGAGATGCAGAGACCTTTCTCCGCGAGAATCTGAAGACCTTGTATGGAATGGTCAGCGGCGAGCCGAACTACGACATCCTCTCCTCGTTCGTCCTGGACCAGGAGAAGCTCGTCAACTTCGGCTACTACGAAAACGAGCTGATCCTCATCAAGCGTTTCGGGGCGGTCATTGCTTCCCCGGAGTCCGGAACGATCTTGGACATGATCCGGCTCGCCTACGCAGTCTACTGGAACCTTCGGTCCTACAACTCCCTGCTCGACCGCGAGATCGGGCGGGCCCGGGAGCTGGTGGCTCATCTTCCACCCTGGCATAAATTCTGGGTGATGCCCCGCTGGTATGAGCGCTTCTCGAGCGAGGCGATGGACTTCGTTCGCGACAAGCTGGCGATCGTCGAATCGCTCTACCAGGTGTTCGGCAACGTCCTGCGGATCGACTCGGATTGGCATCTGCGGACGATCCATCGTTACGTCGAGCAGGTCTTCGACATCGGAGACCTCTCGAAAGCGGTCAACGCGAAGCTCGACCGGATCGAGCAATGCTACAGCTCGGCCCAGGACTTCATCTCCACGAACTTCTTCATCGCGGTGGAGATCCTCCTGATGCTCTCCTTTGCCTGGATGGTGCTCGACACGGTCCTGCTCTTCGTGATCGCGCACAAGTGAGCCCGAGCGGCGGGAAGTTCTCCGCGCTTCAGGGGTTTGTCTCTCCGTCGGAGACGGTGCTGCCGCGCTCGAGGGCGGCGGACCCCTCGGAAGGAGGGCTATCCTTTCCGGCCTCGGCGGGAAAATGGCGCCGGAGCTGCCCGGCGACCGCCCGAATCGCCTCAAGGCTCCCTTCGAGGAAGCGTTCCCGCCGAAACTCGGCCTCCATCCCGGAACAGATCGCCTCCCATCCCGAGTCTCCCACCAGGCGCTGGATGGCGCGATCGGCCACGAGCTCAATGCTCCGATCGGCCAGCAGCACGTAGAGCAGGACTCCGCTATTCTTCTCGGTATCCCAGAGGTTCAATTGCGCGAAGAGCTCCCAGGCGCGCTCCCGGGGTGTCATTCCGCGAAGGAGCCGCCACCAGTCGAGCGCCGGTTCGACGACGAAGCAGACCTCCCCCTCGTAGCCCCGCTCTTCGCGATCCAGAGCCGCTTCGAGACGAACCAGAGAACCCGGAGGGAAAGCGCGGCTCGACCATCGACTGCCGGCCATCCCGTGGCGCAGGAAGCGCTGGATGCCTTCGATCTTCCCCATCACCACCTCCCGGAAGCAGCGCCGCAGCCCTTGGGACCTTCCTCTCCATCCTTCGCGCCGCCGCCCGCCCTCCCCGAACCGAAGAGGG
>JAQTUK010000114.1 GCA_028710285.1 Methylacidiphilaceae bacterium | reverse complement strand
GCATCGCCAACATCCGCCGCGACGCGACGCACAAGGCCACCACAATGCTGACGAAGACCTACCGCCGCATCGGCATCGAGGACCTGAACGTGCGCGGCATGGCCCGCAATCGTCATCTTGCCCGGTCAATCATGGATGGCGGCTTCTTCGAATTTCGTCGCCAGCTTGACTACAAGGCGCGGTTTTACGGCGCGACCATCGTGGTTGCGGATCGTTGGTATCCGTCAAGCAAGACCTGTTCTTGCTGCGGTTCGGCAAAGACCGAAAACTGGCGCTGTCGCAGCGGCTGTTTCAGTGCGACGAATGTGGGTATGAGGCCGGGCGCGATCTCAACGCTGCCCGGAACCTCGAAAACCTGGCCGCAAGCTCTGCGGTCTCAGCCTGTGGAGAGGAACGCTCTGGCGCGGTTCGCAAGCCCCGCGTGAAACGGGCCTCGGCGAAGCAGGAACCAGACACCAAAGCTGCTGCATAGCTTTAATCAGCTATCGGTAGATTTGGATAGGTTCTGGAGAGCGGTTTTCCGTTACTTGCTATCCGACCGGCCCCTTCGTCAGTTTGAGAAAAGGAGGAACAAGATGAAGCTTCTCCAAAAGTCGGTTCTGTCCGATCTTCCGCAGGTTTTTGATCCCATTTGCGATGGATATCGCCGCCGGTGTAAAACGGATTCAGAGGGTTGCCTACGGCACCCAACACCTAGATCTGTCTCTGCGCGCCGGTCTTCCGCCGCTTGAGCGCTTCCGCGGAGAGCAGGATCACCTCGATCTCCTCGGTGATCTCCTCCTGCCGTAGGCGGTTGGCCACGCCCGTCAACTCGGCGACCCGCTTATCCAGCCGGTCGAGGGCGGTCTGCATGTGCTCCATCCGCTTGCGGTTCTCGGCGGCGAGCGAGGAGTAGATCGCCTCGTGGAGCCCAGCCAGCAAATAGGTTTCGACCAGATCTTCCGAAAATCGCCGGGGAGAGATCTGCAGGAGAGGAGGGACGCCCGCGGCTCCCCGCGGGAGCTTTTCCGCACCAAGCGGGATGGGCAAAAGTCTCCGCTCCTCGATCGCGTCCTGCTCGGGTTCATGAAAACACACGGTGAGCCCCGTCGCCCCCGCCTCGACGAGCTCGTGGATCGCCGCCATGAGCCGTGGGAGGAAATCGGCGACCTCCTCCCAGACGCTCGGCCCCGGCAAGGATCGCGAGATCTTGGGTAATCCGGTTGCCCGTCCCTCCAGCCGACCGCCGACGAGAATCAGTTCATATTCGCCTTTTGCCGCCACCTCCTCCACCCGCTCGCGCCAAAAACGAGCGAGCGACGAGTTGAAATCCGCGCAGAACCCTCGCTCCGACCCCAGGAGCAGATAGATGGGACGCTCCCCTCCACGCTCCGGCGGACGCAGCTCGGGATGGGCCCCGAAGAAGCATGTCGCCATCTCCTCTAGGGCGAGAATCAGATCGCGTTGGACGCCAGAAAACTTGGCGAGCTTGCGCACCTCGACCAAGGCCATGTTTTTCATCGCCTTCATGATCTCGCCGATCTCCTGCAGGGAATGGCGGTAGTGGAGGATTTCGCGGCGACGGCTCATGCGGCGACAGAGGCGGGTTGGCGTTCGGATGGCCCAGGGGCGGACGGCGCCAGCGGGCTCAACACCTCCTTGGCGAGGGCCAGCCAGCGCTCTCGGGGCTCTTCGAGGGTGAGGCCGGACTCGCGGATCCGGGCGAAAAGAGCCTCCTGGGCGGAACGCACCCGGTCGTCCGGGATGGGGTCGAAGAGATTCTCGTTGAATCCCACCAGCCACCCGAGCTCCTGCTCCGGACTCACCGGGGCGAGCTTGTCCTGCTTGAGGAGCTCGCGCAGAAGCCTGCCTCGATGGATTTTCCTCTCAAGCGACGCTTCGAGCTTGGTCCCAAAGCGGGTGAAGACCTCGAGTTCGAGGAATTGCAGGAAATCGAGCTTCATCCGGCCGGCCTCCTTCCGCAGCGCAGGATGCTGTGCGGCCCCCCCGATGCGGGAGACCGAGCGCGTCACGTCGATCGCCGGAAGCGTGCCGGCGGCAAAGAGGCTCTGCTCGAAAAGAATCTGTCCGTCGGTGATCGAGATCAGGTTGGTGGGGATGTAGGAAGCGAGCTCCCCCTGCTGCGTCTCCACGATCGGGATCGCCGTCAGGCTTCCTCCTCCTTGGGCGGCGGCCAGCCGGGTCGACCGCTCCAATAGCCGGCTGTGGAGGTAGAAGATATCTCCCGGATAGGCCTCCCGCCCGGGGGGACGGCGAAGCAGGAGCGAAAGCTCCCGGTAGGTCTGCGCATGCTGCGAAAGATCGTCGTAGATCACCAGCGTCTGCTTCCCCGAGCGCATCCACTCCTCGGCCAAGGCGCAGCCGGCAAAGGGCCCCAAGTACTGAAGCCCGGGAAGTGCGGTCGCCTCGGCCACCACGACCGCCGTGTATTCCAGGGCGTGCTGCGCGCGGAGCGTCTCCACCACTTGAACGATGCTCGAACGCTTTTGCCCGATCAGGACATAGACGCAGAGAACATCCCGCCCTCTCTGGTTCACGACCATGTCCAGGCAAAAGCTTGTCTTTCCCACTCCGTTGTCGCCGATCACCAGCTCACGCTGCCCCTTCCCGATCGGGATCATGGCGTCGGCGATCTTGTTCCCCGTATAGAGCGGTTGATCGACATACTCGCGGTCCACGATCGCCGGCGCGGGAGCTTCCAGGAGCCCTGCCCGATCCGTTGCCGGAGCGGCCTTCCCATCGAGCGGGTTTCCCACGGGATCGACCACCCTCCCCAGCAAAGCATCTCCCACGGGAATGCTCAGCCGTCTTCCGGTTCGGTGAGCCAGCGTGCCCGCGGTCAGCTCGCGGGTCTGCACCAGCATCATGACTCCGACCGATTCGTGGCTCAGGCTGTAGACCAGCGCCTGGCTCCCGTCTTCCAGCTCGAGCAGATCGTCGATGGCGGCCGAGGAGAGCCCGTCGATCCAGGCGATCCCGTCGCCCACGGAAGTCACCCGGCCGAATTCGGCAACCTCAGGGGAAAAACGATACTGCTCGACCCAATTCGCCTTTTGCTCGAGCGGGGAAAGTTCTTTCTTTTCCGGCATGATCAGGCCTCTCCTTTCGAGGCAAAAAACAAAAGTTCATCTTTCACGTTTGCCCGTGCCATCCAGCCCCCCACGACCGCTCGGACTCCCGCCCCCAGTGACGGATCAACAAGGCATTCACAGGGCAGCTCTCGCCCGCACGCCTTGTTCAAGGCGTGCGCCAGGCGGTCGCGCCGGCCTTCCTCCAGGGGGAAAGCGGTTCGCACCTCGATCTGCCGGACTCCTCCCCGCGCCACCGAGTCGCGAATCTCCGCGATTTTTTCCGGGGGAAGCCGCTCGATCTCCTCGATCGCCCGGTCGACCAGCTTGACTTCCAGATCCGGTGTCGCCAGGTCCTGAAGGAAGCGGCTGGCGAACTGGCTGGCGATGCGCAGGGCACGCGTTTCGGCTTCCTGCGAAAGCGCGGCCAGGCGGTGCGCTTCCACCGCGCGCGCCCGCTCCCGCTCCTCCTGGATGAGCCGGTCATTTTCGGCCTCGAGCCGTCTCCGTTCCCCCTGCATCTCCTCGAGGAGCTTGCCTCGCGCCTTTTCCTTTTCCGCCTCCCAGAGGCTCATCCGGTTCTCGTACGCCTTCTGCAGATCTTCGCCCTCCTTCTTGACCCGCTGCGCCTCCTCCCACGCCTTGGCCGTCGCCGCCTTCCGCTCGGCGACGAGCCGCAAGACGGGGCGGAAGAGGAGCCGGTGCAAGAGCCAGACCAGGACCAGGAAGTTGATGACCTGGAGGATGAAGGTCGTCCAGTCGAAGCTCACGGCGATCGCCTCTCGTTCGATTCCACCCGGGACCTACTTGTGGAGCAGGTAATCGAGCATCGGGCTTCGGAAGAGAACGATGAGCACGATGACCAGCACGTAGATTGCCAGCGACTCGATCATCGCCAGCCCGATCAAGAGCCAGCGCATGATGGATTTCTCGGCTTCCGGCTGGCGGGCAAGCGCCTCGAGCGCTTTTGCGACCGCCATCCCCATGCCGATCCCAGGACCCAGGACCCCGAGCCCCATGGCCAAGACCGCAAAAGCGGTCACGAGAGTGGTGAAAAAGCTCAATTCATTCATCGTGTGGTTTCTCCCTTCCGTTGTTCCCTGTCCGCGAGCGCCTGCATGCCGCCTGCGATGTAGACCAGGGCCAGCATGCCGAAAATGTAGGCCTGCAAGAGGGCCTCGATGAAATGGAGAAAGAGAAAGGCCACCGGCACCAGGAATCCGGCCAGCAGCAAAAGAATGCCGATCGCGACCTCCATCCCCGTCATGTTCCCGAAAAGCCGGACGGCCAGGGTCAACGTCCGAGTCAGCTCGCTCATGACATGAAACGGGAACATCCAGAACATCGGGGCGAAATACTCCCGCACATAAGCGGCCCATCCTTCGGCCCATATCCCGTAGAACGGGACGGCAAAAAAGACGATCGTCGCCAGCGCGCCCGTCACCGAAAGATCCCCCGTCGGCGAATGGAGGCCGGGAATGAGTCCGATCAAGTTAGCGAGAAGGATGTAGATCCAGAGGGTTCCCACCAAGGGCAGAATGCGCTCCGGGGCCTTGGGGATCGAGTCCCGAACCGTGGAGTCGATGGCTTGCACCGCGAGCTCCAACACGACTTGCCAACCCGCCGGATTCCGCATCCGAAGCCGACTCCTTGTCCAGGCGGCCGCCGAGGCAAGGGCTACCGTCAAGGCCGTGGCGGTCACCGCCGACTCGCTTACGGCAAAAGAGCCGATGCGTAGGGTGGGCTGACCCAGGAGTCCCGCTGCGCCCAGAACGAATTCGGCGGCACTCATAAGTTCTGACGGAGATGGTTGTAGACGCTGATGGCTCCGAGGATGACCCCCAGGAGAATCCCCGTGATCGTCCAGTGGATGGCATAGCCGGCGAGATGCTCGTCGAGCCATCGGCCCAGGAAGGCGCCGACGACGACCGGAAGAATGAACAGGAGGCCAATGGTTCCCAGGGAAAGCCACGAAGAGAGAACGTCGTGCTTCTCCTGCTCGGCCTTCTTCATTCGCTCCACGTCCTTGCTCACCTGGCTGGCCAGCTGTTTCCCGTCTTCCTCCGGCACGGCTCGTCCCTTTTCCGGCCCCGCTCCATTTTCCTCGGGATCTTCCAAGGTTCTCGCCCCTTTTTACAACACTTCCATCGGGCGGGTCCGGCCCAGCTCCCAGAGCCGCCGGAGCATCTCCCGCTCGAGATTGCGCGCAAGCGCATGCATCTCGTGGAGATCCGCCTCCTCCCGCTTGATCTCGCCCTCGAGATCTTGGGAGATGCGATCCCGGTCTCGGTCGAGAAAGAAGTGTCGGGTACAGATGGTCGCGGTGTTGTCGTAGAAGGCGAGCAGGCCGCTGGCCAGGGCAAGATAGGTGACCCCGTCGTCGCCTGCGACGCGGAAGCGGGCCAGCCCGAGCCGAAGGGAGGTGAGGAACCGCTCATGCCCAGCCAGAATCCCAAAGCTTCCCGAGGAGTCAGCCCCGACGAAGGAAATGACGTCGTCTCGGCGGACAACGTGCGTTGGGTCACGCACGGTCAGCGAAAACGTCCTCATGCGCTCTTCTTCTGCTCCTTCATGCTTCCGCGCATGTAGCACTGCTCTTCGGTGAGGCCATCCCAGTCACCCCGCAGGAATGCTTCGCAGTCGTCGAGTGCATCTTCGAGCGGGACGGTCTGCCCGGCAATCCCTGTGTGCGTAGCGGTCGTGAAGAAGGGCTGGGTGAGATATCGCTGGAGCTTCCGAGCCCGCAGGACGATCTTTCGGTCTTCCTCGGAAAGCTCCTCCATGCCCAGAAGGTTGATGATATCCTCCAGCTCCTTGTACCGGGCCAGGACCTTCCGGACCTCCCCGGCGACTCGGTAGTGACGTTCGCCGAGGAAGGCCCGATCCATCATGTGACTGGTGGAAAGAAGTGGGTCGACCGCCGGATAGAATCCCTTGGCCGCTTGCGCTCGGGAGAGGATCACGACCGTGTCCAGGTGGCTCAAGATTGCCATGACCGCCGGATCGGTCATGTCATCGGCCGGGACATAGACCGCCTGGACGGCCGTGATGTTGCCCCGTTGGGTCGAAACGATCCGATCCTCGAGCTCCGCTACTTCGGTCAAAAGCGTCGGTTGATAGCCCACCATGGCCGGCATCCGGCCAAGGAGCCCGGAAACCTCGCTTCCCGCTTGCACGAAGCGGAAGAGGTTGTCCATGAGGAAAAGAACCTCCTTCTGCAGCGTGTCCCGCAAATACTCCGCGTAGGAGAGGGCCGTGAGCCCCACCCGAAAGCGTACCCCCGGCGACTCATTCATCTGGCCGAAGACCATCAGCGTCTGCTCCATGACCCCCGCCTCCTGCATCGCGTGCCAGAGCTCGTGGCCCTCGCGAATCCGCTCTCCCACGCCGGCGAAGACCGATACGCCATGGTGGATGGCCGCGACGGCGTGCATGAACTCCATCATGAGCACCGTCTTCCCCACTCCGGCGCCGCCGAAGAGCCCCGTCTTCCCCCCCTTCACGAAGGGGCAGAGGAGATCGATGACCTTGAGGCCCGTCCGGAGAATCTCCTTGGACCCGATCATCTCCGAAAGCGGGGGGGGTTCCTGGATGATGTTCCGGTATTCGGAGGTCGCGATCGGCGCCTTCCCGTCGAGCGGCTCTCCGAAGACATTGACCAGGCGTCCCAGGCACTCCCGGGAAGTGGGAATTTGGAGGAAGCCCCCTCCGTCATAGACGGGCATCCCCCGCCGCAGTCCCGCCGTCGAGTGGAGCGTGATCGAGCGGAGGTGGTGCTCATCGAGATGCTGGTTCACCTCGAAGGTGTAGCTTTCGTGGTCGAGGTGGGCGCGAAGGCACCAGTGAATCGGCGGGAGATGCTCGCATTCGATGTCGACCACCGGACCATGGACTTCCATGATATGACCTGCTACCGGCCGGGAAGGAGACGAAGAATGAGGCGAGCCTGAGTCGGCTTCCATTAAGATCCGCGAGACTATCACCGCGCCGAGGAGATGCGCAAGCCCGCCGGAAATCTCGAGCCCGAGCCGTAATCCCGTTCTTGCCGTTGACCGGCTTCTCGGCCATCTAGTCCTAACCATTCTCGACCCGATCCATGAACCTCGAATCGACCCTCCTCCTCACCGACCTCTACGAACTGACCATGCTTCAGGGTTACTTCCACGAGGGCATGAACGAAACGGCCGTTTTCGAATTTTTCATCCGCAAGCTGCCCAAGAATAGGAATTTCCTCATCTCCGCAGGCCTGGAGCAGGTCCTCTCTTTCCTGGAATCCGCTCGCTTCGAGGCGGAGGAGATCGACTGGCTCGCCGCCCATGGGTTCCGCCGGGAGTTCCTCGATTGGCTTCGCCACTTTCGCTTCCAGGGCGATGTCCATGCCATGCCCGAAGGAACGGTCTGCTTTCCCGAAGAGCCGATCCTGCGCGTTACGGCACCCATCCCCCAGGCCCAGCTCTTCGAGAGCCGGATCATGAACTTGATCCACTTCCAAACCATGATCGCGTCCAAGGCGGCGCGATCGGTACTGGTGGCACCGGGCAGGGAGCTCGTCGATTTCGGTCTTCGCCGGGCGCATGGCGCCGAAGCCGGCCTTTACGCGGCCCGAGCCGCCTTTCTGGCCGGCTTTTCGGCGACCGCCACGGTTCTGGCGGGCAGGCTCTTTGGCATTCCGCTCTCCGGGACGATGGCCCACTCCTTCATCCAGGCGCATGATTCCGAGGAGGAGGCCTTTCTTCGCTTCGCCGAGGCCAATCCCGATCGCGCCGTCTTCCTCGTCGACACCTACGACACGGAAGAGGCCGTCCGGAAGCTC
>JAQTUK010000113.1 GCA_028710285.1 Methylacidiphilaceae bacterium | reverse complement strand
ACGCCAGGAATCCGGGAATCGCCGCCACCTCGTGCGGCCGGTACTCCCCTTTGCCCAAGGCGATCAGCGCATCGCCGCCCAGATGCAAGACAGGTGCGAGCGCTCGAATCACCCGTTCCTCAAGCTCTCCCCCTTTGGCACGGCGCACCTCGTCGACACTGACCCCGGCGGCCTGGGCCAGCCTCTCCTCCGTCAGCCCCAGTCCGCGCGCGGCTTTTCCGATCACATCCGCAAAGTTGTCTTCGAGCGGGATCATGCAGCTATCTAAGCGGGGCCCCGCACCCGGCGCAAGCCCGGCTAACCGGCTTCGAGCACCTCCCCGGCAAGGAGGGGCACGATGGCTCCGCCCTCGGTGCGCACCAGCAGGAGCCCATCCTCATCCAGGCCGAGCGCATACCCCTCGACCAGCCTCCCGCCCTGCTGCACCCGCACGATCTTTCCCAAGCTCTCGCAGCGCCACTCCCAGAGGCTGCGGATTTCCGCAAAGTCGCTTCCGCACCGCAGCGCGATCCGCCGGAGGAGAGCCGCCAGGATCTCGACCCGTCGAAAGAGCTGTCCCGTTTCGAGCCGCAGAGAGGAGGCCCGGCCGCGAATCTCCTCCGGAAAAGCTCCGCTCTCTTGGGAAACGTTGATTCCCATTCCGACCACCCCACCCCGCAGACGTCCCCCTTCCGCGACGACCTCGGTCAGGATTCCGCCGATCTTTCCTCGGGAACCGACCAGATCGTTGGGCCACTTAATCTTCGGCGAAAAGCCCGCGGCCTCCTCCAGCGCTTCGGCGGCGGCAACGGTCGTCAGGATCGTCAACCGGTGTGCCTGCGGCAGCGCGAGACTCGGACGGAGGAGAAGGCTCGCGTAGATTCCCCCCGGGGAATCCGACTCCCAGCGGCGTCCCAGGCGCCCCCGGCCACGGCTCTGCCGCTCTGCGCTCACGACCAGACCCTCCGGGGCGCCGGCGGCTTCCGTGCGCAAGAGAAGGTCGTTGGTCGATTCGACCCGATCGAGGCAGACGGCGGACCAGCGGATCGAAGCCGCCTCGCTCTCGGAACGCGCCACCAGCTCCTTGGCGGACAAAAGATCGGGAAGCGGCTCTTCCAGCCGCCACCCGCGATCGGCCGACGCAACCAGGGGAAGACCGGATTTTCGGAGGTCGAGGATCGCCTCCTCCAAGGCGGCAAGGCTCAGCCCGCTGCGCGTCAAGAGCGCATCCTCGGGACAAAAGGGCAAGGCAGGGTCGAGGAGCGCGCGCATGACACGAACGCCGGGATCGGATCGATCCACGCCGGCTCTTCCCAAACCGTCCGCGCCAAGCTTCCCTGCTTCCACGGCGGCGCTATGCCTTGAGAAGCTCCTCTTCCGGACAGCGGAGCAGCGAGCCGAACCGATGACGCCGATACAAGGTCAGCGCCACGTTGCGGTTGACCCGCACGCACTCCTTGATGGCCTTGGGGTCCTTTTCACAAAAGAGCACCGTCTTCCACGAATCGATGTGCTTGGGCTTGTGAAAATCGCTGTTGGCGATGAACGGCAGCCGCTTCAATCCGATCGGCGCGAAGAGATCGTCGCGATTGGCGATCTCCCAGGCATCGAGCAGAGGAGCAAACTGCTCCTGGTTCTCCCAAAGGTAGAGCGTGTTCGGCCCCCAGACGCTCTGAAACTTGTGGGGATGCGAGGCCACCGAAAGACCATCCTGGGCGCGGATCTCCGCGATGATCTCGGGCAGGGAGAGGCTGGGGTCGATCGGGCGCTGGAGGTCGATCCCCAAAAGATGGGCCGAGCTCTTCGCCCGGTACCCATCCTTGTTGAACTCGAGCCCCGCGAAGAGAATCATCCGATATTTGCGCCACGCCCTCTCTTTTTCCTTTTGGAGGACCTCGAAATACTCTCCCACGAGGTCGGGAGAGAGCACGAGCCCGGTGAGATGGCAGACTCTTCCGATGAATCGAGTCCGGTCGACGACGTGGTCGGTGATGCAGAGGCAGTCGAAGCCTCGCTGCCCGTAAAAATCGACGATCTCCCCCACGGAGAGTCGACCATCCGAATAGGTGCTATGAACATGGAAGTCGCAGAGGAGCACTTGGGCTCCTTCCCGCGGCGGCGGAGCTCCATTCGACAGGAGATCACGCGCCTTCCGAGGAAACCCCGGCAAGCTGTCCGGGGCGGCATTTTCGATCGCTGCCTGATCGAGGACAAACCGTGCGATCTGCGTCGAAGCGTCGGGGCGGCTGATCCCCGCCAAGGCCGATCTCACCCGCTTCCAGAGTTTCCCCTCCGCGGCGAAGAGCTCTTCGAGAGCCGCCATGATTTCCCGCGGCTTCTCCGCATAGAAGGCCGCCCCCCGCCGGCGCAAAAGATCGAAATTTCCTTCCTCTTGCCCCGGCACGACCTGCGTGACCACCATCGGGCACCGCGCCGCCACGGCTTCCTGGACGGTGGCTCCCCCCGCCTTGCTGATCAGCGCGTGATGGGTCAGAAGGAGCTCCGGAATCTTGTCGGTCCAGCCGAGCACCCGAACCTTCTCCTCCGATCCCTTGGCCAGACGGGCGATCTCTTCGAAGAGCGCCCGATCGCGGCCCACGACCACGGTTGCTCGCCAGCGCGGATGATGCAGCAGGAGCCGGACGATCTTGATCGCCTTCTTCTTTCCCGAGTTGATGATGTAGAGGACCCGTGGGTCCTCTCCGAGCTCTTCTCCCAGGCCGATCTCCTTGGCTTCCAAAAAATCGAGCTGCACCGGGAAGCCAAAGACCTGGATGCGTCCCTCCTCGACACCTGCTGCGCGCAGCGCGACGGCCGTCTCCTCGTTGGGAACCAGGAAAACATCGCTCGGACCTCGATGCCAGAACGAGTTGATGGTGATCGAATCGGTGACGACCGTCATGTGGGAGAAGTTCTTGCGCCTGCCGTCCCGGAAGATTTCCTCGATCAGATAGTTGTAGAGGGGATAGGTGCAGAGGACGGCATCGGGCTGCACCTCGCGCAGGAGCCAATCCAGGGAGCGCCGCATCCGGGCCAGAGCCGACATGCCGTCTTCCAGAAGGGTTGTCCGGTCGAAGAGCGAGTAGATGCCCTTCCAGAGCAGCGGAGTCCGGTTGATGGCCGTCAGGTAGGCCTGCCGGATCACCCCGTTGAATCGTCCATAGCACGATTCGAAGAGATCGACGATTTCGACATGCGCCTCATCGGGGGCAACCCACTCCAACGCCTCCTGAATGTTGCGCGCGGCCGTGTTATGGCCTTCCCCAAAGCCAGCCGTGAAAATGAGGATGCGCTTCACGAATGTCTTGTCGCTGGCACATTAACCCAATTGTTCTCCCTTGACTATGACGAAGAAGGAGTTTTTCCCCAGCCGGGTGCTCCCCACTCGGCGCCGATCGACCGGCGGGCTAGACTGCGGCGCCGGTGAGCAGCACCCCGCCCAAAAGTCCCCGCTCGATCTTCCTCAGAATTCCCCGGTAGACGGCCCGTAGATGGTCCAAGGACTCCTCGCCTCCCATGCCCACGATCTCGGAGGCCCGCTCCTCGATCCGGGAGACGAGGCCGACGTACCACCGGCGATACTCCTCGTGGAGATCCTCGATCGAGACGAGCTTCCAGCCGGTCTCCTCCAGCTCACCGCAGATCGCATCCCTCTCGATGGGATGGGGAAGGATCCTTCTGCCGTTTACGACCAGCGGATCGTGGCGAAAACCTCCGCGATCGACGTAGTCGAAGAGCAGGAGCCGCGCTCCTTCTTCCGCCACCCGCCGCAAGGAGGCAAGAGCCTCGCGCTGCGCTTCGAAGGCATAAAAGGAGTTGAGCAAATAGACCACGGCAAACCTTCGGGAGAGCAGCCGCGGCGCATCACACACCTCTCCCGCGACAAAGTCGACTCCCGGGTATCCGGAACGAGCCTCATCGAGGGAATCGCCGTCCCGATCGATCCCCACCACCCGTCCCCAGCCCCCCCGTCGCACGTAGTCGGCCGTTCCGCCGCGACCGCAGCCCACGTCCAGGAGCCATTGACCGGACCGTTTCGGCAGATTCGCAAAGACCCGATCGATCGCCTCCTCTTCGCCCGCATGGGCGTAATCCCCGCCGCGGACAAGCGCCAGGAGCCGCTTTCCTTCCAACGAATTCATCTCCAAGGTCCGCATCTCCCCCTCTTCCTATACGCCACGCTTCCCGCCTGAGCCAGCCGTGAACCGATTCCACGGCAAGGACGCCCCTGTCCGCATCCGATGCGGAGGGTCGCCTTCGCTCCCAGCCTTCGCCGCGAGGAAAACGTGGAGAATGATGGAGCGAAACGCTAGGATTACCCTGCTGGCCAGAATGAACTCGCAACGCCAAAAAGCGTCTCTGGCTGCCCTTGCCACCCCCCACGGTCGCTACGGGATTGACGGCGGTTGGAACGCCGTCGCTCAACTCGTCGGCGTTGCCGCTGCCGCCCTGCTCCTGCTCTTCCTGGCCTTTCGAAACCTTCGCTCCGGCCCGATGCTCCTGTTCCTCCCCGAGCTGCTCGGCGGGCTGGCGCTGCTTCAGGTGCCTCTGAACTTTTTCTACTCGACCCTGCGCGGCAAATTCGTCGTCTGGGCCGAACTCCTCGAAGGGCTCTCGCTCCGCGGGGATGAGCGGGTGCTCGAACTGGGCTGCGGCCGCGGAGCGATCCTCGCCATGCTGGGCAAGCTCTTGCCGGAGGGGCGAGCCGTCGGCATCGACCTCTGGCGAACCGAGGATCAATCGGGGAACTCTCTGGAATCGGCCCGGGCGAACCTCGAAGCGGAAGGAGTGGCCGATCGCTGCGAGCTCCACACCGGCGACATGCGCACGCTCCCTTTCCCGGACGCCAGCTTCGACCTGGTCGTCAGCAGCCTCGCCATCCATAACATCCCGGAGGCTAAGGGCCGGAAGCAGGCCCTCGAAGAAGCGGTCCGGGTGCTGAAGCCCGGCGGACGGCTCCTGATCGCCGACCTCTTTCGCACCGAAGAGTATGTCGCATGGCTCCGGGAAGCCAACATGGCCGGCGTGATCCGCCGTCCTTTCGACTGGCGCTTCTGGTACGGGGTCCTCAGGGTGACGCCGCGGCTCGTCACGGCCGAGAAGCCGAAGGACGGGCAAGGATCGATGGTTCCCCAAAACTAAAACGCTCCGAACGAAAAAAGCGAACCGTCGAATGAAAGAATTTGCACCCGATCCGATCTCTCACGGGAACCTGGATACGGCGTCCCTGACCCACCAGGGCGGGCGCGAAACCAACGAAGACACCTGCGCTTGGGAGACCCGCGACAGCTGGGCCGCCTGGGTCGTGGCCGACGGCCTGGGAGGAACTCAGGGCGGGGAGGTGGCTTCCCGGCTCGCCGTGAGCACCTTTCTTTCCGCCTTCGGGCTCGAACCGTCGCTCTCCTCCGAAGCCCTCCTCTCCTACGTTGCCCAGGCGAATCAAGCCATCAAGGCGCGCCAAGCCGCGGAAGAGGCCCTCGCCACGATGGGATCGACGATCGTGGCCGCGATCCGCGACGGACGACGCCTGCGCGCGGTCCACCTGGGCGATTCCCGCTTCTACTGGTTTCGCAACGGGAAAGTCTTCTTCCAGTCGAAGGATCACAGCCTTCCCCAAGCGCTTTGTGATGCGGGCATCATCGGCCCCGAGGAGATCCGCTCCCACCCAAACCGGAACGTTCTCTTAGGCTGCCTGGGAAGTCCCAATGGCGCGATGCCATCGGTTTCACCGGAAGCGGAGCTTGAGCCCGCCGACGCCCTCCTCCTCTGCACCGACGGATTCTGGGGGCCGATTCTTGAAGCGGAGATGGAGAGCACACTCACCCATGCTGCGAACGCCGCCGATTGGCTTGGCCGGATGGTGGAGATCCGGCGAGCGCGGGAGCGAACCCTCTTGGACAACGACAACTACACCGCCATTGGGGTCTTCGCCGGAGTGAAGAAGAAGCCCTGAGTGAGGGATGGCTTCGGCAGCTTCGCACGCCCTATCCGCGATGCGACGCTGGATCCGTCGGCTTGGTCCCGCAGGTGTTGATCCCGAAGAGCGTCCAGGCCGGACAGTAGCCGGTAAGACCGGTGACCAGCGGAAGCAAGCCCACGAGTCCCCACCATTTGGCCGCGCCGTGGAGCGTCAGGGGCAATAAGATCAGGAGAAAGAGGCCCGCGAGGACGCGAAGGATGCGCTCCGTCTTCCCTTCATTGATCGGCATATTCCACCCTCCTGCGTTAACCTACGCCAGAGAGTGCGTCCGCGCAACCGCCCCACCCTAGTTCCAGAGGGCGTCCTGGCGGCCGGACGGAGCCGGGCCGGCGGGAGGGATCTCCGCCATGACGAAAGCCAGAGGAGATACCGCATGTAGCCACAAGAGAAGGCTTGTCACGGCCTGGCATTCTGGTTAGTTTTTTAGACTAGTTTAACTTCTGGACCGAGGTAACGATGATCACCGTAGGCGCTTTTGAAGCCAAAACGCACCTCTCGACGCTGCTCGACCGGGTGGCGGCCGGCGAGGAAGTGGTCATCACCAGGCATGGCAGACCTGTGGCCCGGCTCGTGGGGACGCAGCAGATTGATCGCGTGCGCGTCAACGAAGCCTTCGAGAAGCTGAGAGCGCTGCGCAAGGGGACGACGCTTGCCGGTCTCTCCTGGAAGCAGCTTCGGGATGAGGGGCGGCCGTGAGTGGCGTCGTCATCGACTCTTCCCTCGCTTTGACATGGCTCTTCGAAGATGAGGCTTCACCCGAAACCGATATCCTGTTGGAACGTGTCCGGGACGACGGGGCGGTCGTGCCGGGTCTCTGGTATCTCGAGTTGAGCAATGTTCTCCTCCAAGCGGAGCGGCGCGGTCGGATCACCGCGAGCGATGGCGCAATGCGCTTGGACCTCATCGCGGAGCTGCCGATATCGGTTGATCCAGAGACAACCGCTCGGGCATGGCGCGAGATTTTGACGATAGCGCGGACGGAGCGCTTGACGACCTACGATGCCACTTATCTCGAGCTCGCCGTGCGTCGAGGATTGCCGCTTCTTACCAAGGATAACGAGTTGGCCGAAGCAGCGAATCGGCAGGGAGTTGTCGTGCTTCCCCCGCAAGCCAAGACTGAATGGCCACCCCCAACAAAAAGGCGGCGTCGTGGGACTTGATCGGCTCTACATCCCTCTGGGCTTTCTTGCGTAGCGGACGGTCTCTTCCTGTTTCTTGCCCATCGCAAGAGGCTCGAACCTGGGCAGAAGCCGGTGCCCAGAACGCGGTGCCTGCCACTCGATTGCTCGAATCGGCACGTCGCGTCGGAGAAACGCGAATGACGTTGCTGACCAGACGATCGCTTAAACCTTTGTCTCCAATCCAGGGTCCTCTATGGTCCCGGAGACGGGAGGGAAGGACCGGCCGATGACTTTTCCCTTGTCGGGCAGGACGCTGGGAGAGTATGCAGAAACGTTCCGACCTACGAACAACGGATGGATGGCTTCCACGCCTAGGTTTAAGGAGACAAACGTCGCATGCCTTTCGATCTTCCGGGATTAGTCCGTTCCCGCATGGGTGAAAACTACTCTCTCCACCAAAAGTATCTCAACCGCACCTTGGTCCGGGTGCAGCAGGTGATCGGCTTCGACAAGGTCTATACGCGAGCAAAGGGAGCCTACCTCTATGACCGGGAGGGCAACGCGTATCTGGATTTCCTCAGCGGCTTCGGCGTCTTTTCGATCGGCCGGAACCATCCTGTGCCCCAAAAGGCGATCCGCGACGTCCTCGACATGGACCTGCCCAACATGGTCCAAATGGACTCCGCGCTTCTGAGCGGACTCTTGGCGGAGGCACTGGTCAAACGCTTGGCCGCCCAGGGAGCCTCTCACCTCGATGCCGTCTTCCTTTGCAACAGCGGAACGGAAGCCGTGGAGGGCGCGATCAAGTTTGCGCGGGCCGGAACGGGTCGGCCACGGCTCCTGTCGCTCCAGAACTCCTTCCACGGCCTTTCGATGGGATCGCTCTCCCTGACGGGCAATCCCTTTTTTCACGAGGGTTTCGCTCCGTTTCTGCCCGGCTGTCAGACCGTCCCGCTGGGCGATCTGCCCGCGCTGGAACAGGAACTACGGAAGGGGGACG
>JAQTUK010000112.1 GCA_028710285.1 Methylacidiphilaceae bacterium | reverse complement strand
CTACATGGGAGGGTGGATGCTCTTCGCCGCCGATTACTCCCGCTACCTCCGCTACGAGAAGCAGTGTACGGTGATCGAACGGCAGATCTTCTGGCACACCTTCTCGGGCGCCTTTCTCTCGACTACCTGGATCGAGATTCTAGGCGCCTTCCTGGGGGAATCGATTCGCTCCCAAAATCCAACGGATCTACTCTTCTCCGTGCTGCCGGGCTCCCTCCACCTTCTGCTTGCAGGGGCAATCGTGATCGGAACGATCCCCGCCAACATGATCAATCTCTACTCGGCCGGCCTCTCCCTCCTCGGCGCCGGGCTCCGCATCCCCCAATATCAAGCGTCGTTCCTGGTCGGCGCGACCGGCCTCACGGCCGCTCTCCTCGGCTACCGGGAATTTTACCACCGGTACGAGGGACTCCTCTTCTTTCTCGGCTACCTGATCTTCCCGCGCCTTCCCATCCTGGCGATCGCCCACTTCCAAGTCCGCCGCTCCCGCATCCCCAAACTCGACCCCGGCTCGATCGGCTTCTTCTGCTGGCTGGGCGGCGTCCTCGCATCGCTTCCCTGCATCCGCCAAGAGCCTTGGTTCCTCGGATCCTACGCGGCTGCGCATCCCGAATGGGGCGACCTTGCTTTCCTGGTCGGAAGCGTCGTCTCGGCTCTGCTCTACCTGGGTCTGACGCGGCCCGGCAGGACCGTGGCCGTCGCCGGATCGGGGCTTTTCCCGTAGCCCGCCAGCACCCGGAGACAATCGGCGAGCACCCGCACCCCGGCTTCGATCTGGCTCGGGGAGGAGTACTCCTCCGGACAGTGGCTCCGGCCGTCCCGGCAGGGAATGAAGATCATCGCAATCGGGCAACGCAGGGCGAGAAAGAGGGAGTCATGATAGGCCCGGCTGATCATCCGCATGGCGCCGAACCCGAGCCGATCGGCGCTTTCCAGGATCTGCGCCACGAGCCCCGGATCGCAGGACGCCGGAGGATCTTCGTAGACCACCTCCCAAGTTAGCTCTAGGCTCCGCCTCCGGGCGATCCGCTCCAACGCCTCGCGGATCTGGATCGAGACCGCCTCGCGGCGTTTGAGATCGATGTCCCGCAGGTCGATCCCGAAGGACGCGCTGCCAGCAACGGCGTTGAGAGCCCCCGGAAGCACGGCGATCTGTCCGACCGTGGCAACGGTATCAATGGTCCCCCATTCCACGGCTGCCCGCTCGATCGCCAGGATTCCCTCGGCAGCTCCCGCCAACGCGTCCCTCCGATCGGACATGAGCATCGTGCCCGCATGACCCGCTGCACCTTGCCAACGAACCCGGTAGGCTGCCGGCGCAGCGATCGCCTCGACAGCTCCAATCGCGGCACCCTCCCGTTCGAGAAGCGGTCCCTGCTCAATGTGGAGCTCGAGGAAAGCCGCATAGCGGGGCGAGAGGACGAGAGCGTCTAGGGGGAGATGGGCCAGACCCGCCCCCACGCGCAGGGAGTCGAAGCTCACCCCCGCTTCGTCCCGCAGGACTTCGAGGTCTTGGGGAGCGAGCTTTCCCGTCAACGCCCGGCTGCCCAGGCAGCTGATGCCGAACCGGGTCGGCTCCTCAGCGGTGAAGACGACGATCTCCAGCGAACGTTTTGGGTTCAATCCCGATTCCCGCAAGACTCGGAAGGCCTCCAGCGCCCCCAAGACACCCACCGTGCCATCAAATCGTCCCGAATGGGGAACGGCATCGATGTGGGAACCGGTCGCTACGGCCGGCAGCTCCGGGTCTTCGCCGATCCAGCGGGCAAAGAGGTTGCCGACAGCATCGTGCCGGACCGTAAGACCTTCTTCGACGAACCGGGCCTGGAGCCATTCCCGGGCCGCAAGGTCCGGAGCGGAAAAGAGCACGCGGGTGACCTCCGGGGGAGGGGAGCTGGAGAAGGTCGCGAGCTTCGCAAGATGCTCGACGATCCGTTCGGAGCGAATCGGGAGTGGTGCCTGGTCCAAGGGATTCTCCTCTGGAGCCGCTAGCCGCCGAGCGGATGGCGAGCCGTGTCCTTATAGTAGAGGTAACGGGCGGGCCCCGGGCCGAGAGCGGCGAACCACTGCGGACAGTAGGGGGCCATCCAAATCGCGTCCCCCGCTTGGACAGGATACCAGGAGTCCTCGAGCCGGTAGATTCCCCGCCCCTCAAGCATGAGCAGCCCATGTTCCATCACGTGCACTTCCACGAAAGGGAGAGCTGCGCCGGGGCGGAAGGTAAAGAGGTTCACCGCCATGTCGAAAGAGAGATTGTCGGGGAGGAAGGTCTGCAGCAGCGCGTCCGGATCGCCAAGGAAGGGGAGGCCCTCCACCTCTTCGGCCCGCCCCACGACGGGAGCGGCCGCCGGCACGCCTGGCAGGGCGGCGTAGGTTTTTTGGATGAGGACGCCGCAGGCGCCCGTTTCTCTGGCTCGGAGGGTCCAAGCATTTCCCGGAGGGGCAAAGAAGAAGCTCCCAGGGGAGAGCGGAAGCGTGCGGCTGCCCATTTCGCTGACGGCCGCGCCGGTCGACAGGTAAAAAAAACTTTCGATTTCCATTTCCGGGAGACTCGAACCTCCGGACTCCCCCGGTTTCAAATCGATCAGGAATTGAACGAAGTTCGCCCCCATTCGGGGAGAAATCAGCACGATTGCGGCCTGGGAGGAAAATCCCGGAAGGCCGCCGCGCACATGACTTGCCGGATCTAAAAGCGCGTGCCGTCTGGCGAGCACCGTCCGGGTGCTGCCGGGCAACGATCCCATTCGCGGGGTAAATTCCTTCCTGCCGCCGTCCGCCGTCATTCCCTGGCTCACGCAAAGCAGATTTTGTGCCGCTCTGGCATTCGCCAGCCGCTGCCCGACACCGGAGATCCCAGCCAGATTTTCCGCTGGCATGCATTCTGCTTGTGTCAGCCTAAGCAAGAGAAGACGGCTTGCGGGAGGGATCCGGAAAGGAGGCGGACGATCGGACGGAATGAGTTTTTCCCTATCGATCAACGGTGGGCAACGAATCGTCAAGTCGAGCGAACCGGGAGAGACCCTGCTGGAGTACGTGCGCTCGATCGGCTTCACCGGAGCCAAAGAGGGCTGCGCCGAAGGGGAGTGCGGGGCCTGTTCCGTTCTCTGGATTGAGGAGAAGGACGAAAACTCCCGCCTGCGGGCGATTCCCAGTTGTCTTGTCCCCCTCGCCGCCGCGGCCAACCGGGAGATCTACACGGTCGACGCGCTGGCCGACCAAGGCCGGCTCTGCCAAGCCCAGCGGGCAATCGTGGAGGAAGGTGGCTCGCAGTGCGGGTATTGCACTCCCGGGTTCGTGGTTTCGCTCTTTGCGGCGCAGAGCGATCGGAAGGACGGCTCGGCCGCGCTCGAAGCCCTGTCGGGCAACCTCTGCCGCTGCACCGGTTATCGGCCGATTCGAGCCGCTGCGCAACGGCTTCCGCTCCTGGGAGAAGATCATTTTCTCATCCGTCGGCTTGCCTCGCCGCCGCCTCGGCTCGGTCCACTCTCCTGGTCATCCGGCTCCGAGCGCTTCTTGCGGCCAACCCGTCTGGAAACCCTCTGGGAGATGGCCGCCCGCTCTCCGGAGGGGAGATGGGCTGCAGGAATGACCGATCTCTCGGTAGAGCGTAACCTTCGCTTTCAGCGCTCCCCTTGTTGGATCAGCCTCGAGGGGATTCCCGAACTGCGCCGCTTCCGGGACGGAGCCCAAGGAATCGAAATCGGGGCTGGACTCTCGCTGCGCGAACTCGAAGAGCGGCTCGGCGAGATCCGCAATCCTCCTCCTGGGCTTCAGGAGTGGTTCCCTCACTTTGCCTCGCCGCTCATCCGCAACCGTGCGAGCCTGGGAGGAAACCTCGCCACGGCTTCGCCCGTGGGGGATGCGGCGCCTCTGCTCCTTGTCCTCGACGCTCGACTTGTCCTCCTTTCCCGCGAAGAGAGCCGCGAGGTCTCCCTGTCGGCATTCTTCCTTGGCTACCGGAAGACAGCGCTTCGTCCCGGGGAGCTGATCGTCTCCATCCGGATCCCAAAGCCCTATCCCTCGATTGTCCGCTTCTACAAGGTGGCGAAGCGGCAGAGCGATGACATCACCATCGTCTCCTTGGGTGCGGCTCTCGATCTCGGGCCCGCACGCCGCGTACGCCTCCTCCGCTTGGCTTTTGGCGGGGTGGCCGATCGCCCCCTTCGCCTCAAGGCAGCGGAGGAGGCGCTTATGGATCAACCCTGGGAGCTCCCGGCGATCGAGCGAGCCCGCCTGGTCTTACAAGAGTCCCTCTCCCCGATCGACGACCATCGGGGGAGCGCAGCCTATCGGCTGGCCGTGGCACAAAACCTTCTGGAGAAGTTTCATTGGCAAACCCGCTTCCTGCCGAATTAAGCCCGATCGGCCGAGCGCTCCCTCACGAGAGCGCATTCGACCATGTCACCGGGCGAGCCTGTTACACCGACGATCAGGCCGTCCGCCTTCGCGGTCTGCTCCATGCTTGGCCCGTCCAGAGCCCGCATGCGCACGCACGCATTCGGCGCATCGGGAGGGAGGAAGCCCTGGCCCAGCCCGGGGTCGTGGACCTCTTGACCGGGGCCGACGTGCCGGGTCGGAACGATACGAGTTCCGGGACCTTCGACGAGCCGCTTCTCCCCGTCCAGGAGGTCTTCTTTCACGGTCAGCCGGTCGCCTGGGTCCTCGGGGAAAGCCGGGAGGCGGCCCGGAGGGGAGCAGCGACCGTCCCGGTGGAATATGAGCCGATGAAGAGCCTCGTCGACCTAGAAGAAGCGATCGAGGCACAGAGTTGGCTATGCGGGCCTTTCCGGCTGGCGCGCGGCGACTTCCCTTCTGCTTGGAAGGCGAGTCCCCTTCGAGCGCAGGGTTCTTTGTCCGTGGGAGGCCAGGAGCATTTCTACCTCGAGACGCAGGCGGCCCTGGCCTGGGAAGATGCAAACGGTGGGCTGATCGTCCAAAGCTCCACCCAGCACCCAAGCGAAGTGCAAGAGATCATCGCCCGCGTGCTGGGCATCCCCCGGAATCTGGTCAGCGTCGAATGCCCGCGGATGGGCGGGGCTTTTGGAGGAAAAGAGGTCCAGGGAGCCCCCTATGCCGCCATCGCGGCTCTGGGATGCCGCCGAACCGGCCGGCCGGTTCGCGTCCAACTGCCTCGAGTCCTGGACATGGTCCTCACCGGAAAGCGTCATCCCTTCCTGGGGAAGTTCCAAGTGGGTTTTACCCCGGAGGGGAACCTCCTTGCGCTCAAAGTCGACCTCTATGCCGACGGCGGTTGGAGCCTCGATCTCTCGGCCGGCGTCCTCTGGCGAGCTCTGCTCCATCTGGATAATGCCTACTGGATTCCCGCCATCGAGGCCGTGGGTTTCGTCTGCCGCACCCACAAGACCTCTCAGACGGCCTTCCGCGGCTTCGGCGGCCCGCAAGGCGTGGCACTGATCGAGGAGATCCTCACCCGCATCGCGCAGGCCCTCGATCTGCCTCCTTCGCTTGTTCGGAAACGCAACCTCTATCGCACCGGGCAGACGACCCCGTATGGCCAGGAGGTACGGGAAGCCCAATCGATGCGTGCGCTCTGGGACATGCTCCACAAGCAGGCCTGCTATGTGGAGCGGGAGCAAGAGATCGTGAAGGACAACCAGGCCGATCCTCATCGGAAACGAGGGCTCGCGATCACCCCGGTGAAGTTCGGCATCTCTTTCACCCGGGCCTGTCTCAACCAGGCGGGAGCAAGCGTGCTGCTCTACCGGGATGGAAGCGTGCAGGTCCATCATGGCGGCACCGAGATGGGCCAGGGGCTCCAGACCAAGATCCGCCAGATTGCCGCCTTTTCCCTGGGTCTGCCTATCGAATCGATCCGGGTGATGACCACTCGGACGGACCAGATCCCTAACACCTCCCCGACAGCCGCTTCGAGCGGCTGTGACCTGAACGGCGCCGCCGTGGCCGAAGCTTGCCAGCGGCTTCTCGAGCGTCTCCGGCCGCTAGCGGCGGAGCTTTTGACCTGTCCGGCCGCGCTCGTCCGCTTTTGGGACGGCCAGGTCTTCTCCGAAGAGGAGATGACTCGCACGCTCCCCTTCGTCCAGCTCGTCGAAGAGGCGCATCTCCGCTGCATTCCCCTTTTCTCCCAAGGGTTTTATCGGACACCGGGACTCTCTTTTGACCTGGAAACCGGCCATGGCCATCCCTTTGCCTACTTTGCGATCGGAGCCGCTGTCTCGGAGGTCGAAGTCGACGGTTTCACCGGGGAGTACCGAATCCGAGCGGTCGACATCCTCCACGACGTAGGGCGCTCGGTCAATCCCCTGATCGACCGCGGCCAGGTGGAAGGAGGCTTCTTCCAGGGGCTCGGCTGGATCACCTGCGAAGAGCTCGTATGGGATCGCGAAGGAAGGCTCCGGACGGCGAATGCGTCGACCTATAAGCTCCCTTCCTGGAGCGAGCTGCCCCCTCGGTTCGAGGTGCGTTTTTTCTCTGGAAGCTCCGAGAGCTCCGCGATTGGGGGATCCAAGGCCGTCGGCGAGCCCCCGCTCCTGCTGGCGCTCTCGGTCCGGGAAGCCCTCAAGGCCGCGATCGCCGCCTTCGGTCCGGGGTCGGTCGATCTCGGCTTTCCGGCGACCCCCGAGCAGGTCTATTGGGCAATCCAAAGAGTGCGCCGCCGGAGCGCGCCGGGCCGGTCGACGCCGCAGGCATGCTCGGCAGCGGGGAGCCCACCATGAATGCGTCCTGGGTCGATCGGCTCCGCGACCTGCTGCGCACGCATGCGCAGGTCATCGTCGTCACCCTCATCGAGGTTCGCGGCCACGCGCCACAGTCGATCGGAGCGAAGATGCTGGTGACCGCCGAGGAATGCTACGGCACGGTCGGCGGAGGAAACCTGGAAAAGTTGGCCGAGACCGAGGCCCGCAAGATGTTGGCGCGTGGAGAGAAGAGCGCCCGGACGATCACGATCCGGCTGGGAAGCGAGAAAGGGGAGTGGGGTGCCCAGTGCTGCGGCGGCGAAGTCGCCGTTTTCCTCGAGCCGGCCTCGCGGAAGGCGCCCCAAGTCGCAATCTTCGGAATAGGCCATGTCGGCCGGGCTCTCGCGCAAGTGCTCTCGCTTTTGCCGGTCGACCTCTTCCTGGTCGATTCCCGACCGGAGATGCTCCTGCCGAGCCGGCTCCCCGCCTTCGATGCTGCCGCGAACCTCCACTTCTGCCCCGGGCCGATCCCGGAAAAGTGGATCTCGTCCCTCTCTTCCGGCGCCTCGGTCGTGATCCTCACTCACGACCATGCCGAAGATCTGGCCATCCTCCAGGCCGCTCTGGCCCGGCCGGATTTCCGCTACATCGGCTTGATCGGCAGCGAAGCGAAGCAGGCCCGCTTCCGGAAGCAGCTTCGCGAGGCGGGGTTTGGCGAAGCGGAGTGGAGCCGCATCACCACCCCAATCGGTATTCCGGGAATCGGAGACAAGCGCCCGGCCGCCATCGCGATCGCCACCGCCGCCCAGATTCTCCCCCTGCTCTCTTCTCCCGCTCCGGCAACCGAAGAGCCCTCGCCTCCATGAATCCTCCCACCTCCGGTCCATCGGGAAGCGATCACGCCGATTCTGTCGCCGGTGAGATTCGCTTTCTTGAAGAAGCAGCCAAGCTCGCCATGGAGAACGTGCTCCGAAATGCGGGGGGGCCCTTCGGCGCAATCGTAGTTCGCGAGGGGGTCGTCGTGGGACGGGGATCCAACCGGGTGACCGCCCGTCCCGATCCCACTGCCCACGCAGAGATCGAAGCGATTCGAGACGCTGCCCGAACGCTTGACTGCTTCGACCTGGGGGAGTGTGTTCTCTATGTCAACTGCGACCCCTGCCCGATGTGCCTGGCGGCGGTCTACTGGGCCCGGATCCGAAGGGTCGTTTGCGGCTCTCCTTCCTCTCTGGCCGAGCGAGCCGGTTTCCTCGACGTTTCGCTTTGGAAGGAACTGCAGCTTCCTCCCGAAAGGCGGAGCCTTTCGGTGGAGCGGCTCGAACTGCCCGCCTGCCGGGAAGCATTTCGCCTCTGGAATCTTTCCAAGAAAAAGATCCCGTATTGATCCGCTTGAATGGAACCGCATACTCCTCTCCGCCGCAGGGAGGGCTTGCCCCTTGCCCGACGCCTTCCCGTCGGGCTCGGGATCGGCGCCGCCCTTCTGCTCCTCTTCTTCCTCTGCTCGCCCCGAATGGGCTTCCTTCCGAACTTCGGCTCCTTCGCTCTTTCGCTTTGGCTTCCGCTCCTTCTCCGCTGGGCGC
>JAQTUK010000111.1 GCA_028710285.1 Methylacidiphilaceae bacterium | reverse complement strand
ATCACGGCGGCCGTCTCGAGCCTCCCGGCAGAATCGCGCAGGAAACTCGGGTCGGAGGCGGTCTACTTGGAGAAGATCGCCTCGGCTTCGACCCGAATGAACCGGCTTGTTGAAAATCTGCTGGATATGGCTCGGCTCAGCTCCGGACATTTCAAACTCAAAAAAGAGTGGTGCGATGCGAAGGACCTGGTGAATGCGGCGCTCGACGATACAAAGAAGGATTTCAAGGGGCGTGGGGTCGAGGTCAGGGTCTCGCGGGATCTTTCCTTGGTTCGGATCGATTTCCCATTGGTCCAGCAGGCGCTCACCAATCTCTTGCTCAATGCCGCCATGTATACTCCCCCGGCTACTCCCGTGGAGCTGACGGTAGAGGAGGACCGCTCCCGGGAGGAGATGGTCTTGCGCGTCTCCGACCGGGGTCCGGGGCTGGGACCCGAGGGCGGGAGCCATCTCTTCGATAAGTTCTACCGCGGGATCGGGGCTCCTCCGGGAGGAACGGGCTTGGGCCTTTCGATCGTCAAAGGGGTGGTCGAGGCTCACGGCGGGCGCGTGGAAGCGGCGAATCGGCCGGGGGGAGGGGCGGTGTTTTCCCTCTTCTTCCCCTTGGAGCGCGTTCCGGAGGCGGCGGTATCCCTGAAAGCATAGTCAACATGGAGAGCGAAGCATCCGCAGACCATCCGCCTCGGCTCGTGGTGATCGACGATGAGCCGCAAATCCGGCGCCTGCTGCAACTCGCCCTGGAGAGTCATGACTACCGAGTGGTGGAAGCGATGAGCGGCCGGGATGGGGTCTTGGCCGTAGCGCAGAGTCGGCCCGAAGCGGTCGTGCTCGATCTCTTGCTGCCGGATATGAGCGGAGTAGAGGTGATCCGGCGCATCCGCGAGTGGAGCGAGGTCCCGATTCTTGTGCTCTCCGCCCTAGGCCAGGAAAAGGAAAAGGTGAGCGCCCTGGACGCCGGCGCGGACGATTATCTGACCAAGCCGTTCGGCATTGAGGAGCTGCTCGCTCGAATTCGTGTCATGCTGCGCCGGGCCCTTCGCCCCGCGGAAAGCCCCCATTTCTGCAGCGGCACTCTTGAGGTCGACCTTAGCGCTCGCCGCATCCGGGTGAAGGGACAGGAGCTTCATCTGACCGCGACGGAGTATGCTCTGTTGCGGCTGTTCGTCCGCCACGCCGGCAAGGTGCTCACCCATCGCCAGATCCTACAGGAGGTTTGGGGGCCAAAGTCGGTCGAGCAGACCCACTATCTGCGCGTCTACATCGGCCGGTTGCGCGACAAGATCGAGGCCGAGCCCGCGCGGCCTCTGCTGCTGCTGACCGAGCCGGGTGTCGGATATCGTCTCGCTCTCCTGGACCCCTAGAAAAATCACGTTGCCCCTGGAGCGGGTTGATGGCAGTGTTCCCCCGAATGTCCGCCACCCGAGCGAAGCCAATGGAAGCCGAAGTCTGGGAGGCTGTCGGTGGCTGGAAGCAACTCGAGGGAGATATCTTCGGCCTCGGCTGGAGCGTTGAAGCCCTGGAGTTCTCCTCAACGGAAGCGGTCAACTGGGCGCGAAGCTTCCATGCGGACAGCTTGGAAATCTGCGTCAATTTCACTGGACATGGGTTGGTGCGGGCCGGGAAGAAGAGCCTGCTGTTCCACCCGGGATTTTTCGGCTTTTACGCATTGCGCCGGGAGGGGTTGGAGGCAACCCGCTCCGGAGGAGAGTCGAATCGGTTTTTAACCTTTGAATGGTCTCGCTCTCGCCTGGCAAAAGAGCTCGAAGGGTTGGAAGACGATCTGCCGTTGACGGTCCGGAAATGGCTTGCCGGACGGAGCCTGGCTCCCCTGGTCGGTCGATTGCGTCCGCTCCCGGAATATTGGGGCCATGCCTGGAATCATTGGGTGGCTCCGGACGTGCCCGGTCGAGCACGCTCTCTCTGGTTTTGGGGCCGTGCCCTGGAGCTTGCGGGAGTGGTTCTCTTCGAGGAATCTCCGCGCAAATCGGAGCAGCGACGCCATTGGAATGCGCGACGATGGGCGGAGCGGGCGCAGGAATATCTCCGAGTGCACTTGGCGGAACCGCTCTGCTTGAAGGCGCTCTCCAAGGAGGTCGGCTGCAGCCCCTTTTACCTCAGTCGCATCTTTTCGGATCAAGTGGGAGAGACTCTGCCCGCCTACTTGCGCCGGCTGCGCATGGAAAAGGCTGCGGAGCTCCTGCGGAAGGGGGGCTACAATGTCACGGAAGCGGCCACAGCCGTCGGGTATTCGAGCTTGAGCCATTTCAGCAAGGCTTTTTGCCGAGTGATGGGATGTTGCCCGTGCGTCTATCCCAATCCGGCGCGGCTGATCCGCTGAATCCGGGGAGGAGATTCCATCGTTCTATTCGCCCGCTGCGAGGAAGACCATTTCGCGGATCGCTTTCTCCCATCCGACCCAGAGGGCGCGACAGACAATCGAGTGGCCGATGTTGAGGGTGCGGATGTGGGGAGTGCGCGCAACATAGCGCCGAACATTCCGATAGGTGAGTCCATGGCCCGCATGAACCTCCAATCCCATGGAGTGCGCCAGTTCGGCTGCGGCCGCCTGCTTCGCCAACTCGACCTCTTCGGCTTCCCGATGGGTCGAATTGGCATAGCCGCCCGTATGGAGCTCGACGCAGGCCGCCCCCGCCGCTTTCGCCGCCCGCACTTGGGCTTCGTCGGGATCGATGAACGCCGTGACAAGGATTCCGGAGGAGCGGAGCTGGGCAATGCCGGAGAAAAACCGTTCCTCTCGGCCGAGGAGATTCAGCCCGCCTTCCGTCGTCACTTCTTCCCGTCGCTCGGGGACAAGGCAGACCTCATCGGGGCCAAGCTCGCACGCAAAGGCGATCATCTCGGGGAGGGCAGCCATCTCGAGGTTGAAACGGCGTACGACGCTGCGAATCCGGTGGATGTCTTCGGGTTGGATGTGTCGCTTGTCTTCCCGAAGGTGGGCGGTGACGAGGGAGGCTCCCGCATCTTCCGCCAGCCGCGCGGCTTCCAGTGGGTCGGGCTCCGCGAACGGGGAAAACGGATTTACCCGGTACCGGGCTTGTCGCAAGGTCGCTACGTGATCGATGTTTACTCCCAAGCTAGCCATGGAGAGTCTTTGAATGCTCATGGGAAGCGCTGACAAGGAAATTCTGTCGGACCCGGTGGCGCCGTTCCTCAGGCCATTGGAGAAAGCTCTCCGGGATGCGGAGCGGGAGGCCGTTTCGGGGGAGAAGCGGATTGCGGATCGTGCCATTTTCTACCGAAAGTTTCTCCAGAAGGAGCTGCACGCTCTGCGCATGGAGCAGTCCCTCGGGGAAGGGGGCAGGACCAGAGCGCGCCGGCAAGCAGCGCTGCTGACAGCCCTGCTGCGGCACCTCTGGGGATCCACCATGGAGCGAATCTGTCGTTCGCCACAGGACGCCCCGCCTCTCTTGCTGGCCGCCGTGGGCGGCTTTGGAAGGGGCGAGCTTTGCCCTTACAGCGATGTAGACATTCTTTTTCTCTCCGGGCGTTGCTCGTCGGCGGAAGACGAGCGAATCGTGGAGGTGGTCCAGGAGGTGCTCTATACTTTATGGGATATCGGTCTCCAGGTAGGGCATTCGACGCGACTGATCGAGGAAATCGTCGATTACGCCAATCGGGATCTTTTGACCAAGACCGCCCTGCTGGAAGCGCGTCTGATCGCCGGGCCGCAAGCTCTCTGGAAGGAGTTCCAGGCGTTCTTCGAGCGAGGATGCCTCCAAGGGAGAGAAGACGAATATGTCGCATGGCGGATGGAGGATCAGAGGGCGCGTCATGCCAAGTACGGGGGCACCGTTCTGGTTCAAGAGCCCCACATCAAGAATGGCTGCGGCAGCCTGCGTGATTATCAGAACCTGTTTTGGGTTTTCCGCGTGCGGGAGGGAATCGGGTCCACCGATCACCTGATCAAAAGCGGGCGTCTGCAGCCGAGGGAGGGGAAGCGCCTGGACGAAGCCTACGATTTCCTGCTCCGCGTTCGCGCGGAGATGCACTACCTGGAAAAACGACCGAGCGATCTCTTGACACTCGGCTTGCAGGCAAGGGTCGCGGGCTCTCTCCGTTATCCAGGGCCGAACCTGTTGCGGAGAATCGAGGAGTGCATGCGCGACTATTATCGGCATGCGCGCGTCATCTACCAACTCACCAGGCTGGTATTTGAAAATCTCGCGAAGAGAAAAGGCGTGCCTTCTCCGGGAGGAGGCAGCGTCAATGAAATCGAGGAATTTCCCTTGGTCGACGGCAAGCTGGAGTCTCCTCCGCGACGCTGGCTGCGGGAGAACCCCCTGGGAATCGTCAAAGCTTTCGTGCTCTGCGAGCGGCATGACGTGGAAATCGGTCCGGGCCTTGCGATGGAGATCGCCCGGGCTCTGCCTCTTTTGCGAGGTCCCATCCTGCAGAGAAAAGAAGTTCGAGAGATGCTGCTCGCTCTCCTTTCGAGCAAAGGAAGGGTGGGGCGGCTGCTGCGACCCATGCACGAGCTTGGGCTTCTGGGTCGGCTTGTTCCGGAGTTTGCTCCCTTGACCTGCCTGGTGCAGCATGAGTTTTATCACCGCTACACGGCCGACGAGCATACCCTGCTCTGCTTGGAGATGCTCGACCGGATTTGGGTCGATCCCAATCCTCCTTTTTTCGCCTATCGCCCGCTCCTCGAAAACGTGGAGCGTCCCTATCTTCTCTCGCTCGCGATCCTGCTCCACGATACCGGCCGGGTGATGAACCGGCGGCACCACGCCGAAGAGAGCGCGACCAACGCCGTGCGGGTCGCCAAGCGGCTCCGGCTTCCCCCACGGGAGCTTGCCACGGTGGTCTTTCTGGTGAGCAACCATCTGCTCATGTGGGAAACGGCTCTTCGGAGGGATCTCGAGGAGAAAGAGACGGTGGAAGAGTTCTGCCGACTGGTCCAAACGCAGGAATGGCTCGATCTTCTCATGATCTTGACCTTCGTCGATGGGGAAGGAACCGCAGGTGCAGACTCCTGGTCGAGTTGGAAAGATCTCCTCCTCTGGCGACTCTATCGCGCGGCAAGCGCCCATTTCGGCGGCGCTTTTTCGGGGGAAGGAGAGCCGAAGCGACCCAAGGAAGAGCTGGCAGACCGGATGAAGGAGCGGCTCCAGGCGCAGGTCTCGGTGGAGGAGATCGACGCCCACTTCGAGAATCTGCCAGCCGGCTATTTCCGTCGTTGTCCGGAGGAGCGGATTCGCCGGCATCTCGTCGCCGTCCATGCTTTTCTCTACCAGCAGGTGGTGGCGGTGGAACCGAGCCTCTGCCCGGTGATCGACTGGACCGACGTGTCGGAGCAGGGGCATTCCGAGGTGATCGTGGTGACCTGGGATCGCGCGCGGGTCTTTGCACGAATCTGCGGCAGCTTCGCGGCGCTGGGAATCTCCATCCTGAGCGCCGACGTCTACTCGCGCAGCGACGGAATCGCGATTGATACTTTCTCGGTCTGTCTGCCCGAAGGGCCGGCGGCCGACGCGGATCAATATCTCTCGCCCTTTTCGCGGCTTCTCGCGCAGGCTTTTTCGGTCGAGGAGTTCGATTTTTCCCCCATGGTCGACATCCAGATCGACCGCCTGCCCGAGTGGATGCGCCAAGCGGAGTTCCCCACGCGGATCCATTTCGACACCACCAGCAGTCGGAGTTTCACGATCCTGGACCTGGAGACCCCCGACCGGCCCGGACTCCTTTACCGGATCGCCTCCGCGTTCGCCGCCGGGGGAATCGACGTGGCCTCCGCTCGGATCGCAACCGAGAAGGGCGCCGCCCTCGACACTTTCTACGTGAGGAAAACGGGGGGTGGTAAGCTCGAGGACGACAAGGACATCGAGAGGTTGACCCGGCGGCTTCGCAAAGCCATGGGCATGTGACATGGGCGAAGGACGGCTAATCATCGAACGAGCTCGGCCCGAAGAGATTCAAAGCCTGCTGAATCCGCGGGGAGTGATCCGCTGCTTCCTTCGGCTTGCCTTGGCGAAGACGCAAGCAGACAGCGGCTCTTTCGTACTCTTGAACCCGAGCACGGGCTTCCTCGATATCGAGGCTTCCATCGGCCTTCGGAAGGGAGCTGGCCGAACCAAGCTGCGGGCGGATGAAGGGGTAACCGGCTGGGTGGCGACCACGGGGAGGCCGATGAGGATCTTCGACGTCCAGCGGGAATGGCGCTATGTGGCCATCGATCCTCGAATCCGCTCGGAGCTCGCCGTCCCCGTCGAGGTCGGGTCGACGGTGATCGGGGTGCTCAATGTAGACAGCCACCGGGTTGGTCATTTCACCCAAAGGCACGAGCAAGAGCTCGTGCAATTGGCGGGGGAGGCAGCGCAATGGCTTGCCATGGGCTGGGAGATCGAAGGCTTCCGTCACAAAGCCAGGCAACTCGGCACCTTGGTCGAGATGGCGCAGACGCTCGTTTCTCAGCCGGGCTTGGATCAGCTGGTCGACGGCGTTGTGCGGAATGCCGCCCGCTTGCTGGCGGGAGCCCGCTCTTTCCTTTTTCTTCTCACCGAGGATAAGGCGCATCTGGTCCTGCGGGCCGCTTTTGGCGCAGGACCGGGTCTCCCCCGAGGGCTGGCGATCCCGGTAGACGAATCGGTCTTCTCCGTCGTGGTGAAAAAGGGGAAGCCGCTGTCGGTTTTGGACCTGGCGGAGGAGCCCTATGTGCACTGCCTCGAGCTCCGGTCACAGGGTGAGGGGCTCCGTTCGCTGCTGGCCGTCCCGCTTTCGTTCGCGGATCGGATTGGCGTTCTGAGCGTCTTCATGGCGGAGCGGCACCGCTTCTCCAACAGCGAAATCGAGCTGCTACAAACGCTGGCGGATCTTTCCATGGTGGCGATCCAGAAGGCCCGGTTGATTCAGCAGATCATGAAGATCGAAGAGGGGCTCCGGCAATCGGAACGTCTCTCCGCATTGGGGTTGCTCGCCACGGAGGTCGCCCATGAGATCCGGAATCCCCTCACGGTCATCCAGATGCTCTTCTACACCCTGGCCGAGAAGTTCTCCGATGAGCCTGGCGTTCAAAAAGATGTGGCGGTGATCGGAGCAAAGCTACGCCAAATGAATCGGATCGCCGAGCAGGTCTTGACGCTCGGCCGTTCGGCGCAGCCTCTGGTGGAATTGCTTTCCGTCGAGGAGATGCTCGACGAGATCCTTCTCCTGGTCCGCCACAAACTTGCGGCGCAAGGAATCCAGGTCGAAAAGAGCGTATCCTCTCCCATGCCTCTTTTGCAAGGCGACCGCGGTCAGATTGAGCAGGCGCTTCTCAACTTGATCTTGAACGCCGCGGAGGTGATGCCCAAGGGCGGGATCTTGGGCTTGGATGCTTCCGTGGTAGAGCGGGACGGAATTGCCTATCTGGCCTTGGGAGTGCGAGACAGCGGGCCAGGAATGACGGCGAAAGAGTTGGAGGACCTCTTCGTTCCCTTCCTGACACGCAAGACGCAGGGGACCGGAGTCGGGATGGCGATCGTTCGCAAGATCATGGAGGATCACCGAGGGAAAGTGGAAGTCGATTCGGTCCCGGGGCGGGGGAGTCGGCTCTCGCTTCTCTTCCCGGTCTCGCCTTCCTAGACCGAAGATGCGGGCTCGAGGGAAACCCAAACCCTGCGGCTTCGCGGTCCATCAAACTCGCAGAAGAAGACGGCCTGCCAGGTGCCTAGGCGCAGGCGGCCTTCTTCCAACAGGCAGCGGATCGAGGAGCCGAGGAGGGCAGTCTTGATGTGGGCCGCGGTATTCCCCTCCCCGTGCCGGTAGGCGGAGTCGGTCCAGGGAACGGCTCGATCGAGCCAACCAAGAATGTCGTAAACGACGTCGGGGTCCGCTCCTTCCTGGATCGTGATTCCGGCCGTCGTATGGGGAACGAAGGCGGTCAGAACCCCCTTCTTCCATCCCTTGCCGTTGACGATCTCCTGGAGACGGGGCGTGATATCGACAAACTCGGAACGCCGGGCGGTGCGAATCTCCAGTTCCGCCCGCGGCGCTGCATCGCATTGGCTTGCGTTCTGCGGGGAAGTGCCCATGGGCGCGCAACTCGTAGCCCCAACGGGATTCGAACCCGTGCACCGGCCTTGAGAGGGCCGTATCCTAACCAGCTAGATGATGGGGCCGCGTGAAGTCCTGGAAAGAACTAAATCCGCGGAGAGCCGTTGGCAAGCCTGCTCTTTGAGCGTGTCGTAGACAAATGAAGTGACCGCCGCGAGGACAAGTGAAGTGACCGCTTGGGTATTGGGCGCTGGAGAGTTCATGAGATGGGGGCATGGACGGCTTCGGCGAAACGGAAGGATGGCGGGTCA
>JAQTUK010000110.1 GCA_028710285.1 Methylacidiphilaceae bacterium | reverse complement strand
AGCCCGTATCGCTGGCTGCCTCCACATGACGGTGGAGACCGCGGTCCTCGTCGAAACACTCACCACCCTGGGCGCGGAGGTGAGATGGAGCTCCTGCAACATCTTTTCCACGCAGGACCACGCGGCGGCGGCTCTTGCGGCGCGCGGGATTCCCGTGTTTGCCTGGAAGGGAGAGACGGAAGAAGAATACCTCTGGTGCATCGAGCAGACGCTGCGCTGGCCAGACGGCTCGTTCCTGAACATGATCCTCGACGACGGGGGCGATCTGACCGAGCTGGTGCACGAAAAGCATCCCTTGCTTCTCCCAGGAATCTTTGGCATCTCCGAAGAAACCACGACCGGGGTTCATCGGCTGGCGCGACGCGCTGCAAAGGGCACCTTGGGAACGCCGGCATTCAACGTGAACGACTCTTGCACCAAGAGCAAATTCGACAACCTTTACGGCTGTCGGGAGTCGTTCCTCGACGGAGTCAAGCGTGCGACGGACGTCATGGTCGCGGGGAAGACGGTCGTCGTCTGCGGATTCGGGGACGTCGGCAAAGGGTGCGCCCGCTCCGCCCGGGGAATGGGTGCGCGCGTCGTAGTCACCGAGGTGGACCCGATCAATGCCCTGCAGGCGGCGATGGAGGGTTACGAGGTGACGACGCTCGAGGAGATCGCGCCGATCGGAGATATCTTCGTCACGGCCACCGGCTGCATCCATGTGATTCGTCGGGAACACATGGAGCAGATGAAGAGCGGAGCGATCGTTTGCAACATCGGTCACTTCGATAGCGAGATCGACGTCGCTACTCTCTATGGCGATTCCAAGCTCCGCCGAGTCGAGATCAAGCCACAGGTGGATCTTTTCCTTTGGCCGAACGGCAAGCGCCTCTTCGTCCTGGCCGAAGGGCGGCTCGTGAATTTGGGTTGCGCCACCGGGCATCCCAGCTTTGTCATGAGTGCCAGCTTCACCAACCAGGTCCTCGCGCAAATCGAGCTCTGGAGAGAACGGGAGACCGGGCGCTACGCGCGCGGCCAGCTCTACGTTCTCCCGAAGATCCTGGACGAGCGGGTTGCCCGGCTCCATCTGGAGCATCTAGGCGCAAAGCTCACCCGCCTGACGGAGGCTCAAGCCGATTATCTGGGCGTGCCGGTGTCCGGACCCTACAAGCCGGAATTCTACCGGTATTGATTCTCGGACGGGACTCGTCTTCCGCGTACGCGCGGTGCCCTCCATCCGGTGGGCTCCGACCGCCGCGTCAGGGGTTCGGTTTTGGCGCGGGCACGGAAGGCGAGTTCCCCTCTTGGGGAGATCCGTAGTGCTTCTGCAGATAGTCGACGATCTGCCCAACCATCTCCGTGGGAATCGGCGCTCCGAGGTGGATCATCTTGTCCACTTCCTTTTTCCAGATCTCGGGTGGCAAACGAGGCTGGGCGCCGATGAGGGTCACGCTGTGGCAGATTGAGCAGTAGCTTTCGACGAGCTCCTGCCCGCTTCCTCGAACCAAGGGAGTGGGAGCGAGCGGATAGGCGCCAACGGAATAGGTCGAGGTCGCATTCCCCGGATAGGGGGAGACCGGAGCAATCAACCCGCTGGAATCGAGCGCATAGACGCCGGCTTCGGATAAACCGTCGGGACCCGCAAGGGCGGAGTCGCCGGCGGCGTCAAGGGTCAGGAAAACGACGGTCGCGGCGATGGCGCGGGAGAAACGCTGGCTCACGCGGACTCCCCCACGAAAACGGTCTGGGTTTCGACGACATTCCATGCGTACCCTCCAGGATTCCAAATCGGTTCCGTCGCCTGGACGTTGCCTTTTCCGTCCGTCGCGCGACACCGAAGCTCAACCTGTCCCGGCCGCTGCGGAGTCCACGGTAGCCTCCAGCCCCGAAAGGAATAGGGCCCCAGGTCAGAGTCGAGCCGGGCGACTCTCCAGCTTCGGCCTCCATCGGTGGAGACCTCGACTTGACGAATGCCTCCCGAGCCGCTGAAAGCGATCCCCTTTATCTCGATGGGCAGATGGACGACCAGCTTGGACGAGACATCCGGCTGGACAAAAAAGGAGCGGACGGGCATGGGCACGTCGCTGGCGGGAACGGTGGAAAGCTTCCCAGCGGCCACTTCTTCCGGTGTCGTGGATCGATGCGGATTCTTGGGAATCCGGTAGGCATTCTTCATCCAATGGCTCTGGTCCGGCTCGGTGAGAGCTTCGATCCAGCTCAGATGCTTGATCCAGCAGGTGGAAAAGCGACCCGGGACGATCAGACGGACAGGGAAGCCGTTGAGCATCGGCAGAGGTTCGCCATTCATCTGGTAGGCGATGAGGCAATCCTGCAGGATCGGGTCTCGCACATCCAACGACTTGGAGTAGGAATGGGACGGAGTTCCCTCTGCGCCGCGCCCGGAGTCGAGGCCCTGGAAACGGAGAGCAACGGTGTGAGAGTGAAGGCCCGCCCGATCGAGAAGATCCATGAGGCGCACTCCGGTCCAACGCGCATTGCCCATGCCGCCGTTCCCCCACTGGGTTCCCGGGACTCGGGGGAAGAAGCGGCTGCGCGAGTTCCCCGTGCACTGATTGACGGCGACCACGGACAGGGGCTCGAACTCGGAAAGGATCTGGGAAAAAGAGAACTCCAGCGGCCGGGAAACGTTGCCGCGCACCGAGAGCCGCCACTGGGAAAGATCGATCGCATTTGGGATGACATCGAGATGATAGCGGACGAAGAAGGCCGCGTTCGGCGTCAACAACGATTCGAAAAACGGACGAGGAGTTTCCAGGACGATCGGCCGATCGCTGAGTCGCAGAAGAGGAAGCTTTTGCGGCACGAGCCCGGTCGGAACTGCGGCATTCCAGTGCGTATCGGGAAGGACGAGGTCGGATGCACCCTTGCCGTTCTGGGCGTGAGCCTCCCGTGGCCAAGGCAGCGCCGTCCCAAGAAGACCCGTCATAATCTGGAGCGCTCTTCGACGGGAATAGGCCGGAAAGGATGGTTCGCCCCCAGGGGGGAGGGGATCATGTTGATATGACATCCTCCGCAGCCTAGCGGAGCCACGCTGGGGGAGTCAAGGCGGGCGGTCTCGGCCAGTCGATCCGCCCTCCGGTGCGCGGATGGCCACCCGAACTCCCGGACAGCGCGCCTCACGGCGAGGAAGAGCGTCCGCATGGAGCTTGCGCCGCAGGGATCCGCCGTGCTTCCTTTGAAGTGGATTGAGGCGCGCGGTCTTCCACCCCAATGAGGCATGACACCGCGCAGGGCATGAGGGTCGCGCGGAGGAGATCGATGCCGGGCCGGGCCGGAAGACCAAAAGGGGGAAGGACAATGTTGAAGCTCATCGAAGCGATGCCGCCGGATGTTTTGGGAGTCGAAGCCACCGGCAAGGTGACACACGAAGATTATCGAAACATCTTGATTCCCAGGGCCGAGGCGATGATGGCCAAGGGCCCGATCAAGATGCTTTATGTCATCAGTTCTGATTTTACGGGGTACGAGCTTGAGGCGCTCTGGGACGACAGCGCCTTTGGCCTGAAGCACTGGCACGACTTCCGCAGGGTGGCCGTCGTCGCGGATCAAGCATGGATTCGCGGGCTCATGACCATGTTCAAACCCTTCATTCCCTGCGAAGTCCGGCTTTACAAGCTTGCGGATCTAGCGGTGGCCAAGACCTGGATTGCGAGTGCTTAGCCGGCATTCGTCAAAATTCGCAACCGGGACGTTTTTTGCCGATTGCAAGACTCTGCCCGACAGGAGAGAGAACCTGTGGGCCCTGCCGACTTCACATCGCTGCGAGCCATCCATCTCACTCGACGTATCGACGAATCGGTCGCGGCCAAATCGATGAGGGGCGTTTGGCGATCGGGTTCCTTCGTACCGTCTTAGCAGGTGTGGGTGTCCGCAGAGTCTTCTCGTCCGGAATCTTTTCGTTCTCGAAGCGCTCCATCAATTCTTCTTTCACCAAGAAATGAAAAAGCAAATTACATGCCAGCGGACGCGGGTTTTCACCGCTCCGATGCCGATGGACGATGGTTTCGTTTCGGAGCGATCCGGCTAACCTTCCAACTCCATCATGACGACGACGGTTTCTCCCGTTCTTCGTTGCCACCGGACTTTCCACGGGCCTGGGTGCTCGATCCGGTTCCGTCGAAAAAACTCCCAGATGAAGCAGCCCTGCGGGGCCAGCCGTGACGCAACCGAGGAGAGCAGGGGGTGCTGGTCTAGGAGGAGCTCGTGTTTTTCATAGGGCGGGGAGGCAAAGACAATGTCGTGCTGGCGCTGGTCCCTCGCGAGGAAACGAAGAGCGTCGGCCTCGACCACTTCTCCATGGAAGCCCGTCTTGAGGAGATTATGACGGATCGCTCGGCAACAGGCATTGGCCAGGTCGACGAAGGTCGCTTCCCTTGCCCCTCGGCTCAAGGCCTCGATGCCGAGGGAGCCCGTTCCGGCGTAAAGATCGAGCACCCGCTTGTCGACGATCCACTCTCCGAGCGAAGAGAAGATCGCTCCCTTCACTCGGTCGAGGGCCGGTCGGATCTCGACCCCTTTGGGAACTTCCAAGCGAAGTCCGCCGGCAGTGCCTGAGATCACCCGCAGAGCCATGCGCCTTTGTCCGCCCCGCTGGAGCTTTGGGCGTGGGGAGGCTTCGCTCCCCGCCTCATGGGAGGAAGAGCGAGGGAAGCTGTCCCGGATTTGTCGATCGCGACGCCAAGTTTTCCAACAACTTCGCCTCCGGGTTCTGAATCGTTCCTCTCATCGTGAGCACGATCGACTGCGATCGATCCTGCAGGAAGCGAAGCTGGCGCGCAATCAGGTCCGGAAGCTGATGGAGGAGGGAATCTTTCAGGTGGACGCGAAGAAGAAGCCGCAAGGAAGAATCGAAAGCCACCGAGCCCTCTCCCGAGAGAGAAAATTGAGTGGAATCAAAATTGAGGTTGGAAAAGGTGATGGCTCCCTCTTGAATGCGGAACTGCCCGGCGCATTGCGAGAAATCGGGTTGAGCGAGGCTGCTTTCCCGGAAAATGGTCGCCAGGGCGGAAAAAAGGGAGATGTTCTCGATGTGTCCGTTCTTGACGGAAAAGGAGCCCTGTCCGGTAAAGCTCTTGGCGACGAGCGGCCGGCCGCGAGAGTCAAAGTCGAGGGAGAGTCGGCCGCGGGCGGCCTGCGTGTTGTTGTGAAGAGCGGAAAGAAACTCATGGAGGTCGAGATCCGTAATCTTGAGGTGCAATCCAAACATGCCTCCGGGAGCATCGGCGGGAAGTTGGGCGAGAGCTGCCTCGATGCGGCCGCCGTTCGCGAGGGCCTGCACGTGGGAAAGGACCAGGCGGGAAGCCTCGATCTTGTACTGTGCGAGAAGTTGCTGGCAGGAAAAGCGACCGAGAATCCGCATCCAGCCAGCGGCGAAGGTGCCGTTGCCGGAGAGCAAGCTCGTCTTTTCCTGGAGTGGCCCGCAAGCGGAGATTTGTCCAGCCTCTACTAGGGGCGCACCATCCGGGAGAAGGAGAACCGCGCGCCCGTCCTCGATGTCCAGACTGCCGACGCGCCAGGGCACAAGCCGAGCGCGGGCGAGGAGCAGCGGAGAACCAGGCTTGGCAGGATCTTCATCGATCAGAGGTAGCAGGAGCCTGCCGTCCTGGTCCATCTGGAATGCGAAGTTCGGTGTCTCCAACCGGGCACGCCGAAGGTAAAAGCCCTTGGTTAGCAGACTGGGCAGGGAGTATTCGAAGCGAGCATCTTTGGCGGAAAAGAGGGCTGGCGCCGCTTGAGTGGCGGGGTTATCAATCCGGAGATCATGCAAGGTAATTTCGGCGGGCGGCTTCCATTCCGCCGAGGAGAACCGGACAGGGCCGCCCAGCGCTTCCCCGAGCGCCCATTCCAGATAGGCGGCGGCTCGGCGACCCGATACCCACCGCTTGAGGCCCTGCTCCGCGAGGAAAAAAAAGACGGTTGCGGCCAAGACGAGTCCGATCGCAAACTCCCCTACGTGTCGAAGCAGTCGCACTGCTTGTAATTAGGCAAGAGTTTCTAAAGATTTTCCAGCAAATGAATCGCGTCTGCATCATTTTTAATCCGGCGGCACGCGGCGAGAAATCAAGGAGGCTCTTCGATCGGCTCCGCAGGGCGGTCGGCGATTCGGTGATTCGAGTCACGAAATTCCCGGGAGATGCGGAGGCTCAGACAGAGCGTGCGCTGGAGCAGGGGTACCGAATCGTGGTGGCCGCGGGGGGAGACGGGACCGTGAACGAGGTCGTCAACGGGCTCAACGGGACGGCGGCGACCCTCGGAATTTTGCCGCTCGGCACGATCAACGTCTTTGCCATGGAGCTGGGAATCCCCATCCAGCTGGAGAGCGCGTGGGAGGTCATCCTGAGGGGAAAGACCAGGAAGGTCGACGTTCCCCGCGTGGGGGAGCAGCGCTTTGTTCAGCTCGCGGGTGTCGGCTTGGATGCGGAAATCCTTGCCCGGACGCACTGGTGGACCAGGAAAACCTTTGGTCCGATCAGCTACTTGCTCGCCGCCGTAGGGCTTCTAGGACGATCCGCCCCGCTGTTGGACGTCACGCTGGACGGAAGGGAAACGCATCACGGGCGATTCCTGCTCGTGGGGAATGGCCGCTTTTACGGGGGGCCCTTTGCCGTCTTCCCCGACGCGAGGCTCGACGACGGCCTGCTCGACGGATGTCTCTTCGCCGAGCTCAACGCCGTAGCCGTCGCCCGCTATGTGCAAGGAGTGCTTTCCCGGCGGCACACTCAATTTTCCGACGTCCTCTATTTTCAAGCAAAGACGCTGACCGTCCACTCGTCCCGCCCAGTCCCTTTGGAGGTCGATGGCGAGCTGTACGGCCACACGCCGTGCTCCTTCTCGCTCGCTCCAGCCGAACTGGAGGTCATCGCCCCATGAATCGGGGACGAACAAGCCGGCATCGTACGTGGCCGCTCATTCCTCGGTGGTCGGTCTTGGCCGGTCCGCAGCCGTTTCCAAGGTGAGAAGACGCTCTTTTCGCCATGGTTCGCCGGTATATCCCCCCAAGCTGCCTCGCTTAGGGATCACACGATGACAAGGGACAAGGATGGGGATGGGATTCGCTCCGACTGCGCTCCCGACAGCGCGTGCCGCGTGCGGTCGTCCCAGAGCCCGAGCAAGATCTTGATAAAATAGGGTCTCTCCCGGCCTGCAACTCAGCAGGCCGTTCCAAACCGCCAATTGCCAGGACGTGCCGATCGGCGCGACGGCAATGGAGAACCGCAGCCGCTTTCCGGCAAAGTACTCGGCAAGCTGGGTCTCGAGCGCTTCGAGATGCTTGTTGGGTCGCGGCTCGGGGGAGCGATCGAGCCAGCGAACGATGCGCATCCTCTGCGCGGGAAGCTTGGGGGCGTCGGCGAACTGGAGGAGCCGCAAGCCGGCGGAATCGGCGATCCCTACCATTCTTCCAAGAGGGGTGCCGATCTCCCGTTCGCACAGGCTGCCCCTTCCCGGCATCGGATCGAGAAGAGGCGCGGCAGCCGGCTTGGCGGAATGACCGGTGCCGCCCGCCGCCATCTTGCCGAGTGACACTCCTTTTTTCTGTCGTTTCGGACCCCTTGGTTTCGAAGTCGGCAGGAGAAAGCGAGAGCCGAAACGTCGTGAATGGCGCATGCGAGGAGCGTAGCGCTTTTCCTGTCGCGCGTCCAGGGGTGCCTTGTTCGATCGCGCCGCTGCATTCCTCATTTTGCGTCGATCGTTTCCTTCCGCCGGCTCCGGGTCTCCGAATCACGGCGGCCAACAAAAATTGGGCGCGTTTGAGCCGATTTGCGGAATATACTGTTCGAAATCGAGAAAAACGGTTCCGAAAGCTTGTGAAAAGGGCTTGTCAGACATTCGTCCATTCGCAATAGTTGGAGCCTTTCACTCGGTTTGGTAACGAGATAAGCGATGCCGACGATTAATCAGTTGGTCCGAAAAGGACGAGAGGAGTTGCTGCGCAAAACCAAGGCTCCCGCCTTGGATTCCTGCCCGCAGCGTCGTGGAGTCTGCATTCAGGTCATGACGCGGACGCCGAAGAAGCCCAATTCCGCCTTGCGCAAGGTCGCCAAGGTCCGGCTCACGAATGGGAAAGAGGTGATCGCTTATATCCCGGGCGAAGGGCATTCTCTCCAAGAGCATTCGATTGTTTTGCTCCGGGGGGGCAGGGTCAAGGACTTGCCGGGGGTCCGATACCACATTGTTCGCGGCATTCTCGATGCGGGTGGCGCAGTGGGTCCGAGCAACACCAACAAGCTGAATCGAAACGTCTCTCGGAGTAAGTACGGCGTGAAGCGACCGAAGGAAGGAGCCGCTAAGAAGTAGCGGCAGGGGCTGGGGCTAT
>JAQTUK010000109.1 GCA_028710285.1 Methylacidiphilaceae bacterium | reverse complement strand
CCTGTTTGTTCTGCTCGATCTGACTCTCCAGAGAACTGTAGGGCACGTAGGCATAGCCAGCCCGCAGCAGCATTAGCGTGGTCAGGATGCGGGACAGCCGACCATTGCCATCCTGAAAAGGGTGGAGCTCCAAAAACACTACCAGGAATATCGCAACGACCAGCAGCGGGTGCAGGCTCTTGTCTTTCTCCTGCTCGGCGACCCATTCGACCAGCTCAGACATGCGGCGCGGCGTGTCGAATGGCGTGACCGTCTCGAACACTACGCCCACGCTCTTGCCATCCTCATCGAAGGCTTCGACGTGATTGGGGAACGTCTTGTAGGAACCGCGATGCCGCTCGTCCTTCCACGAGTGGACCAGCAGGTCGCGGTGAAGTTGGCGAATGTAGTTCTCCGTCAGCGGGATTGCGTCATAGGCGTTGAAGATCGTCTCCATGACTTCGGCATAGCCGGCGACCTCCTGCTCATCGCGGGTGGCGAAGGAACCGATGCGGATGTTCGCCAGCAACTGCTCGACCTCTCGATCTGAAAGCTTGGAACCCTCGATGCGGGTCGAAGATCCGATGCTCTCGATCGTGGCGACGCGGCGCAGGCTGCATAGACGCTCTGGAACGATCCGGCCGATCGCCCGCCAGGCCCCCTTGAATTCGTCGATCTCCGCGATCAGCGAGAGGACTTCCGGCGTGATGCGGAGGGTCGCGGTATTGAGCGTCATGCCATTGATCTATCCATTTCTATCCAATTCCTATAGCATCGAATTTCCCATTCTCCTATCCATTTCTATCCGATCTGAGACTATTTATGGCCGAACGTAGGGCTCGACCGCGCCATCTGGCGCCACGGTTTAGGGCTCCGCCCAGCTTCGCTCCGCCTCCGTGCAGCCGGATCCTCGCGAAGGCGTCCACTCCGCTTGCACATCCGCTGCTCGCCGCAAGGCAGGGTTGCAGCGCAGCGCAAGCGTTCCAAGCCAGCATCAACGAAGCAAGCCGTGACATTCAGGCCATCGCCAGGACGCCCGCAATACGATGTTTCAGGGTGATTGCATCGCCACCATGCGGCGCTTCGAGCGGGGATCGGTGGATTTCATCCTGACCGATCCGCCCTACGTCACCCACTATCGGGGACGACCGCACTGTCGCCCATGACGACAATTCCCGTTGGCTCAAGCCCGCCTTCCATCGCAGGCACCGTATCCCGAAACCCGGCGCGTTCTGCGTGAGCTTCTCCGGCTGGAACTAGGTCGACCTGTTCATGGACGCCTGACGCGTGGCCCGCTTCCGCGGAGTCGGCCATCTTGTCTTTCGCAAGCAATATGCGTCATCGTCGCGGTTTCTCCGTTGCGAGCCACAGCGCGCCAGCCAAGGAAGTCAGCGACACTCGCCTTGTCAGCAAGGCCGCTCTCCCGCGCCAACGCGCGGATGCGCTCCTTGACCTCTTTCATCGTCCGGATCCGGATCGCGCCATCGATGAGGTCGATGCGAACCGGACCACCCCGCTCCAGCCCGACCGCACGTCGCAACCCGGCTGGCAAGCTCAGGCGATCAACATAAGGTCATTCCTCCCCTTAAGCCACCAATAGGATTTGTGCCCAATCAGCCAAATCCGTCCCGATCGCGGTTCCAGGCGGTGATGTAATCCGGCAGGATCCTTCGTCGATCTCCGGAAGTCGGCGAACGATCCCGCGCCTGCGCTCATTCGTTGCTGCGTCGAATGCCTGGTCGAAAACCTGTAGAGGTTCGCAGTAGCCCGCAAGCCGGCATGGGTGTGCATTGGCACCCGGGATTCCGGAAGCCCTCCTGCCCCCAGGCCAAGCGGTCCTTTCCCCCCTCCTCCGAGTGCTTTGCGCCCTGTATGCGACAAACCGAAACTCCCCTCTGGAAAGAAGAGCCGGTAGCGGATAATATTCTCGGAAATGGAAAACGCAGGTCCCCGAGGCGATCGGGTTCGATACTACTGGCGACGGAGACTCACGGCAGACCTCGTCGACGCCTTTGGCTCCTATTTCGTGGCCCTCGTGCTCTTTCAGCTCGCAGGATTTGCCGCATCCTATTATCTGGCCGGCCATCATTCCGCGATTCCCACCTTTCGGGCAATCGCCCTGCCGGCGTCCTTCCTCATCGGCCCCTGGTGCTACTTCGCCCTGCTGGAGCAAAGCTCCCATGGCGCCACGCAAGGAAAGCTCTGGCTCAACCTTCGCGTCTTCACCTCCGACGGCGAAGCGGTGACCCTGGTCGGCGCCACCCTCCGCCACGCCTGCCGGATCGCAGCGGCGATGCTCGCTCTCTGGCCACTCGCCCTCTCGGGAACCAGAGTTCCCTCCGTGGTCCATTGGGTTCTCCTGGCACTGAGCGTCCCGACGGCTTTCTGGCTCTACTACCGATTCGTCGATCGAATCTCTGGGACCCAGGTCCTCCCGCGCGAGTATCCTCCCCCCTCGTTCCGAGAATAAAAGGGGATGCGCTCCCAAGTTTCCCTCAGGGGAATCCCGCCGCAACGAGGCGCCGGGGCTGCGACACGTCCTCAAGAAGCCGGCTATCCTGGCTTCACCACCACGAGAATCGCAATCGCCAGAACCGACAACGCAATCAGGCCGGGGAACCAGCGCACGAAGCCGGGAATCCGGAGATCGGGATTCGACGAATAGCGGCGAAGCATGCCGGCCTGCATGCCGTGAAGCCCGGAAAGAACGACCACGAGAACGAGCTTGGCGGAGAGCCAACTCTTGCTGAAGCTCCCGCTGAGAACGCCCAGCGCGATTCCAAGCGCCCAGACCAGGAGCAGCGCGGGCATGGTCACCCGGCCGTCCCAGCGACGCACCGAAGTGATGAGCGAGCGGGAAGACGGATCCATGCCGATCCGCGCCAGGGCCGCGAGCAGGATCGACTGCGTGAACAGGCCTCCGACCCAGACCAGAACGGCGGCGGTGTGCAGTGCTTTGAGCCAGAGATAGGTCAACCTTCCGCCTCCCTCTCTGCGCTTAGGCCAGCGCCGCTTCCTTCCGTTTCAGGAGGCCGGCGTTTACAAATGCCCCGAACGGGAGAACGCTGCCAAGGAGGAGGCGCAGAACCTCGCCACGGGGCCAGCCGCCGACCGAGGAGGCCACCAGCAAGCTCCAGAGGAACAAGAGAAAGAAAAAACCGTGCGCGGGGCCGATCACCTGGACTCCCAGGGGATGCCCGAAGAGATGCTTGGCGGGAACGGCCACGAAAACGAGCAAGAGCAGGGTGAAACCCTCGAGCAACGAGGCAATGCGCAGCCTCCGGATCTGCGCGCGCTCAAGCATGACTGGAGCCTTTCAGCGGCTGATCCGTTCCCTCCGAAGGGAAACGGATCACGCGGCAGCCGCGCCAGTCGCGATCGGCCAGGGCTGTGATCACGGGGGAAAAGATAAGCATCGCTCCTCCGAAGCTGCCAGCAAAAAGTCTTCCGCCGCCCGCGTCCGGGAAATCACCCCTCCTCTTCGAACTCCCCAGGCTTGGTAAGCTTCCGCTTCCCTTCTTCCTCCTTGAGGACAACGTGGGGAAAGAGGCGGCTGGCCCCGATCACCGGGATCAGCGTGCTTAAAAGAATGGCGATCGTCACCTGCGAATACTGCTCCCGCACCAGGATCCCCTTGAGCATTCCGAAATGGGCCGCAATGAGTCCGAAGGTGAGTCCTCCGCTCGTCAGCAGGGATCCGAAAAGCGCTTCCCGCCGGGGGAGCCGGAGCGCCCAAAGGGCTGGCCAGACTGCGACCATCTTGCCCAGAAATTTGACGCCGAAAAGCAAGACAATGGGAAGCAAGCCGTAAAGAAGAGCATGCAAGGAAATGTGAAAGCCCGCCTTCATGAAGAAGAAGGGCGTAAGCAGTCCGTAGGCGAGTGAGCGCATGCGGCGCACGAGCTCCCGATCGGTCGCAAAGGATTTGGCGACGAGCACGCCGGCGACGTAGGCCGGCAGGACGGGCTCGGTCTGCGCAACCGAAGCGAGCGCGCCAAGGAGCGCGAGGACGAAGAAGAGGAACTTGATTTCCGGCTCGCTGACCGGGCTTCGCCCCAGCCAGCGGAGAAGAGGTCTCAGCGACAGCGGCAGAGCCAGGAGCAGCAAGAGAGCCAGGAACAGCAAAAGCGCCGAGCTCGTGGACCAGTGCGTAAAGAAGAGGCCCAGGCAGAGGACCGAGAGGAAATCGGTGACGAAGCAGCTTGTCAAAAGCAGCTGGCCGAAGCGGCTGGCTTCCATCCCTTTTTCGAGGACGGCGGTGTAAATGATCGCGACCGAAGTCGTGGCCAACGCGATCCCCGCAACGAGGGACCCTGGCGTACTCCAACCCAGAACCGAGTGAGCCAGGAAATAGATCAGGCCGAAGGGAAGAAGAAAGGAGAGAAGGCCGATGAGCAAGCTCGGAAAGGCGTGATGCCGGAAGGCAGCTGGGTCGATCTCGGTTCCGGCAAGAAAGGCGAGCGTGACGCTTCCGAGCCTGGCCAGGAAGTTCATCCATCCGGTTGGCTCCGCCATCCCGAGTAAGTGGCTCATCGAGATGCCGACGAGGACCTCCACCAGTGCCACCGAAACTCGCAGCTGGAGCGCGATCACGGCAGCCAGAAAGGCTGCGCCCATCCAGATCGCAAGGAAGACCCATGGATTCTCCAGAAGCATGCGACGATCTCTTTGACGGCTTTCCCATGTGCGTTCGAACCCGGAGGGGACGCGTCGATTGGGTCGGCTTGCCGAGGCAGACACCGTACGTAAAGATGTCATCAAGCTCTAGTTAATTTTCCTCCATTCCCAGTCAACAGGGCGTAAATTGGGAGAGGCGCGCGGCGCAGGACTTGCCGGGCATCGGGGAACAGAGATCGGAGGGAGGCGATGAGAGCTTTCCTCTTTCCTGGAGAGATCGAATCCGGTAGACAAACTCGCGTGGTCGGGACGATGAGCATTTTTGGGCGTCCTTCGCCCGCGATCGGCGCCATTCTAACGCTGCTCTCCCTCGCATTCTTCTGCGCCGGCTCCTCTGCTTGGGCGAGGGAAAAGAGCCGGTCTTCCTGGACGGCCGGCGCCCACCATCGGGCCCGGCCGTCCGCTCCCCCCCAGCGCATCGTCAAGGTCTCCCTCAGCGGCCGGACCCTGTACGTGATGGAAGGCGATCGGTCTCTGCTGGTGGCACCCACCTGCTCGGGCAAACCGGGCCATCTCACGCCCACCGGAGTCTTCCGCGTGACGGGAAAGGCCAAGCGGCGGCGGTCCGGCAAATACGGCTTCTGGGTGAAAGACGGCCAAGCGGTGGAAGGGACCAAGGCCGCCGGCCCCCCCGGTCGGGCACCCGGCTGGAAATTCGTCGGCTATCCGATGCCTTTCTGGGTTGGTTTCTCACCCGGATACGGCTTTCACGAGGGATATCTCTGGTCGACGCCGAGAACCCACGGTTGTCTTCATTTGACCGGGAGGGATGCGGAGCGCTTCTTTGCATTGATCGACCGGGGAACGCGGATCTCCATCCGCCAGACGCAGCCGGAGGATCAAACCCTCGGCAAAGAGGTCCATCACCCCGAGGATGAAAAGGAGGCCGACCCACCCTCCTGTTTTTTCCTCTCGGATCAAAGCTTTACGACTCCGTGGGAAGACGTGCGGAAATCTCAAACGGGAAAGCCGTCTCAAACCCTGGGAGCGGGGGAGCCGAACGCTACGACTCGTAAGGAGCCAGAACAGGGTAAGAACCAAGGGAACGGCACCGCAGGGCCCGCTCCTCGGCCTTCCTGAGCGCCCGCTCCATCGGCCCCTCCTCGTCACTCCCTTCCAGGCTGACGAAGAAGACATAGGTATTCGGCTGACCCGGCACGGGTCGGGAGACAATCCGCTTCAGGTTGATTCGCTCGTTCCGAAACACTTCCAGGAAGGAGCAGAGGCTTCCCGGCTCCTGCGGCAGGGAAAACACCAGGCTCGTCTCCCTGCCTCCGGAAGAGGGTTTTTTCCGGCCCAGGAGAACGAACTGAGTCAGGTTGACGATCCCCTGCTCCACCGGGTAATGGAGCACGACAAGTCCGGTTGCCGCAGCCGCCTCACGGGTCGCGAGGGCGGCGGCTTCGGGCGTCGTCGCAGCCAGCCGGGCAGCCTCGGCCGTGCTTGCGGCAGCCCGCAACTCGACCTTCGGAAACCGCTTCTCGATCCACCGTCGGCAATGACCCAGCGGTGCCCAATGCGAATAGATCATGCGGGGGGCTTCCGCCGGATGCCCGATCAGCGCCAGCCGGACATGAAGGGCGAGTTCTTCCTGAATGAAGAGCGGCTGCTCCTCCTCCAACAGAAGATCCACCGTCTCCAGGATCATCCCGCCCGAGGAATTTTCGATCGGAACCAGGCCCAGACAATGTTCCTCGGCCTCCGTGAGGGCAATCACCTCCGTGATCGACAGGCAGGGAATGAGCCGGCTTTGGGGAAACCTCTTCCTGGCGACTAGGTGGGAGAAGGTATGCTCTGGTCCTAGATACGCGATCGTGGGCAACGGGGAAGTCTCCTTTTCCGCAGAGAAGAAGGTCATCCTTCATCCTTCGAGAGAATGCCCTGCCGCGCAAGCCTCTTTGTCGTGCGTCCGGTCCGCGGGGCGGCGAGGAGCGGGGAACCGTCCGTTCTGGGGCTGCGCCAGTCCTCACGCGAAAAAGGAGATGCCATTTGACAGAGAAAGTCGGTTGGGGTACCCCTTGCGTGCGTGCTTCTCGCCCCCGACCGACTGGATCTGCTGCTTGCTCGCTTTCGCAGCCTGCGCGCCTTGGTCATCGGGGATCTCATGCTCGACGAATTTCTCTGGGGACGAGTCCGCCGGCTCTCCCCGGAAGCACCCGTCCCCGTGGTCGAGGTGCAGCGCTCCTCCCGGTTTCCGGGAGGTGCCGCGAACGTCGCCCGGAATCTTTTAGAGTTCACTCCCCGCGTCACCCTGTGCGGAGCGGTCGGTGATGATCCCGCAGGGGAAGAACTGGTTCATGGGCTAAAAGGGACCGGCTGCGACACTGGCGGGATTTGTCGACTCCCTGGAAGGGAAACGACCCTCAAAACCCGAGTCTTTGGGAGACAGCAGCAGATCGTCCGGGTCGATCGCGAGACCCGGGACCCCTTGCCTGTTCCCGCCCGGGGAGAGCTGCTCGATTTCCTGCGCGAGACCATTCCGGTTTGCGACCTGATTCTCCTCGAAGACTATGCCAAGGGACTCCTCGATCAGGAGATCGTCGACCTGGTCCTGGAAGAGGCGACCCGGGCTGGCAGACTCACGGCGGCCGATCCGCATACTCATAATCGCCTGTCCTGGAAGGGAGTCAGCGTTCTCAAGCCCAATCGCTCGGAAGCGCTCGCCCTAAGCGGCGTGGAGGATCCCGAGGAGAGCTTCTCCTCCATCGAGAAGGCAGCACGCCTTTTGCAGGAGCGCTGGGGCTGCCTCCATCTTCTCGTAACCTTGGGAGAAGAAGGGATGCTTCTGCTCGACGAAAAGAGCCGGAGCCGTCGGATCCCGACCGCGGCGCGCGAAGTCTTCGATGTTTCCGGGGCCGGAGACACCTCCCTTTGCCTCTTCTCGCTCGCCCTGGCAGCGGGATCGGAGGCCTGGGAGGCCGCGGAGATGGCCAACCTCGGGGCGGGAATCGTAGTCGGGAAGCTCGGGACAGCAACGGTCTCTCCGGAGGAGCTCCGGGCTCACCTCTCGGCACTTTCATGAGAGAGCGGGCCGTGTTCTTCGATCGGGACGACACCCTGATCGACAATGTTCCCTACCTGGACGATCCGGAGAAGGTGATCTTGATTGAGGGAGCGCAGGCGTGCCTGGCCCGGCTGAAGGCCGCCGGCTTTCTCCTTTTCCTGGTCAGCAACCAATCGGGTGTGGGCCGGGGATGGCTCCGCCGGGAAGACGTCGACGCGGTCAATCAGGCGATCCTCAGCCGCCTGCGCGCTCCCTTCTTCTCTAAGATCTATCTCTCCTTCGCTGCCCCCGGCGACGATCCCTCATGGGACCGGAAGCCCTCTCCCCTTTTGCTCTGGCGCGCCTCGCGTGAGTTCGGCGTCGAGCTGAATCGGTCGTTTTTCGTCGGAGACCGGATCGCCGATGTCCTCTGCGGGCGTAATGCGGGCTGCCAGACCATCCTCCTGACCGCAAAAGAGCCGAAGAAAGAGGTCCTTCGGGCGCAACACTGGGCCCGGAGCTTGGCTGACCACGTCGCCTCAAGCCTGCAGGCGGCGACGGACTGGATCTTGCAGTCGCCCGCTCAGGACTGAAGCCAAAGAGAGAAGAAGTCCATGGCGGAGCAGGCAGTTCTGGTCATTCCGGCGCGCTGGGCGTCGACTCGCTTCCCTGGAAAGCCGCT